>JAYUKI010001146.1:0-8609 GCA_043764595.1 Myxococcales bacterium | reverse complement strand
GCCGTAGGCCCCGGTATCCCGGGCTTTGGCTAGTCAGATCGATGACGCCCTAGCCGAAGCTCTGACGGGCTTCGGGTCGGACGGCTCTATCCGTTTTTTAGGCGGCGAGAGCGATTGCGTTGTCGTTCGCAATTAACGTCCCCACAAGTATTTACGTGGTTTGTGAGATCCACGGCACGCAGCTAGGAAGTCGTCATCTCCGTCGAAACCGATCGCCCCCGAGATGGGGCCGAGGCTTCCAGCAGGTTACGACGCCTCCCACCTTTCGGCAAGCCCGCCCTCGCAATCCCGCGCGAACACCCGGCGCGTAGCGTGTGCGAGCAGGGACGAACGCAGAAGTTTAGCGATGCCTCTCTCCATGTCGACCGTTACGCTCTTCGTGCGCCGCGACGCCCTGGTGCGGCACGAGTCGCCGCTTCGACATGAGTGGCGCAAGCTAGTTTCGGCTTCGGCATCGACTATCGATGCGACTGGCAATCGCGGCGACCGCCAGGTCGAACCGGTGTGGCGTGTTGCACATGTCGAAGCGCGCCGCCCGTGCCGTCGTCTCTCGGGTCACGAAGTCTTCGACGATGGTCGTCTGCGAGGTCACGGCGCAGCCTGCGGCCGCCATCCGCGGTGCGAACACCACGCCCGTGCGGCGCGCAGTCAGGGTGTCCAGCTTGGCGACGGTGTTCGATACGAGCGTTGCCGGAGCTTCGGTGCTCTCGTCCCCATCGTCCAGAATCATGAGGTACGCGAACAGGGCCCCCGGCCGGAAGAAGGCTCGATTCGGCGCGGCTTCGATGGAGAGAGAGAGTGCGCGAAGGCCTTGCTCGACGCCGCTCCCGTTGATTCCGACATTCGCGCGACATGCGAACGCCACGTCGAGGTTCGGATCGGTCGCGGTAAGCCACAAGCGGTTGATTGCAGGCTGTTCGCACCCTGCCGTCGTGGGTTTCATGAACAGTCCCGCGGTCGCCGTAGTATCGACGTCGGACGTGGTCACGGCAAAATGGGTGTCGATCTTTCCGTCGTTCAGAGCTTGAAGCTGGGACGGAAGTGTCTTGACCGCAGCCAGATAAGGAGCCTGCTTGTCGCCCATGCTTCCCGAGCTGTTCGCGACGAGCAAGAAATCCACGTCGCAGATCACGGGCGGAGGAGTCGCGTCGCCGGGCGGTGCTCCATCGCTGGGCTCGGGCTCGGCATCGGCCTCCCCCGCATCGCTCTCCGTGCTCGCGTCGCCCTCCGCGCCGGGCGTGACCGTCGTTCCGCCGTCGGGCGAACCGAATGGGTCGGGTATGGTGATGCTGCTGCCCGAACAAGCTGCGAGCAAAGTCAGTAAACCAAGGTAGGCGATCTTCCGCATGCCGTCGATATGGTCCGCGAAAAGCGGGATGTCGAGCCGCAAGCGCTGCATCGAGACGAATCGCGATATTGCGAGGTGAGCAGGGAAGAATTGCTCCGGATGGGCGTACCTCGATGGTCTTGCCGAGCGCCTCGGGGCAACGACGCCCTTTGGGCCCAGCGTGCCGCTCCCAAGACGAACGTGCTACGGAAAAGGAGCGCTGCGAGGCCGACCCGACGACCGATCCACCCGATCCCCGAAAAGCCGGCCTCCTTCCAGGAGCCCTATGATTTCGCTCTCGGCACTCGATCTCTTCCCCGTCTCCACGGGCATGCTTCCCACCGCAGCCATTCACGCATCGGTCGAGCTCGTGCGTCGCGCCGACTACCTCGGCTACCATCGGTACTGGGTCGCCGAGCACCACAATACACCGGGTATCGCGAGCTCGGCGCCCGAAGTCTTGATTGGCCATCTTGCCGGAGCTTCGCGCCACATCCGCATCGGGGCAGGCGGAATCATGCTCCCGAACCACTCTCCACTTCACGTGCTCGAGATCTTTCGCACGCTCGAAGCCATCTATCCCGGTCGAATCGACCTCGGAATCGGCCGGGCACCCGGCACGGATCCGTACACGTCGACCGCACTCCACAGAAAGTCGTCGGCCGGCGGCGGCGTGAACGACCAAGTCGAGGAGCTCTTTGCCTTTGCCCGGAAAGAGTTTCCAAAAGACCATCCCTACTCGGCCATCGAGGTGATGCCGAACGACGCGCCCATTCCTCCGATCTGGATGCTCGGCTCCACCAGCGCCGGTGCCACCCTCGCCGCAAACTATGGAGTCGGCTTCGCGTTCGCGGGCCACTTCAGCATGGGCGAGTCCGACGCGGCGGTCGCACGGTACCGCGATCGATTCCAGCCGAGCGCCAGCATGGAAAACTCGCGCCTCATGATGGCCGTGAGCGTCGTGTGCGGCGAAACGGACGAGCACGCCAAAGAGCTCGCGGCCCCGCTTCGCGTCGCGTTCGCGCGTCTCGCCGCAGGAAAACCCGCGCCATTTCCTTCCCTCGACGAAGCCCGCGGATATCGCTTTTCCGAAGCCGAGCTGTCCGTCGTGGAGAGGTTCGCGGCAGGCTCGGTCATTGGCAGTCCCGAGACGGTCAAAAGGGGCCTGGACGACCTCGTCTCGCGCACCGGCGCCGACGAGCTCATGATCTCGACGGTCGTGCCGATTCAAGCCGAGCGCGTCGCCTCGTACGAGCGCGTGGCCAAGCTCTGGGGCCTTCCCGCGCGTCCTTGAGCTTGAGTGCCCGAGTCTCGGAAGGGCACGAGGCTACGTCAGCAAGGACCGGGAAAGGTCGGCGTAGGCTTCACGAAGACGCGTCGGAAGTCTCCGTCTCCGGTGGGTGCGTCGAAGAACGTATGGAGCACCGGAGTCACCGACCGCTTGGACGCCCGTGGTGGGAATCGAACATCGATGCGGTAGAGGAGCGATCCACGCTCCATGAAGCGCACGTAGTCGTCCGAAGGATCGCAACCGTCTCGGACGAAACGAACCATCTCGAAGACCCGGCCATTCGGGGTTCGTGCGACTTTGCGCCCTGCGGCCGTCGTGTCTTCCTTTTCGAGAATGGCGCGGGACCATGCCTCGACGTCCTCGGTGGCAGGACCGAACTCGGCCGCATCGGAGGCCGTCACGGTGACGTCGATCCTCTTTTTCGTGTGTCGGTAGCGAGCCACCATTCCACGAGGAACGGTCTCGCTCGAGTCATCGAAGTTGCTGAAGGTCAGTGTCGCGTTGCGAACGAGCGGTGCGCGGAATCCACGTGGAAGCGTGGGTAGGTACTCGGGCCGTCGGCTCGGGTGTGGGGGCTCGCCTTCGCGAAGGACCTCCATGGTCCGTCCGTCGCTCACGAGCAGGGTGTGTCCATCGCCGACAAGCGCCACTTGCTCGACCTCGATGCTCGTGCGCGTAGCCACCTGCCGGGGCTCCTTTGGATTGCGAAGATCGAGCAGCACGACGCCGTCCGATTCGGTGGCGATCGCCACACGCGTTGCGGTCGCGTCGAACGCCACACCTTCGGAAGGCCCGCGTCCGGAATGGTGAAGGTGCGCCCAGGAGGGCTTGAGTGGAAAGAGCACTCCTCCCTTGGGAAGATCGACGATGGCCGCATCCTCGCCCCGCACCAGAACGGCGCGAGTGCCCGAGGGCGAGACCGCGATGGACTGGACGTCGTCGAACCCCGGGCCCATTGGCGTCAATTCCCCGTCGTGCACCAAGAGCACGGGCTGGGACGCACACTTCGTCTCCGTGCATCGACCCTTGGATCCCGAGTCCTTCGGGCACGAAACACGCTTTGTGGCGCATCCGCGCGCGACGTGAGCTATCGCGTCTCCATTGGAAAGAAAGGCAACGGAGAGCACGTGGTCGTCGTCCCGAACGGGCGCACTGAGCAGAGTCTCGTGTTTCGCTATCGAACGAACGACGATTCGCGAGCCCTCGATCGACGCAAAGCGGTCCAGCGCCGGGTTTGCGACAATGTTCGTCGCGTGGATGAGCTGCTTTTTCGCACGCGACCGCAACCTCGAGAGGACTGGCGAACGCTCGAACCCGCCCGAATAGGTATCGAAAAAGGCTTCTTCGTCGGACACCAAAGCCGTAGGGCCGAGTGGCGTGAGGCCGAGGAAACGCCCATCCGCGAGCGTGTAGGCTGCGCGACAAAAAAGAACCCGAGCTCCGGACGGCGAGACCAAGGGCCCCGTGACGCTTCCGTTGCACGCCCGTTCGTAGGCGACCGAAAACGGAAGTGCAGGCGCCAAGACCGGTTCAGTGGTCTCGAGGGCTTTGGGAATGGGCAGCTCGGCACTTGGTGACCGCACCACGGGTGCAGGGCGGACGACGGCCTGCTTGGCGGGCGCGCGCAGCGGAGGTGCACACGCCACCGATCCCAAAAGGACGAGCGCCAAACGGGCCACGTGTTTCATGTACTTTGCATAGTCCTCCCATTGGGACCGGGTCAACCTCGACGGCATTTGCGGACGACTGTTCGACTGGCCACGGCTCGAGTCCACGCGTGGACCGAGCGCCGAGGCATCCCAAACGCGTGATGAACAAGGGGGATTCTTCCGAAGCCTCCGAAATGCACGTTGGCGCAGGCAATTGGATATGCTCGACCATGGAATGAACCCCGTCGCTCTCCGCGCCCGTATTCTCCTTCTCTTGGGACTCCCCGCCACCGCGGGGGCCGGTCTCGTCGTCTCGAGCTGCAAGGGCGCTCCGCCAGTGCCACCCGACGCGGGTCAGGTCAACACGAGCCTCGTTGCACCACCGGACGCAAACGTCGTGGCCACTGCGCAACCCGTTCCTTCGGTCTCGGCGTCCGTTGGGCGCGGCGATGGTGGCTTTGCGGAGGCGGGCGTTCGGGATTCGGGGAACGACGCCGCAGTCCAAGGGACCTCCAAGCTGTGTGCCCTCGACGAGGTTTTGGAGCAGGTATGCGGCACCACTGCGTCCCCCGCCTTTCGAGCGCTGTGCGAAGACCGGCGACGAGCTCGAAGCCTTCGGATATTCGGTGATGATGGGGCGTCCTTGGGGGAACTCCAGAGATCCCGCCTTCGCGAGCTTCGAGCTCGATAGGGCCCTTTCGATCGCTCAGCAAGAGGCATGCTGTTACAGCGTGTGCACGCGTCTCGACGTCGTGGCTCATCCCGTGGCTCCTGCCGTGCCACCCAATTTCCGCTCCGCTACGCAATGCGTACCTTCGCCCCAGCGAGGCACCAGCGTTCCAGCGGAACAAGGCTCGAAGTGTCCGGTAGGGCTCCGTTTGAAGCTCGAGGCGGGCGTGGTCGAAGCGCCATTCGCAGGCGAGCAACGCGCCAGTGCCCAATGCTGTTATCGTACCTCGGAGCCCGTGCCGGAGTGCCCGCCCGGCGCGCAGCTCGGTCCGAATGGCCAGTGCGGTTTTCATGCCCGTGGGCGTCCCATCCGCGAGGCCGGCGCTGTCGTTCTTGCGCCACTTCGGACTAGGCACGACTGGGCCATGGCGGGAATCGCCCTCGAGGACCTCGATCCCACGCTGCGCAAGACGGCCGCGCTCGCATGGAGCGCCGATGCCGCCGCGGAGCACGCTTCGGTCGCGGCGTTCGCCAAGCTGTCGCTCCAGCTCATGGCGTTGGGCGCTCCCGCCGAGCTCGTCGACGCGTGCCATGTCGCGGCACGCGAAGAAGTGGTTCATGCTCGGCATGCCTATGCCCTTGCCTCGGCCCTCGGCGGCGAGGCGGTTGGTCCGGGTCCTTTGCCGCTGACGTTCTCGAACACGGGGCACGATCTCGTGAGCCTGATGGTGGAGACCGTTCTCGATGGGTGCGTCGGCGAGATTGCGGCGGCGCTCGACGCCTCCGAAGCGGTCCGCCACACACACGCGCAGGCGATTTCGAGCGTCCTCGAGACCATCGCACGCGACGAAGCCGCCCACGCCGAGCTGGCGTTTCGGGTCGTGGCGTGGACGGTCCGTGAAGGCGGAGCTCCCGTCCGAAGCGCGCTTTTGCAGCTCGTGGACGACCTCGAGCCTCGGGGCTCGAGCCCTGCGCCAACGTCGGTGGAGCGACCCGGCCGGGGACTCGACCTCCGCACGTTTGGCCTCCTCGACGACGAAGGCGCTGCCCGAGTCCGCACTACGGCGATCCGTTCCGTCGTCGTGCCGTGCCTCCGCGCGCTCCTCGCCGAGGCCTAGCCACGGGCGCCCTGACCCCGCAGAGGATCGGGATGCTCTTCAACACCGACGCATTCGATTCAGCCCGTAGTGCCCGGACCCAGTACGATTGCCGAATGGCCCAACCCAAGCCTTCTCTCGCCGCGCGGCTCATGGCACGTCATCCCATTTCGGGCGTCTCGACGTCCTCGACGGCTGCGGGCTCCGACGACCTCGCTGCGGCGTCCTCGGCCTATGCCAAACACGCGAGCCAACAAGGTGCCACTGGACCTTGGTGGCGCGTATGGCGAGCGATCGAACGCACGCGGGGACACCGCCTTGCCCAAGCCCTCGTTTCCTTGAAACCCGAGGCGCGCCGTTGGTTCGCGCTTTGGTCCTTCGGGCGTGGGCGTACGAAAGAAGGCGCCACGGCCTATCGCGCATACCTCGCCCATCCAGGGCGCATAGGTCCCTTCGACGCCGAGAATGCGATCTACCTCGGTCACATGGCCCTCCGAAAAGCACCTTCGGAGGTCGTCCGCATCGCAGACGAGCTCATGGCCAAGACGTCTGCCAACCGCGACGTATCTCGGATCGTCCTCGCCACGTTGCTCGCCACGGGCGAAGCCGAAGAGCTTCGCAGGAGATACCCGCGACCCATGGGGGCAACCCTTCATGACGGCGATGCATGGGCGCGCTACGCGCTGGCCGCTGCCAATACAAAAGCGGCGTCGGAGTCCGCATTCGCCCTCACCATGTGTGCGAAGCTCGGGGTCGGAAGCCGAAACGATACGGCTCTCCTCGACCTGCTCCTCAAGACGCTGTCCCTCTCACCGACCGAGTGGTCGCACCTCCGTGCGCCGTGGGACTACCCCTCCGACGTACACCGCGAAGTGGCTGGCTCATCGCGGGGCCCGCCCCGAGGCCACGAGCGATGCCAGTCCACACGCCTATGGCGGCGACCATTTCGCAATGCCACTCTGTCCTGGGTGCGCCCATCGGATGCAAGCCTTTTTCGTCTTCGACGTGGGGGCTGAGCCCACGCTCCGCGCGCGGCTTCCTGGGTGGACGCACCTTCCGCTCGTGGGCTGTCTGGATTGTTGCCTTTGGCTGATGCGACGCGATTTTCGCGTGAATCAGGACGCGCGAACCGTCGCGGTTCTCGGCGTTCAAGCCGACGCAAATGCCCTCGCAAGCTACGGAAAGGCCCTAAGGCCCGAGGGCGCTCCCATTCGGCGCCAGAACGCCGTTCTTCGTGCGATTCCCTCCGATGCTCCGCCCGAAAACGATCGCACCCAGGTGGGCGGTGAGCCGGATTGGGTCCAGGACTTCGAGCGCGCGTTCTGCCCGCTCTGCCACGACGAAATGACCTTCGTCGCGGCTCTTGGCTCCTACTCCAAAGACTTCGTCCCGGAGCTCACGATCAACAACGGCTCGGGCTACCAATACCACTTTGCCTGCGCTCCTTGCGGAACGCTCGCCGTCTTCGGGCAAAACACGTGACCGTGGCTCCGCTGGAGAAAATGCCTAGTCCGTGGCTCCCATGGGATCACCGGCTCCGCAACACGGACACTTGCCGGTGCCTTTGCAGTCCGGGCAGTCGCCGAAACCGAATTCCCCAAGACGGGATCCGTCCCCCTCGCACGCGAGACAATAGCCCTCGTCGAGACAACCAAGGCAGCCGGACAGGTCGGGAAGGGGCGGGAGGCCCGGGCCCGAGTCGACATGCCCATCGCCGAGCCGGACGAGGTATCCTGCGCGGACGAACCTGCCGATGGAGCCGGCGATGCGCTTTTGCCATTCGGCCGAGCCCGGCTCTTCGCTGGGTAGCTACCGCCCCTTGAGGACGTTCGGAAGGACGTGAACCTCGGCGCCCTCGAGCATCAGAGGAGCCCACGTGAAGGCTCGAACGTCCATATCGAGCGCCTCGAGGATTTCCACACCCAACCGCCATCCCTGGGCGGGCTCGAGTTTCTTTGCTTCGTGCCAGGCGAAGCTCCGGGAAGCTTCGCTGCCCTGCGCACCGGCCGCCTTCGTACGTTCGACGACGTCTTGGCTCATCATGGATCGGCCCGTTTCGGAATCAGTTCTGATCGACGCGAAACTCGAGCTAGTCGCTCCACTCGAATTCGGTCTTGTATTTGTACGCGCGTACTTTCACGCGCCAAACGGTGCCTTGCGTGAATCCGGAGACGCTCTTGTTGGCGATGGCTGCGGGCTGCTTCACGACAAGATTCCAGCTCGCGTCTTGGAAGGGGCTGTTTGGGAGGGGTTCCCAGCCGCCGTATTCGTTCTGGTAGTCGAATTCGATGTCGCAGCACGAAGCGTACGGCTCGTCTTTTACCGACTGCGTGACGGCAACCTTGAACCAGATGTTGCTGTCTTTCGACTTCGAGAAGGCGTTGCCACTCTTCGGCTGCTGGTCGAACGAGAACGTCGGTTTGCCGAGGACTTTTTTGGTCGAGGTCTTGGCGGTCACCTTGAAGTCGATGGTCCCGACGCCGGTGCAGCCGTTTTTGCCAGTCGCGACGGCCTTGTACGAGCCCTCGGCAATCGTCCCGAAGTGCGTGCCATTGTAGAGCGTGGACGGACCAAGC
>JAYUKI010001145.1:0-2548 GCA_043764595.1 Myxococcales bacterium | reverse complement strand
AAGACCCTTTGGAACGAGATGGTCTCTCCGTCTTTCACCATCGAGTCGTCACGGAGCTTCACCAAGCCCGCCCGCGCGAGGCCGGCCACGGCGCGGGCGATGGTCGCCCGAGGACCGTCGGGCAAGAGCTCGCGGTGCACCTGACCCACGGTGGGATCGCGCCGGTCTCCATCGCGAAGAAACGCGACGATTCGCGCCAAGAGTGCCTGATCGTCGCGGCTTGCGGTCTTGGTCTCTTCGGCGATGCTGCCGGCCGGATCGCAGGCGTCGCACATGCCGCAGGGACTGCCCACGTCGTTCCTGTCGCCGAAATGGCGCACGAGGCTCTGCATGCGGCACCCGGACGAATCGGCGTAGGCCTGCATTTTGGTGAGCTGCTCGCGCTTGTGGGCCACATGCTTCGCGTAGCGCGCGCGGTACCCCTCCGCGTCCTTGCCCGGCGCACGCGCCACGAGATCGGCGCGCACGAGCGCACCGCCGTGCACCCAGAGCTTTTCCATGGCCTTCTCGAAGGCCTCCGTGGAGAGCCTCGAGCGCACTTGCACGTCCCCGAACGGCTCGAATTCGTCGCGCAAGACCTTCCAAATTTTGTCGAGATCGGCCTCCTCCGGGTAGTCCCTCTCGAGGAAAAACTCGTGGGTTTTGCGGTCTTGGAAACCGTGGAGAAGCACCGCGCGCGACGGAAGGCCGTCCCGACCCGCACGCCCGATCTCCTGGTAATACCCCTCGATGGTGGCCGGAAGTGCCGAATGGATCACGGTGCGAACGTTGGCTTTGTCGATTCCCATTCCGAACGCGGTGGTGGCCACGACGACGTCGATCTTTCCGGACAAAAAGCCGGTTTGGGCCTTGTCCCGGGCCGCGGCGGACATTCCCGCGTGGTACGCGGCGGCGCGTGTCTTTTTGCCGAGTAGGTCGGCCAAGGACTCTGCCTCTTTCCGTGTGGGCGCGTAGACGATGGCGGGCCTTCGGGAGGCGTCGGAGAGCAAACGTACGATGATGTCGGCGCGGGCTCCTTTGCCGCGCTCGAGCACCTCGACGGCGAGGTTTTCCCTTCGAAATCCGCGGATGAAACGCGAAGTTCCGACGAGCCCGAGCTCCTTCGCGATGTCGTCTTGGACCTCCGGTGTGGCCGTGGCCGTGAGGGCGACGATGGGGGCTGGCCTAAGCAGTGGGAGTCGCTCGCCCAGCATGCGGTAGTCCGGACGAAAGTCGTGTCCCCATTGCGAAATGCAGTGCGCCTCGTCGATGGCCACGAGGGTCGGCTTTCGCTTGGCGAGCATTTCCGGAAATCCGGGAACGCGGAGTCGCTCGGGGGCAATGAAGAGAAAGTCCAGTTTGCCTTCGAGGTAGTCGACACAAGCGGCGCGCGATTCCCCACGATTGCGCCCCGAGTGAATGCGCGCCGCAGAGAGCCCGAGCTCCAAGAGCTTGCCGACTTGGTCTTCCATGAGGGCAATGAGCGGGCTCACCACGAGCGTGGTGCCACCACGAGCAAGGCCCGGGAGCTGGTAACACAGCGACTTTCCCGCGCCGGTGGGCATGACCAGCAAGACGTCCTGGCCCGACGCCACGGCGGCACACACCTCTTCTTGCGCGGGCCGAAATCGGGTGAGCCCGAAGGGCTCGCGCAGGAGCGCCATGAGGTCGCGGGGCCGATTCGAAACCCGCTCTTCGCGTGGCGCCTCGGTGGATTCTTCGGGATGACCCGGATCGTTGCTGACGGGCCCCGTGCGCTTCTTTTCCACGGAGCTGCGCGAGCGAGCGGCTGCGTGCTTGTCATGTGCATTTTGCACGGATGTGTCGGCGTACTCCACGGACCGAGACGAACGAGCCTCTGGAGAAGCACCCTCGCCGGAAGCGTGGATACGCGGCGTGGCGCCGGGCATGGGGCTCGGCGTGGTTCCACGCGCCCCATGGACCACCTCGGACACGTAGGTCTCGATTTCGCGCATGAAGCCGCCAAAATCGCGCTCTCCGCGCTCGATGCCGGAGAGCTTCGCTTCCCATTCGCCGGTCATCGCGGGGCTCTTCACGTGCGGGTGCACGCGCTCGATGAGCGCAAAGCCCTTTTCGGTGGCCCGTAGCGACTTGCCCTCACGGCTCACGTAGCCGCGGGTGAGCAGGGTCTCCAGAATGGCGGCGCGCGTGGCCGCCGTTCCGAGTCCCTTTTCGCGCATCGCCTCGGACATTTCCTTTTCGTCCAGAGTGCGTCCTGCGGTCTCCATGGCCGTGAGCAGCGTTCCGTCCGAGAGGTGCGGCGGGGGCTCGGTCTTTCTGGGGATCACCTTCGCAGCGGTGACGGCACGAACCAAACCCGCAACGAGGCCCCCCGGAAGCATCGGGGGCTCGTTCGCGCGCTTCGGAGCACGCCTTTCCACGATCTTCCAACCGACGTTCTCGACCGACGTGCCCGAGCTCACGTAGCGGTCCACGTGGCCAGGCGTCGTGATGTCGGTGGCCACGTGCGTGACGCCGAGCACGTGCTCTTCGTGGTAGGCGGCGAGCAGTCTTCGGCAGACAAGATCGTAGAGATTGCGCTCGTCGG
>JAYUKI010001144.1:0-2556 GCA_043764595.1 Myxococcales bacterium | reverse complement strand
TCGAGCCAACAGGCGCAGGCTCCGTGACAGCGGCGCGTGCCGTATCGCGCCGGCCACGGTGCCGCTGGCGCGGAGTGTGCGCCATAGCTCGACGCCGGTCCACTCGCCGGCTCGGAGGCCAAGGGCTTTGTTTGGTCACGACGTTATGCGAGACGTCCACGTTTGGCGCAGGGCCACGACGTGGCGTTGGCCGAACGAGTGTGGTCGACCCATTACGGTTGGGAGCGCGCGACGTCGCAACGGTTTTCGGAGGGTGGACTCAATGAACACGATTGGACAAAGGGTGCTTGTGCAACGTGCAACGGGCCAAAGAGAACCCGTGGCCTTTGTAAGCGTTTCGCATGCATCGCGGATTCTCCACCTCCCCCTGAGCGAGCGGCTTTGCGCTCGCGATTTGGGGGAGGTCGACAGGGGGATGAAAGCAAATCATGAGCAACTCAATGACCGTTGGAAACCTCGTGTTTCGTATGCATCGTGTGCTTTCGTCCCCATGGCGGGTGGGGGCACCTTCCTTTCTCAAAGCTTCGGACGGTTCTCCTCGAAGACGGTCTTGACGAGCTGGCGACGGCAGCGAAGTCCACGTTGATGATGCCCGAGCGGCGGGACTCGGACGGCGCACGAAACGCTCGCTACGCGGGTGAGGCTGTTCCGGCGCGTGCGGCGAAGGTCACGATGCCGACGGGTGAAGTTTTGCTCGAGCCGGAAGACGAAGCGCCACGATCGCGGCCGCCCGAGGAGGTTGTGGGGCTGATGCGTGATCCGGTCGATCCGGAGGAGTCTGGTCTTCGCGCACGAAGTGAAGGACGAGAAGTGCCGAGTGGGAGTGTGGACCTAGGAATGGCGGTCGAGCCGTCTCGAGCGGGGCGACGGGATTTGATCACCGCGCCCTCGGGGCGAAAGATTGAGATAGAGGAGAAGCGTCACTTCCTAGCCAAGGCAAGAAACCGACTTTTGCTGGGCCTTTTGGCAGGAGGGTTGGTTTTGATGCTTGGTTTTGCCTACTACCGAGTCCTTCAGGATCTTCCCGTAAAGGGTGCCGCGAGCGGGGCTTCGGCTGTGTCGGTGCAAACGAGCGTGGCCTCACCTGGTTCGTCGGTGGCCGTCGTGTACGCCGTCGAACCTTCGGTTCCCGCGGCGAGCGCGAAACCGCACGGGACCGGATCGGCAGCGAAGTCCGCTTTGGCGCCTCACGCTTCCGCACTTGCTGGCGCGACGATCCCAGTGGCGAGCGTGAAGCCCGCTGCTTCTGCCACGACTGCGCCGGTGGCACCGACCCAGCCAGTGCCCACTTTACCGAATTCCCAAGCCGCGCCAACTACGGTTCCGAGCGGTCTTAAGCCCTTTTGACTAACCCAATACCTTGTGGAGACGATCGTGAAAAAGGTGGTTCGATGGGCGGCGGTTTGCTCCGTCGCGACAGTGTGTTGGGTCAGCACGGCGAGTGCTGGTCCCAAGGACGACGAGCTCAAAGCGCGGCGTGAGCTGGCTGGGCAGCTCCACCAAGAGGGAGCGACGCTCTATGCGGAAGGCAAGTTCGAGGCGGCCCGTGCAAAGTTTCACGAGGCCTACGCGCGCAGCCAGAATCCGAACTCGCTCTTCAACGAAGCACGCTCCACGTTGCGGAGTGGACATCCGCTGGAAGCGGCCAAGCTGCTGAAGATCTACGCGGCGCTGCCCGAGAACGATAAGGTCACGGCCCAAGACCGCAAAGAAGCGCACCTGCTCGTGGAAGAGGCGAGCGCCAAGCTGTGCACGCTGGATGTGCGGGTCCCGTCCTGCGTGATTGACGGAAACCTCGAGCAAGGAACGGCGTTGGTGGAAGTGGGCGAGCACATCGTGCGGATGAAGGGCCCACAAGGCGAACGCACGAAAACTGTGGCCTGCTCGGCGCGTCAAACAGTGATTGTGACGTATGACGAGCCCGTTGCGGGGCCCATCACTCCACCTCCCGGAGAGCGGGGTGAAACAGGAAGTTGGCTGGTTCCCGCGGTGCTAGCGGGTGTGGGCGTCGCCGGTTTGGCCGTGGGCATTGGACTCGGCGCGGCGTCTTCGGGGCCGAAAAACGACACCATCGCTGCGGCGCAGGCCGGTGCGTGCGCAGACGCAAGCTCGCCTGGCTGTGCGACGGCGCGGGACACGGAGAGCAAGGCCAATGGTCTCGCGACGGGGAGCGTGATTGGGTACGTCGGAGGCGGCGTTTTTCTGGCCGCCAGCGCCGTTTCGCTGGCCATTTTGACGCCCTGGAAAGTGAGGCCTGCACGCGTGCAGGTGTCGCCGACCGTCGGCGGCTTGGTCTTTCACGGACAGTTCTGAGCGGAGGCGACCATGAAGAAGATTGTACTATTGCCAGTGGGTGTCGCCGCTTTGATCTTTGGTGTGGCGGGGTGCCCGGGGTTCGTGGATCTTTGTGCGAATGGGCCCTGTGGGGAGGGGGGAGTGGATGGGCAGGTTCCTTTGGATGGGACTTTGCCGGAGACGGGCATTCCGGACGCGAGGCCGGATGCACCGATTCCTGTTGGATGCGAGACACCGAACGAGCCGCTGAAGAATCCCGAG
>JAYUKI010001143.1:0-8654 GCA_043764595.1 Myxococcales bacterium | reverse complement strand
CCGTATTTGCCATTCCGGTGAACGCGCCTCGCCACACCGAGACGATGATCTTTACCGTGCCCTCCTCGCTCGCCGGGCTTCCTCTTCCGCGAATGCGCATCCTCGGCGTCGGCGCTCATATGCACCTCGCCGGGATCGACCAGAAGCTCACTCTGAAGCGGGGCGCAGCGGTCGTGGGCGAGCCGAGGGAAGAGTGCCTGCTCCAGGAACCGAGCTGGGCCTTCGATTGGCAACGAATGTACCTATACGACGCACCGCTGGAGTCCCTTCCGAGCGTAGGTCCGGGAGACTCCCTCGAGGTTCGATGCACGTACGACAACAGCCTCGCGAACGTGCAGCTCAAGCGAGGCCTCGTAGCGCAGGGTCGCCGATCGCCGACCGAAATCCGGCTCGGGGAGGGCACCCTCGACGAGATGTGCCTCGCCGCGGTTCAGCTCGTGATGAAGCGCTGATCGAGGAAAACAATGGGCCGGTCGAAAGCGTGCCCCTGCTCCGCCAAGGTCTACACGCTGTCGACTTATTTCAATGCCACGACGAGGTTTCGGTTTCGCCGCCTCTTCGGAGTCGAACCCCGGCGAGCTCGAGGGGGGCGCGCGCCGCGAGACCGGCCCACGTTGGGAACGTGATTGGCTGTAACGTCTGCCCCCGCCGCCTCGCGAATGCAGGCGTTCACGTCGGTCGCGGACGTCCGTCGTGCTGCTTCCCGCTGCATGAAACGTCGGCGCCGCGCAGCTTCACCCGAGCGGCTTGCCGCCCGTAACGCCGAGCACCTCGCCGTTGATGTACTGCGCGTCCTTGGATGCGAGAAACACGAACGCAGGTGCCAGCTCGGCGGGCTGGGCCGGCCGCTTCATCGGTGAATCCTTCCCGAACGGCCGAAGGCGCTCTTCGTCGAACGACTGCGCGATGAGGGGAGTCCACACCGGGCCGGGAGCAACGACGTTCGCGCGAATTCCGCGCTCGATGGTCTCTTGAGCGAGTCCCTTCGTGAAGGTCACGATCGCGCCCTTCGTCGTTGCGTAGTCGAGAATGCTCTTCGACGGATGGTAGGCCTGAACGCTCGAGGTGTTGATGATGCTGCTCCCCTGCGGCATATGGCCGAGGGCAGCGCGCACGATGTGGAACATGGCCATGATGTTCACGCGGAACGAGCGTTCCACGCGCTCGATCGTCATTTCCTCGAAACGGTCGACCGCCTTTCCCTGGTAGGCCGCGTTGTTGACCAAGATGTCGATGCGACCGAACGCTTCTACCGTGTCCTCGACGATTCTCGTGCAAGCGGCTGGCTCGGCGAGGTCGGCTGGGAGAAGGATGGCCCGGCGGCCCGCTTCTTCGACGACGCGTTTGGTCTCCCGTGCGTCCTCGTGCTCGTCGAGATACGCAATCGCGACGTCCGCTCCCTCACGCGCGAACGCGAGCGCGACTGCGCGGCCGATGCCGCTGTCGGCTCCTGTCACGAGGGCCACGCGGTCCACGAGCCGGCCGCTGCCTCGATAGGAGCTCTCCCCATAGTCGGGTGCGTGCACCATCTTCGCCTCCGAACCGGGGGACTCTTGGACGCGCTCCCCTTCGAACGGCGGTTTGGCGGCTGTGTCGCGAGGCGAATCGGCTTCGTTTTTTTGGAGCGCCACAATCGTGCGATTGCATAGTGCGTGCCAGCGCGGCGCGGCGTCACGGGAGCTCGACGCGGCCCTTTGCCGCTGGCGAGGTTGGCGACGGCGTGAGGCGAGCTATCGAAGTGGTGCTCATCCCTCTATTTTGATGCAGTTCCGCTCGGGCGTCGGAGGCGCGAGCCGCCACGCGAACAAATTCCGACTCGGGGCTCCCGTTCCCAGCGGCGAAGGCAATAGCGCCCGGGCCCGACCTCTCTGGCCGTCAGGTCAGTTCGTTAAGTTCGTTAGGCTGTGCTTCCGACGACGGTCGGGGTGGCCATGACCGTCAGGTGGGAAGCGGCACAAGGGCGCGGCGCGCACGAGCTCCACGTGCGGGTTCAGTTTCAAATCGGAAGAGCCATCAGGGAGCCCCGGGCGCCGGATCCGCGAGGTCGAGCGCCTGTGCGATTCTCGCGATCTCGCGAGCGATGTCCTCGGGCGAGAGGACGAAGTCGATGCACCCGCTCTCAATCGCGCTCTCGGGCATGTCCGGCTGCGCCGCCGTGTCGAGCTTCTGCGCCATGGTAATACCCCCCACTTCCTTGATGCCACAGAGCGCCGCAGCCCCATCCCCATCGTAGCCCGACACGATGACGGCGATGAGCTTGCCGTCCCAGTGTTCCGTCAAGGAACGAAAGAACACCGTGATCACGTCGGGCCAACCACGCGGCTTCGATATCGGCTTCAATCGAAACTCTCCGTCGAGCACGTGCAGATCGCGTTGCTCGGGGATGATGAACACGTGGTTCGGCTCGATGATCAGCCGCTCCGTGATGAGCTCGACGGGCATCTTCGTGTAGCGCGGGAGTATCTCGTGGAGACGTGTGGCGACGGTTCTTAGATGATTGACGATGACGACGGCAATGCCCATGTCGGCCGGGAGATGGCTCAGCAGGCGAATGTAGGCGTCGAGACCGCCCGCCGAGCCGCCCACGCAGACGATGGGAAACCCTTTTTCGGGGCTCGTGGACTTCATCGTGGCTCGCCAGCGTCCCAATTTTCGATAATGGCGGAGAGCGCCTTCAAGTTTGCGGGCTTGACCAGGTGATGGTCGAAGCCGGCCTCCTTGAGCCGAACGGCGTCCTTCTGATAGCCCGTCACGGCAATCAGCAGAATCTTCTTGTCGGGGTACTCGTTGCGCATTCTTCTCGCGACCTCATACCCGTCCATCCCGGGTAGGCCGAGGTCGAGGATCACGACCTCGGGATCGAATGTGCCGACGGCTGCGAGCGCCGTTGGGCCGTCGGAGACGGCACGGCTGATGTGACCACCGAGCTCGAGGAGGTCGGCGAGGAATTGACTCGCTTCCTCCTCGTCGTCCACGACGAGGATCCGGCGCGACCGAATCTTCGTGAGCGACTTCGTCGGGGCAGGCTCGATCGGGCCACGCGCTTTCGAAAGCGCTTCGGGCAGACGCGGCAGCGTGACGACGAACTCGCTGCCCATGTTGAGACCGGCGCTCGACGCGCTGACCTGTCCTCCGTGCATTTCGACGAGCCGGCTAACGAGGGGCAGCCCGAGTCCCAGGCCACCCTGGGCGCGGTCGAGCGAACGGTGCGCCTGCGTGAACACCTCGAACACGTGAGGAACGAAGTCGGCGCTCAGACCGACCCCAGTGTCTCGGACGACGAACCGGGCGTGGTCGTCGTCGGCCTCGAGCGCCACATCGATCCGTCCGCCTTCGGCCGTGTACTTGATGGCGTTCGTCAGGAGGTTCTCCACGACCTGGGTCAGCCGAACCGCATCGCCCATGACGAGCACACGGTCGGACGGGAGAGACAGCGTCAGCGTGTGCTTCTGGGCGTCGAGGTGCGGCTTCACCGATTCGACCCCCGCTCGGATGGCGTCCGCGAGGTCCATGCGCTTCTTCGAGAGCGCGACCTTCCCCGTGATGACCCGCGCAATGTCGAGGAGCTGGTCGAGCAAGACGCCGATGCGCTCACACTGCCTGACCATCACCATGCGAAGCTGCTCGGATCGTTCCTTGTCGTCCGCCACGTTGCCCATGAGCTCGAGGCCATGCACGAGCGCGGCCAGCGGGTTGCGGAGCTCGTGACCGAGCATGGCGAGAAACTCGTTCTTGCGCTTTTCGCCCTCCGCAAGCTCGACGGCGCGCTGCCGCAACGCCTCTTCCGTGCGCTTGCGGTCCGTAATGTCGCGCGCGACCTTCGCCGAGCCAATGACGCGACCGGCGGGGTCTCGCATCGGCGATACGGTCAACGAGATGTCTACGAGACTTCCATCTTTGCGTTGGCGCACCGTTTCATAGTGCTCGACCGTTTCGCCGCGCCCGACGCGCGCCAGGATCCCCGGCTCCTCGTCGGCGCGGTCCGGGGGGATGAGCCTCAGGGACGACTTGCCGATGGCTTCTTCCGCCGTGTACCCAAAGAGGCGCTCCGCACCCCGGTTCCAGCTTTGGATGACGCCGCCAAGGTCCTTGCTGATGATGGCATCGTCACTGGCGGCCACGATGGCCGCCAAGTGCGCCGCGGCCTCTTCCGCTCGCCTGCGGTCAGTGATGTCCACCAAGACCAGCACCACGCCGTCCACCTTGTTCTCGAGCGTGATGTAGGGGCGGATTGAGAGCGAGAGCGAACGGCCACTTTTGTCGTGCACCTGATGTTCCTGCTCGCGCACGTTGGAGATGACTTCCGTCCCGAGGGCCTCCAGGTCGACCCCGCGCTCCGTGGGGTCACCGAACGCGAGGTTGTGCTGGATGTGGCGAATCGGTCGTCCCAGGTCAGCCGCCTGGAGGGCGAATTGTTTCTCCGCCTGAGGGGTGAAATGCCGGACGGTCAGATCGCGCCCAAGGAGGATGATAGCGAGCTTGGTCGAGTTCTGGAGGTTCGTGAGGTCGCTGTTGAGGCGGCTTAGCTCGACGTTGCGATTCGACATCTCCTCGTTGACGGTAGTGAGCTCCTCGTTGGTCGACTCCAGCTCTTCTGTCGACGACTGCAACTCCTCGTTGACGCTCTGCATCTCCTCGTTGGCGGACTGCACTTCCTCGTTGGCGGACTGGAGCTCCTCGCTGGCCGCTTCGTGCTGTTCCTGCATGGACTGGAGGTCTTCGCGCGCCTCGGCGAGCGCGGTCTCGAGCTCGACGATTCGATTTGGTTCTTCGTTGGCACGCGGGGGGTTGGCGCGAGCCCCCAGCGCCTCGGGGGATCCAACTCTCGCGGGCTCCCTTCCGGCTTCGTCGAACACGATCAGGAAGCACGGCTCACGCAGATTCTTCAGGGGAATGACTTCCAAGCTCACGGTGCGGGTCTTGCCGTCGTGAGTGAGACGAATGTCGCTCTTTCTCGCGGTCTTGTTCTCTTTCCGCGCCTGGGCAATCGCGCTGCGCAGCGGCAACGCCAGGCCGTCTCGTGCCATCCTCAGGACGTCGAAGCTCGCCTTGCCGGTAGGCGGCTCCAGAAACGCGCCGGTCGGCCCCCGGAACTGCAGGATCTGCAGCTCGGCGTTCACGAGCACGGCCGGAGGTGCAAAGTGATTGAACGTGATGCGATTGGCTTCGCGTTCTGCACTCGGCTCGATGCGCACGCCTTCCGACCGTTCCGTCTCCACGGGCGGATGCACCGGGAGTTGCGGCCGCGGGGGCGTCCATTCACCGGTCACCTTCCTAACCGGAAGATGAAACGCGACCGTAGGCGCCGCCTTCTTGGCATAGATCTTATTCTTATTGTCCACGGGCTCGAAGAGCTCGTTGAAGCCGCTAACGGACTCCGAGGCGCCCAAAAGCAGGAACCCGTCGGGCTTTAGTGCATAGTGAAACGTGGGTATGGCCCGCCTTTGCAAGCTCTGCTCGAGATAGATGAGCAGGTTGCGACAGCTGATAAGGTCCATGCGCGAAAAGGGCGGATCGGCGATGAGGTTATGGCGCGCGAAGACCACCATGTCGCGGAGCGTCTTGCAGACGCGGTGGCCGCCATTCTCCTCCACGAAGAACCGCCGCAAGCGCTCCGGCGCGATATCCAGTGTGAGGGTCTGGGGATACAGCCCGTGGCGGGCCTTCTCCAGCAACTGGTCGTTGAGGTCGGTGGCGAAAATCTGGAGCTTTCGCATGCGGGGCGCCCTTTCCGCGGCTTCGAGGAAGGCGATGGCGATGGAATACGCCTCTTGCCCAGAGGAGCAGCCGAGCACCCAGCACCGCAGCGGATCGTCGCCGGGCTGCTTCAAGAGCTCGGGCAGAATCTTGTTCTCGAGAACGTCGAACGTTTGGGGGTTGCGAAAGAAGCTCGTGACGCTGATGAGGACGTCCGCGTAGAGCGCGTCCAGTTCCTTGGCATTTCCGACGAGGAATCGAGCGTAGTCCGAGAGAGAGGCCTGTCTATTGAGCACCAAGCGCCGAGTCATGCGTCGCAAAATGGTGGTGGACTTGTAGAGCGAGAAATCCACGCCGGAATGGTTGCGCAGAAGGAGCAAGACCCTTTTGTAGCCGTCCAAAGGGATCTTGGACCTGGCCCCGACATCGGGCTCCGTGCCGCCCTTGCTCCCTGGAGGCAACGCCGCGTCGTCGCTCTCCTGCGCGGCGTCCTCCGCGTCGGCGCCTTGCGCTGCGGGTGAGAACGCGAGCGGTTGCCCGGCGACACAAGGATGCTTTGCGATTCGTGCCAGCTCCGTCGCGATCGCCGCCGGCGAAAGCACGAGATCCACGCAGCCCGCCGCCGAGGCGCTTCGGGGCATCGAATCGTATTTCGCGGAAGCATCCTGGGCGAAGGTGATCCCGCCCTCGGCCTTGATGGCCTCGAGGCCCATCGTGCCGTCGTTCGCCGTGCCGGACAGCACCACACCCACGGCGCGCTCGCGCTGATCCTGCGCCAGCGACTCGAAGAAGGAGTCGATGGGGCGTTGTGCCACGCGGCTCCGTTCGCGCGGATGGAGCATCAACACACCCTTGACGATGGTCAAGTGGGTGTCGCGCGGAATGATGTAGACGTGATTGGGCCTTACGGTCTCGTCGTTCGTAATCTCGTTTACCGGAAGCGAGGTTGTGCGCGCGAGAATCTGCGCCAGCGCGCTTTCGTGGTCCGGATCGAGATGCTGAACGAGCACGAACGCCATGCCCGTGTCGATGGGCAGCGCTTCGAGGAGCTGCGTGAACGCTTCCAGCCCGCCCGCCGAGGCGCCGACGCCGACGATTGGGAAGGCCCTGTCGCCGCCCCGCTCGTCGTGTTCCTCCACGGCATCGTGCGGCGTTGGAGGGGGGGGCTGGTGGCTTTTGCGTTTCACGGGCGGAGCCTACGCTTCTTTCGCCTCCGGTTCACGGAGTCTGCGCGGCGTATGCCCTCTCTTCGCCCCAAGACGGCACGAAGTACGATCGTCGAGCTCGCGGTAGGCCGTTCCACCTTCACGGGCGTTTTCGAGGGGATTCGCGAGGAAACGCTATCCGCGGACGCGGGATCTCAGAAGCCTGCGCATGCGGCGGGCACACTTCGTCCCGCAAGGAGCCCACGGAGGAGGCCCGCCTCCGGCGCGGTGCCGTTCGGCGCCGTTTGCTTCACGAGCGCGGCGCATTGAGCCGCGGCCCCTCGAAGGAGGCCTGCCTCGGGGGAGAGCCCGAGTCGGTTGGCTTCGCTGTTCAGCACGTTGCAGCAGGCCGTGAGGCGCGCCATATTGCCATTCCCCGTGCCCCCGGCGACCTTCAGGCCCGGATCGGTGATGGCCGCGTAGAGGCGTGTCTCTTCGTAGTCGGGGCAGCCATTCGCGAAGGTCCGACAGCCCGAGCAGACGAGCCCTCCATTCGTGTCGCGGCAGGCTTTTCCGCCCGAGCAGCCCGTCGGCGTGAGATCGACGGCGCCTTCGTTGGCGCGCACGCATTTTTTCCCGACCGCGCGGAACCGCGGGCTCGACGGCGCGTCGGAGAGCGTCACGGAGGCCACCTCGTTGGCTTTTCGCTGACCGACGTCGTCGACATACGTGAGCTGCGTGGCCCCGAGCGCCGGGACGGCCGCACACGCCGCAATGGTGACCTGCGCGAGAGGCACGGTGCACGTCGCGTCCGAGAAGATGCCCTCGAAGGTCCAATTGGGCGTCGGGGCGAGCGAGCACCCCGCGCAGGTCGCGAGATCGACTTGGGCCGAGGCAGGAGCCGCAGGCGCCGCATCCAACTCGGGGGTTGGCGCGGGAGGCGGCGGAGGATCTTTGCACGCCGCGGCGCCAAGCACGGCAACCACGAGGACGGAGAGGCTGGACGTTCGACGAGTCATGGTTCGCACCCTAGCAGGCGGTGGCTCTTCTCCCGGTGCGTGCTCACGTAGAAAACCGGGTTCCGCGGGGCTCCTCGGATCGCGCCTTCGCGGATGCGTGCTCTTCGAGGCCGGAGGCAAGCGTTGCAACGGCGTGGTTCCGGTGTCGACCCGGCGGATCGCGCCCGTTCGCTCGCCACATGACCAAACGCGCACCGGCGCGACGTGGCACCTACGAGCGTTTGAGACGCTCGAGCTCCGCCAGCGCGACGTCGAGCGTGCGCTTCGTCTCCTCCGCGCGCTTCTCCGCCGCGTCGGCCCGCGCCGCTTCTTGCTCCGCCCGCGCCGCTTCATGCTCCGCCCGTGCCGCTTCTTGCTCGGCTCTTGCCAGGACGTTGTCCATCATCGCGCTGAGCCGCGCGATCATGTGGTCGGAGTCTTCAAGTGCAGCGTTGCCCGCGAAGAACTGCAGCTTCTCCCCGTCGAGCACCAAGTCGAGACCCAACACCTTCGATGCGTACCGACCGCCTTGCGCCACGATGCGTTGGTACGTGTCTGCGCCCGTGGGCGCAAGCCGATGCCCGTAGAGCCGAGATCGCGCTCGATCGAACACGAAATACTCCGTGATCCCGAGCCGCGCATACCGCGCGACGTTCGCTTCGAGGTCCTTCTTCGGATCGCCTGCGACCAGCACCTCCAGCACGAAATCGAGCCCGCGCCCTTCCTTCGCCACGACCCAACGCATTCGGTCGTGCGACTCGACGTCGAGCACCGCCAGCACGTCCGGCACGAAGCTCGGCTCCCCGGGGTAGTA
>JAYUKI010001142.1:0-2561 GCA_043764595.1 Myxococcales bacterium | reverse complement strand
GGCCTGCTAGGAGCGCGCTCGATGCCGCGCCGCGACGACCTTCGGAAGATTCTCCTCATCGGCGCCGGGCCCATCGTGATTGGCCAGGCGTGCGAGTTCGACTACTCAGGAACCCAGGGGGCCAAAGCCCTGGCGCTCGAAGGGTACGAGGTCATCCTCGTGAACTCGAACCCTGCGACCATCATGACGGACCCGGACCTCGCGGTTCGCACGTACGTCGAGCCCCTCGACGTGGACACCCTCACGGCCATCCTGGAGCGGGAGAGGCCCCAGGCCGTGCTTCCGACCCTCGGTGGGCAAACGGCGCTGAACCTCGCGCTCGCGCTCCACGCGAACGGCACGTTGGACCGGCTCGGCATCGAGCTGCTCGCGGCGAAGCCCGAGGTCATCGAAAAGGCCGAGGACCGAAAGCTCTTCAAAGAGGCCATGATCCGGATCGGGCTCACGTGCCCCGAAGCCGGCACGGCGCACACGGTCGAAGAGGCCCGGGCCATCGTTGCGCGCACCGGATTCCCTTCCATTTTGCGTCCTTCGTTCACCATGGGCGGATCGGGCGGCGGCATCGTCTACGACCCCGCCGACTTCGACGCCAAGGTCGAGTGGGCCCTCGCGCAGTCGCCCACGCACGAGGTGCTCGTCGAAGAGAGCGTCATCGGCTGGAAAGAGTTCGAGCTCGAGGTCATGCGCGACAGCGCGGACAACTTCATCGTGGTCTGCTCGATCGAGAACCTCGATCCGATGGGCGTGCACACGGGCGACTCCATCACGTGCGCCCCGGCGATGACGCTCACCGACCGCGAGTACCAGCGCCTGCGCGACGCGGCCAAGGCCATCATGTCCGAGATCGGCGTGACGACCGGCGGGGCCAACGTGCAGTTCTCGGTCGACCCTGTGACCGGCAAATTCCACGTGATCGAGATGAACCCACGCGTCTCGCGCTCTTCGGCGCTTGCCTCGAAAGCCACGGGCTATCCCATCGCGAAGGTCGCCGCGCGCCTGGCCGTCGGGTACACGCTCCCCGAGCTCACGAACGAGATCACGGGCACGAGCGCCGCGTTCGAGCCCGTCATCGACTACGTCGTGGTGAAGTGGCCAAGGTTCGCGTTCGAGAAATTCCCCGGCGCGGACGACACCCTCGGCACGCAGATGAAGAGCGTCGGCGAGGCCATGAGCATCGGACGCACGTTCGCCGAAGCCCTCCAGAAGGCCGCGCGCTCCCTCGAGACCGGCCGCGAAGGCATCGACTCCTTGCTCGAAAAGGTCGACCACCGCGCGCTCGCGGCGCCGAAAACGAAACGCGATCTCTCGATGGAGGCTGCCGTCAGCGACAGCCCTTCGAGCAAGAGCAAAGCCACCACCGAAGAAGTCCTCGCGGCGCTCCGCGAGATCGTGCGCATTCCCCGCGCCGACCGGTTTTTCCACGTCGCGGACGCCATGCGTCTCGGAGTCTCGGAAAAAGAGCTCAACGAACGAACCGGCATCGATCCGTGGTTTTTGGCGCAGCTTCGCCTGATCCTCGACGAAGAAACCCGCATCGCAAAAGGGGACATGTCCCCCGAGTCCATTCGTCGCGCCAAGCGCCTCGGATTCTCGGACAAGCGCATCGGCGATCTGTCCGGAAGCTGCGAGGACGACGTTCGAGCGTTCCGCGAGACGCACGGCATTCGCCCGACGTTCCTCCGGGTCGACACGTGCGCCGCCGAGCTCGCGGCCAACACTCCGTACATGTACTCCACGTACGAGTCGGCCGGCGACGCCACGACCTCGTCGGGCAAGCCCAAGGTGATGGTCCTCGGTGGCGGACCGAACCGCATCGGACAGGGCATCGAGTTCGACTATTGCTGCGTCCACGCGACCATGGCGCTCCGCGAGGCCGGGTACGAGACCATCATGGTCAACTGCAATCCCGAGACGGTCTCGACCGACTGGGACTCGTCGGACAGGCTTTATTTCGAGCCTCTCACGCTCGAGCACGTGCTCGCGATCTGGAACGAAGAGAAGCCCATCGGGGTCGTCGTGCAGTTCGGCGGTCAGACGCCGTTGAAGCTCGCCCGCGCCCTCGAGGCCCGAGGGGTGAAGCTCCTCGGCACGACCGCCGACGCCATCGATCGCGCCGAAGAGCGCGGTCGGTTCGACGCCCTCCTCGAGAAGCTCACCCTTCGTCGTCCGCGCAGCGCCATCGCGCGCGGCACCGAGGACGCCGTCCGCATCGCCGAGGAGATCGGCTACCCGGTCCTCGTGAGGCCGAGCTACGTGCTCGGAGGCCGCGCCATGGCGCTCGCCCACACGCGCGAGGACCTGGAAAAATTCGTGCTCTTGGCGGTCGAAGCGGCCAGCGAGACCGAAGCCAAGACCATCCTCGTCGATCAGTTCCTCGAGAACGCGATCGAGGTCGACGTCGACTGTGTGGCCGACGGTCGTCGCGCGGTCATCGGCGGCGTCATGCAGCACATCGAAGAAGCGGGCGTGCACTCGGGCGACTCGGCGAGCGTGCTTCCTCCGCACTCGCTCGGCCCCGAGATCGAGCTCTCGATCGAAGAGCAGACCCGCATGCTCGCGCT
>JAYUKI010001141.1:0-2563 GCA_043764595.1 Myxococcales bacterium | reverse complement strand
GGCGTGTTTCCCGAGGTGACGTACCTCCAATCGACCCAGCCCTACGCCTACTCCTCGCTCTTCTTCGCGCTCGGCTTTACTTTCGGTCGCTTCGATCTAGGCCATAGCGGACCCGTGGATAACAAACCCGACAGTCGTCGCGGAGAGGAGGATTCGCCATGATGATGCGCGCTACGGCCTTCGCCTTCGTCTCTCTTCTCGTCGTCGCCTGCGCGTCGGAAGGTCCGAACCCACCCTCCCTAAACGGAGGGACCATCGATGTGCCGCGTGAGCGATGAGTCTTGGTTGCGCCCGCAATCCACTCGCGCCGCTTTCGAATTCCAGTAAAACCCGGGACGACCCAATGACGACGACCCTTGTTTACCGTGACGACCGCGAGGTCGATGTTGACCAGCTTGCGCGGCTTCGCGGCGAGGTCGGTTGGGCCGCACTCGACCGCGATGTCTTGACGGCCCAACTCGTCGGCTCGCGCTGGGTGGTGTCGGCTTGGGACGGCTCGCGGCTTGTCGGCGTCGTGCGCGCGATCTCGGACGGGGTCACGAACGCGTACGTCTGCGGGCTCGTCGTCGATGAACACTACCGGCGACGCGGAATCGGGACGGCGCTTATCCAACGACTGGTCACGGGCCGGGAGGAAATCCGCTGGATACTCCACGCGGCGGAGGACGCCGCCAGGCTCTACGGGCGACTTGGGTTCCTGCCAGCCGAGAACATGATGCGACGGGACCGAAAACCTGTCCGCGCCTGAGCCTGAAGCGAGAGTCACGGAGTGCAGACCACGCCGATCGCGTCTACGGCCGCCCCCGCGCGCCCAGCGAGGCCCGCCTTCTTGCCCTCCGTGCAGGCTACCTCGAACGGCTGCCCGCGCGCGGCGCCGGAAGGGGATGTCCGTATCGTTTGGCCTTCCCTCGTACACACGAGCCCGACGGCCTGAACCACACCGTCGAACGTCCCATAGAGTCCAGAGAGCCTCGCCCCGGCTGGGCAGTTTTGCGCGATGCCTTGCCCCGCGCGTTCGCCAAACGTCTTGCCTGGTTTGGCCTCCTCCGAGCAGACGAGCGCCACCGCCGCAATGGATCGATCGTCCGCGTGTTCGTAGAGGCGGACTCCCACCGCGTGCGATTCTGGGGCGCACATCCACGTAAACGGAGCGCCGCCTCGGCCTCCGCGCACGTCGCGGTGGAGCTCTTCGTTTCGGCAGAGTCGCGCAAGAGCGACGAACGGATCGGTCGGAATTCGTAGCCTTTGGTGGGCGAATGCCTTCGAAGCGTTGTCGAAGAATCGACCGACGTCGACGGGACCGCGGATCGACTCGAGGAGGTCTCGCGCGCCCCCGCAGCCGAGGGCGCTCCGCGCGGCGCGTACGTCGGCGTCGTCGTCTGGAGACGGTGCCGCGAAGCGCGCGACGGCCCAGGTGCGCGTCAGCTCCTTCTCGTGGCCCGGTCGTCCACGCGCGCCGAGCTCGAAGCGGGCCGCGACGGGATCCGAGAGCCCGTGTTTGTCGATGACGTGGACGGAAGATGGCAGCGAATACCCAAGAATGCCGATCGCGCCGCCGACCACCGCCCGCTCGATGTGCGCATCCACGCCACGCGCGAGTGGAGAGGCGTCTCGTCCGGTGAAGAGCGTGCGCGACTCCTCACTCGAGGCTACGGGCTCGCGCTCGGTATAGAAGGGATGCGTTCCATAGTGCTCAATCAGGACCGGATTCCTTTTGTGGGCCTCGCGCAGGTACCATCCGTGCTCGTCTCCGATTCCACAGACGTTCTCTTTCGGCGGACGAAGGAAGAACGCGCAACCTGGCGCCCAGAGCACTACGAGGGCCCCCGCGAGGGCGGGAATGGATTTTTTGCGCCTCGCGTGGGTTGGCAAAAGGACGACCGCGGTCGGGATAACGAAGGCGAGCAGGTTCGGCAGGAGTAGCCGAGAGTGCATGTAGTCGCCGCCTATGGTTACCAGATAACCGGTATGGAGAATGGCGCCCAAAACGGGCGCTCCGGTGGCGGCGGCGGCGTATTTGTCGCGACGTCGCAAGGCCTCGATGCGGCACACCGTCAGGAAAAGAACGGGGAGGAGCGGCCAATTGAGCCAAAAGGAGCCGAGGAAGGTCTTGAGGTAACACATCCCCTGCGGGACGTTCGTGCGGAACGCCTCCTTCGCCAAGGCGGTGTTCGGACCGAGTGTCGAGAAGTAACCCATACGGAGCCCTTCGACCACGATCGGCGCGGCGAATGCCGCAGCGAGGAGGAGCAGCCGATCGCGCCACCTCCTCGACCGCCAAACGAGCACTCCGAGGAAGAGCGTCGTGTAGAGCAAGAAGTCTGGTCGAACGAGTGGTCCGAGACCCACACAGGTCGCCACTCCGAACCGCAGCCAAGCGCTCGAGCGTGCGCGCATCGCGCGGACGAGACCCATCGAAGACACGACGATCCACGCGCACGCAAGGCTCGTCTCGAGCCCGGAAGTGGCGTACTGCCATGCCGTGGGGACGGACGCGAAGACGAGGAGACCGACGGGCACCCAGACGCCGCGACCGGCTTCCGCGGGCCTCGCGCTCGCGAAC
>JAYUKI010001140.1:0-2565 GCA_043764595.1 Myxococcales bacterium | reverse complement strand
CGAGGATCTCGGCCGTCTCGCCCGCAGCCCGTGTTTGTTCGGATACGCCGCGTTTCAGGCGATCGGTCGCTTCGTAGAGCGACTTCACGGAAGCTTCGGTCTCCTTGCTTCGTGCCTCTCGCTCGGAGTCGATCTTCGCGTACGAAGCGGCAAGCTCGCCGAGCTCGTCGTAGACACGAACGAGGGCCGGAGATGCACCCGGTGGTGGCTCGGGACGGCGGCCTTTTTTCGCGCGCCGCACGGCCTCCTCGAGCGCACCTTCGTTGCCCCCGCTCGCCGAGCTCGCAATGAACACGCCAAAAATGGCGGCCAAGGCGACGATGGCCAGGTAGGGCGCTGCCTCGCGTACCAGAAAACCGCCCGCGGCGGCGCCGAGGAGAGCAACGACGACGGCGAGGGCTGCGACTTGTTTGGGGCTCGGGCTCACGATGGGCCTCCGGTCTTCCCCGCGGGGAAGGCGACGTCCCGAAGATAGCGTCTCGCCCCGTTCATGCGGTCCTCTTTCTCGAGGGCTTTTCCGCTCGATTGGCGTTCGAGACGCCGGTTTTGGCAAGCCCGGAGTCGGTCCGAGCGTCGACGCGGAGGCGAGGCTCGGATGCGCACGGGGCCATTGGGGCCATCGGTTCGGCTGCGTCGTCGTGCCGCATGGTCACTCCGGCGTCGGCGAGCCGCGAGAGTGAGGTCTCGAGCGAAAGCGTGCTCGCGTCGAGCCCGACGAATCGCCGCTTTAGCTTCGCCGCGGACACCAGCGTCGTTCCGCTACCGGCATACGGGTCGAGCACGAGGTCCCCCTCGTCCGAGAGCGCCGTGACGAGCCGATCGAGCAGGGCGAGGGGCTTCTGCGAAGGGTATCCAGTGCGCTCCCGCGCCATCGGGGCCAAGACGCCGATTTCCCAAACGTCGCCCATGGGCACGCCGAGCGAAGGCTCGGACGTCACACTGGACTTCTGGCGATGTCCGTTCTCTTTGAAGACGGCACGCTGCTTCGTTTCGCCCCACACGGCTCGCGTCGACGCCGCGAGAGGCTCGTAGCTCTGGTTCCAACGCGGCTTCACCTTGGCGTCCTTGCGGTAGCGAAGCAGCACGTCGTGGACGCGCTGGAAGTTGGGAGTCTTGCTTGGCCAGCGTCGGTAGCGCCACACGATCTCGCTCGCGAAGCACTCTTCACCGAAGATCTCGTCGCACATCACCTTCACGTAGTGGCTCGTCTTCGGGTCCACGTGCACGACCAGCGAGCCATGCGGCGCCAGCAGGTCACGCAAGCGCACGATGCGATCGCCGAGGGACATGAGGTAGCTTGCGCGATCGTCCCAGCGATCGTCGAACGCGGTCTTGCGCGTCCGCTCGGACTTCGGAGCCGAGTGGTCGCCGTTCTCCACGAGCTCGTGCACGCGGTTCGTGTGGAACGGCGGATCCATGTACGCCAAAGTTACGGACTCGGGCTCCGTTCGACGGAGCGCGTCCAAGCCCGCAACATTGTCCCCGAAGAAGAACCGCCCCGTTCGGTCCTCGTTCCTATACCGCGCAGGGGCGTTCTCTTCCCCGCTTTCGGCCGAGGGCGTCGAGAGCGGGCGGCGGCCGTTCCAGGAGAGCGTGATGGGTCGTTCTTCGCGCACGGCGCCACAGTATGGATACAATGTAGGTATGGCCAAAATTCCGGTGAAAAGGCCCGTCGTTGGTGGCGCCGTCCCATCCCTGGTAAGGACGGGGTCGATGGCCAAGGAAACGAAGGCAAACCTCTCGCGTCTCGGGACGTCGACCTCGTGAAGCGCGCCTCAGCGCGTCTGCAAGGGTTCGCGTTGGCTGGCGTTCTGGGCCTGTCGAGTGTGACGCTTGCGTCGTGCACACGTGCTGCTCCGGACGGGACGCCGGACGGTGCGCTTCGGCTTTTCTTGGATCGCATGGAGGTCGCGACCGACGATCCTCGCGCGATGTCCGAGGCCTACGACCTTCTCGGCAAGAACGCGAAGAAGAACCTCGAAGAGCGCGCGGACCGAGCGAGTCTCGTAGAAGGCAAACGCATCGCTCCGCGGGAAATGCTGGCGAGCGGCTACTTTGGCCTTCGGTTCCGTCCAAAGACGATGACGGTGCGTCTCGAAGGCGAGATGGCGACGGTTGCCGTCACCGGGAGTGATCCGCAGGAACGGGCCGAGGTCGTTTGTGTGAAAGAGGGCGTGGGCTGGAAAGTCGAGCCCGAGCTACCGCCGCTCGCCCTCCAACAACACCGCCCTTAGAAGGCGGGCTGGATTTCGCCGATACCGGCGCGCTCGCGGCGTCGGGCGTGCTCACGGCCAGGAGGCCGTTCCGCGCGACCCTCCTGGCGAGCGCTTGGTCTCGACGAAATCCAGCCCGCCTTCTGTTCCGTGGGTTGATTGGGGTGGGGACGGGCTTGCGGTTCGCGGAGCTCTCCGCTCGCTGTGGTTTTTGGGGACGGGCTTGCGGCTCGCGGAGGACTCCGCTCGGCTTGGGATTTGGGTGGGGGACCGAATGGCGGTTGCCGAGGGGGGGTGGGCGACATACCTTCCGCCGTCGAGCGATCATGGCACAAGATCTTTACGGCCTCCT
>JAYUKI010001139.1:0-8681 GCA_043764595.1 Myxococcales bacterium | reverse complement strand
GAAGAAGGCCAGCCCAATCGCTTGACGTCGCATCGCGTGCTCCCCTTATCCGCCCCCAAGGGCCGGAACGTTTCTCGAATATCGAAGGTAGGTGTCGTCCGTCGGAAGCGTGCGTCTGGCACTGCTTCCACCCCCTCCGGAATCGCTTCCGTTGGAGGTCGCCGTGCGGTTGGAAAAAGGACTACTTTTATCCAATCGCTCGATGACGGAGCGCAGTCTAGTCGGGGCGCAAGCTTCGTGGCAACCGATGAACGCATCGGGGCTCCTTGGCCCGGTTCCGGGGCCCGCCGCCCCCGGCCCAACCGACCGGAAGCCAAACTGGACGCCGGACGCCCACAACCCCTTTAATTACGACGCCTTGAAAAAACTCTCAGGCCGGCGGCACACAAACGTGGTCCGACGATGGGCCGTTGGTCGATCTTCAGGAATGAGCGGCAGCCCGTTTGTTATGGTGCGGCCGCGTCCCTGGGCCATGGTGTGGTCCCTTCGCGTGTCCGCGCGGCATTTCGGAGCTCGAAGAACTTTGTTTCGTCTCACGCGTCTCCTTCCCCAAGAAAATGAACATCTGGGTGTCCGGCAGCGCCGAACGTCCCCGGCGGAATCGTATGCTTCGCGTCAAGCTCGCGCGTTTCGCGCTGGCGTCGCAAGGCCCGGTTCCACCCTCGGGGAAGGTCCGTGACGAACGACAACGACGAGTCGTTGGTCGCTCGGTTCCAATCCGGAGACCGATCTGCGTTCACCGTGCTCGTTCGACGGCACCAAGGCCCGCTCTATCACTTTGCATTTCGCCAGCTCCGCAGCGCGCCCGCAGCGGAGGACGTCGTGCAAGAGACCTTCGTTCGCGTCGTACAGAACGCCGCCGACTTCAAGCACGAGGCTCGCTTCACCACTTGGGTCTATACGATCGCGCGAAACCTCTGCATCGACCAGCTTCGCAAGAGGGCCCATCGGAGACATCCCTCTCTCGACGAAGCCCGCGGGGAGGACGGAGAAGGCCGAACGCTCGGCGAGCTCGTTCCCGACAAAAAGGCGGATACCGAACGCCTGGCTTCGAGCTCCGAAATCAAAGAACGAATCGCACAAGCCGTCGCGAAGCTTCCCGACGACCAACGCGAGGTCTTCCTCATGCGCGAGGTCGCGAACCTGCCGTTCAAGGAAATCGCCGAGATTACCGGCGTACCCGAAAACACCGTGAAGAGCCGGATGCGCTACGCACTCGAACGGCTCCAGGAGGCGCTCGGCGCCTACGAAGAATTCGCCCGTGCGCTTCGCTAAGAGCGTGCGCACATTGACCCGACACCGAAACGGATTGCCCCCATGGACTGCGAGAAGTTCGACTCCCTGATACTCGACGAGCTCTACGGAGAGCTCGACGACCTCACGAGTGCCGCGATGAAACGGCACGCGTCGGGTTGTTCGGGATGTGCCGACAAGCTCCGCAGTTTCGAGAAGACCCGCGAGCATTCCGCGCTGTCCGAGCCCGACTTCCCTCCAGGCCTCGAGGAGCGCATCCTCTCGGCAGCCCTTGAAGCGGAAAAAGTCGTCCCCATCGGTGGTCGCAGTGGACTGTCACGTATCGTCTCTTTGGCGGGGATGTGGGCGATGCGCCCGCAAACCGCGATGGCGGCGCTCTTCCTTCTGATGATTGGCTCGAGTGCCGTGCTCTTGCGAACACGTCAGCCCAAAGAATCGTCATCTCTCACCGTCACACAAGAGGGCGCCCCATCGCCTGCCGCAGTGGCCGCAAATGAAGAACGTGAGTTCGACGGCAAGGGTGCTGCCGCCGCGCACGGAGCTGCGGGCGCCGTCCCCATGGCCACGGCTGCCGCTGCCCCTGTCGTAGCGGCTGCGCCTGGCCAGATGGGCCGAGCGCTCGGGGGCTCAATGGCCGAAGAGCCCACCCCCGGTCTCGGCCAGCTCGCACAAGCGGCCGGCGAGACGAAGGCAGAAGCACGTAAAGAGAAAGGCCAAGCGAACGCCCAAGGGCCTCTGTCGCTCGGTGGCGGCGGATATGCTCCGAATGCTGCCCCCCCTCCCGCAGCCGCACCCATGGCTCGCGCAGGCACAGCCGCAGATGAGCCGAAACGCGACGACGGGGCGGATCCGTTCGCGAGCGGAATGGCGGCGTACCAAGCTCGACGTTATCCAGAAGCGACATCGAAGCTCGACCAAGCCGCGGCCCAGGGCAATCCGGCTGCTGCGCTGTGGGCCGCGCGAAGCGTGCGGGAAGGGTCCGGTTGCCCCGCGGCCGTGGGACGCTTCAATGGCGTCGCCGCGAGAGGCGGAAGTGCAGGCCACGACGCCACGTTCGACGCCGCACGTTGCTACGACTCGATGGGCGACCACGAGGCGGCACGGTCGCGCTATGCGGCCCTCCTGGGTGTTCCGGCCTATGCGAGCCGAGCCCGTGCGGCGCTCGATTCGTCCTCGGAGATGGCCTCGCGAAAGGCCGCGGCCCCCGCTACGACCACGACTCCCCCGGCGGGCGGTGCACGAGCCGCCCCTGGGAAAGAAACCGCCCCACCACGGGCGCCTGCGCCAACGTCCGTCGACAAGGCTACGTCGTTCTGACGATGACTCCGGAGAACGGCTCCGAGATCGTCATCACGCATGAGGACGCCCAAAGCCTCGAAGTGTCGAACGATCTGCGGGCGCGCCTCGTCGCCGCCCTCGCCAATCCCGCACTCTCTCACGACGCACAGAACTTGGCGTCAGCGCTCGGTCGCGTCCTCGCCCAGGCGGGAGCCACTCCCTCCCTTGCCGCCACGATCCTCGACCCCATCGTTCGAGGGCGTGAAGGCGGCGTGCTACGTGCGGCTTTGCTCGAAGCATTCGCGGGAGCGCGCGAAGAGCAACGCGCGACGGATGAAGCGCTTCGCTGGGAGCTTCCCGGATGCGCCGTGTCCCTCGGAAACGGTCGTTTCGCCGTGTGCGCGAATCCCCCACATTCGGACGACGCCGCGCTTGCCTGGGCGGACCGCACGGCCGCGGGCCTCGTCAAGCGACGGGCGAGCGAAGTCGTGATTTCGGGAGAAGGTCGCGCTCGAAAATGCCTCGAAGAAGCCTTGGAGCTCGTCGGAATCCCTTTTATGGCCGAAGCGACCGCGACCGCGACCGCGAGCTCGCGATTCCGATTCCCTTGGTCGAAGTAGGGTCGAACAAGACCCGTACGAACCATCGTAGAGCCTGTCGCAGGTGGCTCCTTTGCATGTTCCCCGCACACCGAATCCCGGCTAAGTTGCGGCTCAAATGAGTCGTTTCGAGCACCGTTTTTGCTGGCAACTGCGGGCGGTTCGACCCGTCCGTGCCGGCGGTTTGACGCTCCTGCTCCTCGCGGCGTGTGCGTCACGCGGCGAGCCCGCCGAGGTGGCCCTCGACACGCGGTTCCTCGCACCGAAGGGACTGCTCGACACGGTCACGAAGGTCACGCTGTCCGTCTACGGAGCGAGCGCGACCGTCACCTGCGACGCGCCCAAGGGTATCTCCACGGCGAAAGACGACACCCCGAAGATCACGTCACGTGAGCTCTCGCGTACCGGCTGCGCGCCAGGAGTGAAGTATTGCGGCGACCTCCGCGTCACGCAAGCGGACACCGAGCGGGTGTTCGTCGCGCTGGCCACCGACGCTTCGAACGAGCTTATCGCCCAAGGGTGCACGACGGCAAAAGTCACTTCGGACACGGTTCCGCTCGACATCAAGTTGGTGCGCGCGATCCCGCCTTCCACGTGCGGCAACAACGTCATCGAAGGTCTCGAGCAATGCGATCCGCCGAGCGGGACCGCATGCTCCGCGAGCTGCACGACCGAAGAAACCCACCTGTCGCAAGGCTCCACGGCGGGCAACACGAAGAGCGGCGCGGTGAACGAGAAGGGCGACACGTCCCTTTTCTGGCGCGAAGGCGCTTCGAGCCGTCTCTTCGCGTTCTTCACCGACAAGTCGAGTGGCAAAACCGACGTCGGTTTGCGCGCTCTCGATTCGTCCTTTCTCCCGCTCCCTTCTCCCCCAGCTATCGCGCAGGGGTTTGTCTACCTACCGAATGGGTCGGCCCCAGCCGAGCCGGCCGCGAATGCTCAATCCAGTGCTCGAGCCACTGCGCTCGGCGACAAGACCTGGGTCGTCTTCCAGGGGGAGTCGGCCACCGCCGGCAACTCCACCGACATAGCGCTCCGCTCTTTCGATGCGTCCTCGTTCGTTCAAGGCGAGGCGACTCCGATCGGCGTCAACGGTCCGAACGGCTCGGGCGAAGCCGGCGGTCAAACCGCCGCTGCCGTCGCTGCGGGCGAAAATGGAAAGCTCTTCGTGGCGTGGCAGGACGAAAGCGGCGGCCCAGGAAGCGGGCGCATCTTCGGTCGAACGTTTTCGCCGCCGAACGTGCTCGGCAACCAACAAGAGCTGTCGACGGGCACGTCCAACGCGCGTCCGCGGGTCGCGGCCGTCCCCACGGGCTTCGTTCTGGTGTGGGAGAGCGGCGGCGACGTGAAGCTGCGTGTGGTGAGCTTGGATGGCACCCCCGCTGGCGGCGAGAGTGTCGTCAACGAGAAGGCCGCTGGCGTTCAAGAGCGCCCTGCGATTGCGTCCTTGGCGGACGGACGTTTCGCAATCGTGTGGGCGGACCGCTCCACGGGAAATGCCGACATCGTCCTGCAGCGTTTCACGGCCCAAGTCGTGAAGATCGCGGGGGACCAAGCCCAACCCATCAATGACCTCGTGAAAGACGGCGACCAAACGAGCCCCGCGATTGCCGGGACTGCGGCTCGCGCGGGAACGTATCTCGTGGCTTGGGCGGACGTGCCTCGCGGCGACATTCGTGCACGGTACACACGTCTCGCGGAGGGCTTCCCGTTCAACCCCCTCGACGGCTCGGACAGCGAGTTTTCCGTTGGTACCCGAGCGGGGCGAAAGCGCAGCGCGCCGTCGGTCGCCGTGGGCGGAAAAGACCCGTTCGCGGCGGTGGCTTGGGACGACCAGGCCGCTCAAACGCCCGGCATCTACGGCCGGCGACTCCCGATCCCGGCGAAGTAGCCAGCCCGGCCTTCCGAAAGAGCTCGTCACGTCACACAAGAAGGCTCCTGAGGCGCCGCAGTGGGCGACGATGCTCCCTTGCGCTTAGGCGCCCAGTCGAAATGGGTGTGCCATCTCCCGCCGATCCTCTCGCTGCGGCAGGTGGCCTCGTCGCTCCGCTCCTCAGACTACGGGAGCACGCTTCCGGTGCGAGCGAATCGGGCACCCGCCTCGCGTCGGTCTCGACGGAAGCTGACACACCCATTTCGACCGGGCGCCTCAGGCTTTTGTGGGAAGAGCGAAGCCCCGTCGCCACTGAGGACGCCGGGGCTTCCGACGAGAGAGGTCCGTCTATTGGACGTTGAGGGTTCCCACCACGACGCGGTTCTCTCCGTCGTGTGGGCCGGTCTTGACCTTCAGCCGGGTCTCGCCCGAGTAGAGACCGAAGTAGATCGTGTACGTGCCTTGCGTGAAGTTGGGCTCGAGCGTGAACTCGTGGTCGTCGACGATGTAGTCGTCCTTGTTCCACATGGAGAGCGGGTACTTGCCCTCGGCGAGCTTGTGGTCGCCGTTGTGGCGGCGGCGGTAGCCGTCGATGTGGATGAAGCCTTCCCATTCGACCGTGAGCGGCGCGAGGACCTTGAAGTACGTCTTCATGTGGTACTTGCGGCCCGGACCGATGGCATCCACGAGCCGACCGCGCTCGTCTGCGATGTCGATTCCGAGGATTTGCAGCTTGTCCTCGAGGTTCACGTCGAGGGGGCGCTGGGGCTTCGGAGGCGCCGAAAGCAAGATCCGGTCGAGCGGATTTTCGCTTTTCTCGTCGGGAAGGAGGTCCGAAGCGACGAGGACGATCTGGCTCGAACGACCGTCCAGAACGGGCAAGTTGGTCCTTCGTGCCGTTCGGTAGAGTTGATTCAGACGTGCGAGCTGATCCGAGCGAACCGAGACGAAACGACGCTGGCCGGCCGGTGCACCAAGGAGCCACGCATAGGTGGACTGCGGATCGCTGAAGAGCATCGGCTGCCCGCCAGCATAGTACGCCGCCGTACGACCCCCGACGCCAAGAAGCGCGAGGGGTTCGTCGCCCTTTTTGAAGCGACGGTAGCTCTCGAAGACTTCTTTGGGCGACAGCTGGTTCGCGAGGGTCGGGTAGAAATCCACCGAGAGGATCAAACCGGCGACCGTTGCAAAAAGGACGAGGAACGCGGCCCGGCTCCCTTTCAGGAGCTCGCCGACGATTCCTAGACCGAGGAACGCCGCAACACCGGACGGGACCGCGAGCGCCAAGGCGACGATGGGCCGGAATCCCGCCTTCTGCAGGGCAACGAACGCCACCACGGGGATTTGAAGGAACAGCAGTGGAGCGAGAAGGCCAAGCGACGTCGCCGCGACGGCTTCGTCTTCCGTGGACTTGGCGCCGAACGCCACGCGGAAAAAGGCAATGTGTGCGGGTGTGCGATCTTTTCCACCACGAAGCGCCGCCACGAGAGCTTCGAAGGGCTCGAATCCACGCCCAAAGCGGAACCCGCGGCTCTTGTCCGCTGGAGGTCCGCTGAACGCCCAGAGCCAAACGTCGCACCAGAACAGAAGACCGAAAATGATCGCAGGCGGGCCGAGCGCGGCCTTCCACCAAGCGCCAACGGCCACCTCCCGCACCTGAAGGGGCACGGTCGTGAGCCACTTCGCGTGGTTTCGCATGCCGAACCACACGGCGAGCCCGGAGAGCGAAGTGCCTGCAACGATCGCGAAGTACGCGAGCACGAGAAAGCCATCCCAGGCGTCGCGCACCGAACGCAACACTCCGAGGTACGTCTTCGGATCGAAGGGCTTCCTTTTCGCGTCTTTCTCCACCCATGTGAGAAAGGCGATGCCCGCGAATCCCATGAGCACGACGTTCCACAAGGAGAGCGCCTTCTCCTTGAACGACTCGGGGAACGTGATGGTCTGCGCGATTCCGTACGCTTGGTAGGCCTTTTCGGGCAGCGCGTGGAAGTCGTGGTGGAAGAGGCCGAGCAGCACCATCGTGCCGACTCCCACGGCCACCGACGCGTGTGCTCCGCGCTCGTAGTCGCGAAGAGCGATGCCCGCACATGCCGCCACGAGCGCCGGTCCCGAGTACGCGATGAGGTCGGTACGCGCGGCGAGGATGCCGTGCGCCACCAACGTGGCCGACGTCCCGAGAAGGAGTGCCATGCGCGCAGTGGTCTCGCGGGAGAGCGCGGCGCTCGGGCGGCCGTTCGCCGACGGCGCAATGAAGAGGCGTCCCATGGCGAACGGAATGAACCCGCTCCATGGGGCGAGAGCGTGGGACATGTGGCCCACCATGAAATCGAACGTGGGGTACTTCGCGGGTGCGTGAAGCGTGGTCCCAAGCCACGGGTTCATGTCCGTGGGAGCCGGATCGAGGGTGTACGCCCCGTAAACCTTGTAGAATGCAAAGGCCGCGATGCCCGCCGACAGCGCGCCTACGGCGTGCGTGAGCGGATCGAGTCGCTTTTCCGCGCCGACGAGGACGCCCCAAGCGCTGGCCACGGCGATGGCCGGCACGAAGAGTCCGAGCAACGCTCCGCGGCTGTAAAATCCTGCGCAAAGTCCGAGAAATGCCAGCCCGAGCCAGGCCAAACGTAAGCCGTACGCGGGCGCGCCGTCGTCGTCGTGACCGAACGCCGCCACGGCGAGGCCTCCGAACGCCATGGCGAGCGCTGCCATGGTCGTTACGTCACCCAACATGGTGCGGGCTTGCACGAAGTAGAGCGGCATCGTGAGCAGGGCGAGCGCCGAAAAGACCCCTGCGCGACGATCGACGAGACGAGCCACGAAGCCGTACGTGACCACGGCTCCAACGAGCCCGGCCAGAGCAAGCGGTGCACGACCGGCCCACTCTTGGAGGCCAAAGAACGAGAATCCTAGGGCGATGAGCGTAAACGGAAGCTGCGGACGGCCGAGGTCGTTCAGGTGCGGCAGCGAGTTGTCCGCTCCCTCGAGGGCCAAGGTCTTCGCACCGTGGAGCTTCAACGCCATCCGACGTGCAAGGTCCGCGACGTTGAGCTCGTACGGGTCCCAGATGCCCGCTTTGGTCAGCGGTGGAAGGACGAACAAGAGCAGAATGGCGGCCGCCAAAACGAACAGAAGCGGCGCGTAAGACGTCTTCGTGTCGTCCACCGGCAGGATGCCCGTGGGCTCGTCGTCGCTCGCGGGCTCTTCTTTGACCGGCGGTTCTTTGGCCGTCTCGGACGGTTTGGCGTCCGTAGTCTCGGCAGCCTCCACCTGTTCGGGCGCACGAGCTTCGGCCACACGAGCCTCTTCGAGGCTTTCGGCCGTTTCCGGGGTCTTGGCCTGTTCGGTTTTTTCGGCGGCGGCTTCGACCTTTTCCGAGCCTTCGCCGTCGGCGTGGGGGGGCACGGAGTCGGGGCGGTCGGCGGAGTCGGCGGAGGTTGCTTCGTCGGATGCCATGAAAGCTCGTTCGGAAAGGAAAAGACGCGCGGGCTTCTCCGCGACTCGGGTCATACCGAGACCAAAGGCCCGAAGCAACCGCGGTCTTCGTCGGATTTCCGGGGCGCACGTGCTAGATGGCCCGCCATGGTGGAGTCCGACTCAGGCAAAGGCGGCGCGAAGTCCCCGAAAAAAGCCAAGGCCTCCCCTCGCCCGAAGCGGCGCGCAGGAACCGTGGCTCTCGT
>JAYUKI010001138.1:0-8693 GCA_043764595.1 Myxococcales bacterium | reverse complement strand
GCGGTGATGCCGACGAGGATGCCCTCGGGGGTCGCCTTGGTCCACTCGTGGTCTTTCGTGTATTTGAGATCGCTCGGGAACGAATCGCTCATCGTCAGGTCTCCTCGGTTATCCACGGCAGGGCGAAGGAGGGTATTCCGTCGCTCGAAAAAGATAAAAAGAACGGTTACTTGCGCTTATAGAAGGGAGTCTTCACGACGACCGCTTCGATGTTCTTTCCGCGGCAGTCCACGAAGAACTTGGAGCCAATCGTGGAGAGGGCCGTGGGCACGTATCCAAGGCCGATGCTCTTGCCGACCGTGGGACCGGGGCTGCCGCTCGTGCAGACTCCAATCTCGGCGCCGCTCTCGTCGCGGAGGGGATAGCCATGGCGTGCGATGCCTCGGCCGGTCATCTCGAAGCCCACGATCTTGCGGGGGAGCTCTTTGGCTTTGATGGCCTCGATGGCCTCGCGCCCGACGAAGTCGCCCTTGTCCATCTTCACGACCCAGCCGAGCCCGGCTTCGATGGGGTTCGTGGTCTCGTCGATGTCGTTTCCGTAGAGCGAGAGGCGAGCTTCGAGGCGCAAGGTGTCGCGCGCGCCGAGGCCGCAGGGGCGGAGGCCGAGTGGCTCGCCGAGCTCGATCAGCGTGTTCCACAGTGCGAGGGCGTCGTTCCAGGCGCAGAAGATCTCGACGCCGTCTTCGCCCGTGTAGCCGGTGCGCGCGGCCGTGCATTTGACGTTGGCGACGATGGCATCGCGGAAGTGAAAGGCTTTCAGCTCGGAGAGGGCCGCGGCGTCTTTTCCGCAGAGCGCGAGCACCTCGAAGGCCTTGGGGCCTTGGAGCGCGATGAGCGCCGTCTCGTCCGAAAGGTCCTTGAACTCGCAGTGGTTCTCGGCAGCGGCCTTGAACACGCCGACGATCTTGTCTCGGTTCGAGGCGTTGCACACGATGAGGAAGCGCTCGTCCGCGGCGCGGTAGATGATGAGGTCGTCGAGGATGGTGCCCTTGGCGTTGCAGCAGCACGTGTAGAGCGCCTGACCCACGCCGAGGCGCGAGACGTCGTTCGTCACGAGGTAGTTCACCACCTGCGCCGCGTACTGGCCGGTCATCTCGAGCTCGCCCATGTGGCAGACGTCGAAGAGACCCGCGGCGTTTCGCACGGCGTTGTGCTCGTCGACGATGCCCTTGTATTGAACGGGCATCTCCCAGCCGGCGAACGGCACGATCCGGCCGCCGAGGCGGACATGGGCGTCGTAGATGGGCGTGCGGCGGAGAGCTTCGGTCATGGTGCCCGCCACCTTACGCGGCCTTGGGCACCTTCGAGAACGACAAAGACGACAAGAATCGCGACGTCGCCCCGCACCTCAGCTCGGAGGGACGGCACGCCGCGTGGATTCGGACGCGGTCACTGGGGCGGCGGGAGGCCGTAAAGCGGAGCGGGCGAGCCGTCACGGCCGCCGTCGGCGTTTCCGCCATCTTCCTTGGAGGCATCGGGGGCGCCCGAATCCGCCGGAGCGCCGTAGAGCGGAGCGACGGTCACGTCTTTTCCAGCGTCCTCGGGCGGAGGGGGCGCGCCATAGAGCGGAGCGGGCGGGGTGGTTCCCGAGGTGGTGTTGGTCGGGGCCGGAGCGCCGTAGAGCGGAGTGGTGCTGGAGTCGCCGCACGCTACGGATGCGGAGACCATTGCGGCTCCTCCGAACACCATTGCCGCACGGGTTGCCCGCGAGAGAGGGGAAGCCACGGGGGCGCTGGTTTCGGCGCCGCAGAAGGGGCATGCGACGTCGGCGAGTTTTACGTGCCGAGAGCAGCCGGCGCAAAGTCGTAGGGCCATGAAGCGCCAGTCTACGGGCAGAATCTCGAGACGCAAACCTTTCGCGTTTTCGGGGTCGTGTCCGGGGAAATCGGGTCGAGGCGCACCGCACGATGCCGTCGGTCCATCAAGGTGAGAGGAAATGCGGTCGTCTTGACCGACTGTTTCGGCAGCCCTTCCAGCCATTTGCCAGGTCGTGGGCCTTTGTGTCCCATTTTGCCATTCGCGCCCTCACGGCATGGCGCGTGCAAAAGGCTCCGTCATGATCAACGCAAGTCAAATCAAGCCGAATACTCCCGTCGTTTGCTCGGAAAATGGCCAGTTCGCCATTGTCGACCACATGGAAGGAAAAGACACCATCAAGCTAAACAAGGACGAAAAAGGCCAGCACCACTACATCCCGCTTAGCTGGGTGAAGTCGGTCGACGACAAGGTTCACGTCGACCGCTCGGGCGACCAGGCCATGCGCGAATGGGCCACTTCGCCTGCCGTGACGGCCACCCCGAAGGCCTGAGTCGCAAGACTGCCGATTTCGCCAGGGATCCAGACGTGGATTCCTGACGAGATTGGGAACCGTATGGGCCGCCCCAAAGGTCGAGTCTCCAGGCTCGACTTTGGTTTTTTGTGTGGGTACTCGAGCTCCCTCCGCTGAGCGCCACGACCCACGTCGAGGGCCGAACTACGTCGCGATTTTTCGCGGGCGACCCGCTCCAGAACGAAAGGGCGGCCGCAGGCCGTGCGCCGCACCCCTTGAAAGTCACGAAAAGTGTAGGTTTCGCACTCCTCAGCAATCCTTCGGGCCTACCTTTCCGGGGCCTCCTCCCGGTGTTATCTTCTTCCTGCCCGGAGCTTCTTCCGCGCCGCGAGGCCGTTCGCCTCCTTTCCCCGAGGATGTCCCTCCATGGCCCGTGACTCCGCCACCACGCCGCTGATCCTTTGGGTCTGCGCGGCGGTGTGCGCGCATTACGTGCTGGGGCAAGGCGGAAACGAAGTGGCCAAGGCCCACGACGACGCCACGTTTTTCTCGAAGATGGCTTACCAAGCCCGGGGAAAAGCGCGAGAGGCCGAGAAAGTGTTCGAGCTCGGAGCCGCGGCCGAAAACGAAGTCTCGCCGAACGAGCCGAACGTGCCTGCGCCCGAGCTTCCCAAGCCCCCCGAGGCCAAGAAGGAAGAGCCGAAGAAGCCCGAGCCCGAGAAAAAGGCCGACGAAAAGAAGGAAGAGCCGAAGAAGGTCGTCATCCTTCCCTCGACTGCCGTCCCCCCGCCCCCGCCCGCGCCCCCTCCGCCGATGCAGAAGGACCCCCGCATCGCGGTCAAGCAACACGTCACGCCGAAGCAAGACGACAACCCGAACGCGAAGTTCATCGGCGACGAGGCGAACAAGGTCGACAAAGAAACCGTCGCCACGCAGACGTCCCACGACCAAGACGACAAGAACCCTACCCCCGCTGGCCAGCACGCGGGCCCGCCGGACCAACAGGGCGACAGCCAACGCACCAAAATCGCCGACAGCGACAACACCCCGGGCGAGAAGAACAAGGCCCCCGGGGACAAAGGCACCGAGTTCGACGTCCAGGTCCCGCCCAAGCCCGCAGGCCAGATCGCTGCGCTCGAGCCCAAGGCCGCGGCCACGTCCGGCGGCGATGGCAAGCCCGAGTCGGCGTCGCAAGCGGCTCAAAAACCCACCGCAGATGCTCCGGGCGGCGCCTCGCAAGCGACTCCCGAGGTGGCCCAGGGCGCAAAAGGTTGGACCTTCGATCCGACCCGCCCCGGTGGCTCGGGGGCGGGAAACCAAGGGGGCGCCGGCGCCTCGAATTCTCCACGAACAGCCGGAAAAAAGGGCACGACAGGCCTGTCGCTCGGGCTCGGCGCCAAGGCCGCACCCGGCACGATCAACCTGAACTTGAACCAGAACACCGTGATTGCCTCTGTCGGCTCGGACCAGCTGCGCCGCGAGCGTGTCGCCGATGGCGAGCGCCGGAAGAGCGAGCACCGTGGATCGTTCCAGGCCTCGAATTTCGAGCGTTGGCGAAGCGCTATCGAGAACTACGTGACCACCGTGAAGCCCGGCAACCAGACCGCGCTGAACACGGCTCGTGTGCCCTTCGCGACGTACCTCAACACGATCCACAACCGCATCCACCCGATCTTCGCCGACAACTTCTTGGGATCGCTCGACGGGCTTCCCGGAGCCCATCCGCTGTCGAACGTGAAGCTCGTCACGCATCTCGAGATCGTCGTTGGCCCGAAGGACGGCCAGATCGTGAAGATGGGCGTCGTGAAGGGGAGCGGCGTCACGGCGTTCGACGTCGCGGCGCTCGACTCGGTGAAGCGCGCGTCACCGTTCGGTCCGGCGCCGAGCGCGATCGTCTCCACCGACGGCAACGTGTACCTTCACTGGGAGTTTCACCGGGACGAAGTATTCGCGTGCTCCACGATGAACGCGCGTCCGTTCTTGCTGAACATTCCGGCTGCGGCGCCGCCTACGGATCCACCACCCGCGCGCCCCACTTCGCCGACCGAAGAGCGCAATCCGCCTCCTGGGAACCCGAACGAAACGCGGCATGGCGCGCCCTGACGTTCACGCAGAAACCCCGACGCCGTCGGTTCTCTCGCGGGTCCACTCCTCGAGGCGTGGGACAGCCGCCTTCCCGTGACGCCGGTGAGCCTCGAACGTCGGAGGTCGTCTTGGCTCTTTGCAGCCGTCGCGCTCGCGTCGACGACGCTCCCCACATGCCGTAAGACCCCCAGCGCCGAGAATGCACCCGTGGTGCTGCGTGTCGCTGCGGCGAGCGATCTCACGGCCGCTTTCGCCGAGGTGGCCTCGGCACTCGAGGCCGAGTCTCCGGTGAAGATCGAGTTTACGTTCGGCTCCTCCGGTCTCCTCGCCAAACAGGTCGCCGAGGGTGCGCCGTTCGACGCGTTCGCTTCGGCCGATGTAGCCTTCACGGATCGTGCAGTGAAGGCGGGCGTCTGCGACGGGTCCACCCAGGCCGCGTACGCGCGCGGTCGTCTCGTCCTCCACTGTCCGAATGGGCTTCCCGTGGGTGGGCTCGCGGGGCTAGACGACGCCCGCTTCCGCACGGTGGCGCTCGCCAATCCCGATCACGCGCCGTACGGCAAAGCTGCGATGGACGCGCTCGAGCGTGCTGGACTCTCCACGAAGCTGAAACCGAAGCTCGTCATGGCGGGCAACGTGGGCGAAAGTTTGCAGTTTGCACGCAGTGGGAACGCCGACTGTGCGTTCGTCTCGAAGGCGCTGGTGCGTGGCCTGCCAGAAGCGCAAATCCTCGAGCTGCCGATGGATTCGTACGCCCCGATCGTGCAGGCGCTCGTGCTCTGTGGAGGCGCTTCGCAGGGAGGGACGAAGACCCGAAGCGCAGCCCTGGCGTTCGCGGCCTTCGTCCGTGGGGAAAAAGGGCAGAAGATTCTTGCGAAGTACGGTTTCGACGGACCACCTTGATCGGTAGGCTGCCAGTTTCTCGGAACCGCAAGAGCCAGGGCACGATCTCGGGCCCTCTCCGAAGACCGTAGCCGCATGCCCCTCTCTCCGTTCGTGATCTCTCTCGAGGTTGCCGTCGTCGCCACGCTGCTCGCCGCCGTGGTCGGACTGCCCGTGGCGCGCCTTCTTGCACGGCGTGCGTTCTTTGGACGAGAGGCGTTGGATGCCCTGTTTTCCCTGCCTCTCGTGATGCCGCCCACGGTTCTTGGGTACTTCTTGCTCGTGCTTCTCGGTCGTCGTGGAACGGTCGGACGCGTCTACCAATCCATCACTGGCGACACGCTCGTGTTCACGAAGAAGGGTGCCATGATCGCTGCGGCGGTGTCGGCCCTGCCGCTCGTCGTGAAGTTCGGGCGAGCGGCCTTTGCGGCGGTCGATCCGGAGCTCGTGCTCGCGGCACGAACGCTTGGCGCCACGCCCTCCCGTGCCTTCTTCGCCATCGAGCTTCCTCTCGCGCTGCGTGGCTTGGCCGCGGCGCTCGGTCTGGCCTTCGCGCGGGCCCTCGGGGACTTCGGCGCCACGTTGATGGTCGCCGGGGACACTCCGGGCGTGACGCAGACGGCGAGCATGGCCATCTACGACGCGGCCATCGCGGGTCGAGCCAACGAGGCAAACGTACTGGTGGTGTTGCTGTCGGCCATCTCGTTCGTCGCTCTCTACGCGACGAACCGCTTCGTCGAAGGGCGTGCGCGTGGCCGCTGAGCTTCACGCCGAGCTCGAGGTGAAGAAGGGCGCGTTTTCGCTCCGTGTCGACGTCCGGTTCGGCGCAGGGGTCACGGCCATCCTGGGGCCTTCGGGAGCGGGAAAATCGACGCTCGTCGGGGCTCTCGTGGGGGCGATACGTCCGGATTCGGGCGCGTTGCAGTTCGGCGAAGCTCGGTGGTTCGACCACCAGAATGGCTTGTTTTTGCCTCCCGAACGTCGTCACGTCGGTGTGGTGCTGCAGGGCCTCGCGCTCTTTCCCCACATGACGGCGCTCGAGAACGTCGTGTTTGGCATCGAGCCGACCGGTACGGCCCGCAATTCCGGAGATCGCCGCGAGCGCGCGCGGACGTGGCTCGATCGTCTTGGCGTCGCGCACCTCGCGGAGCGGCGTCCGAGGAGCTTTTCGGGAGGAGAAGCCCAACGCGTGGCTTTGGCGCGTGCGCTGGCTCCTGAGCGTGACGTGCTCGTGCTCGACGAGCCGTTCTCGGCGCTCGACGACCTGACGCGGGCCCTGGTTCTTTCCGCGCTGCGTTCGGCGATTTCCGGGGGAAAACGCGAGCGTGTCGTCGTGTGCGTGACCCACCACTTGGACGACGTGCGTTCTCTCGAGGCACGTGTCGTCCGTCTCGAGGCTGGGCGCATCGTCGCGTCCTGACCGCGTAAAGGGATGGCGCCTTCGTGCAGGTCGTTCCGCGGTCGGCGCTACTCCGCGACCGCCGCACCCAGGATGGCCCACGAGCGTGCGTCGGCAACGGTAGCTGCATAATGCACGTTATTCTTCTTGGGCTTTGCGATTCGGATCGTGAGGCCATCGCGGCTCGGCCCGAGGCTCTCGATCTCTCGAACCACGGGGCCGTGGGCCAGCGTCTTTCCCTGGTTTTCACCATGAAGAACGCGCGTCACGAGGCCCGACTCGGCCGTGAAGAGCCAAACCTCGTGGTTTGCGTCGCCCTTCGTCTCGGTTGCCGTGAGCAGGAGCCATTCGCCTTCGCGCACCATCGTGAGCCGTGCTTTGGAAGGCGCAGCGCGGGCTTCGCGCACGAGCGAGAGGAGCTTGCGTCGATCCGAGCCGACGACTCCCGTGGCGCCATTCACGATGGCTTCGGGCGTGTAGATGCCGTCTTGGTGCATGCGTGTGGAATACATGCGTTGGCGCGCGCTGTAGGCCGCTTTGGAGTACGGATCGGCCCATCCGAGTCCGTTCCAGTAGTCGACGTGGAGCTCGAGCGGCACGATGTTCGGGTCTCCCTCGAGGTCGCGCAGCACGGCCTCGGCGCTCGGGCAGCTCGAGCATCCTTCGGACGAATAGAGCTCCACGACCACGGGGCTCGGTTGGTCGGCGAGTGGAGAGGGCGCTGTGGTCGCTCCCGCCTCTTGCGGTTCGCCCAGAGGGGCGCGCGTGGGCGTTCGCCCCGTAGTTTCGGCCGAAGACGCGCTGTGGCAGCCCATGGCTCCCACCAGGCAGAGGCCCATGGCGAGGGGAGCGAAACGATGGCGAGACGATGGCATGCTCGCGTTACGCCGGGTCGCGTGAGGGGTTTCGCCGAAACGTCGCGACTCGGGGTAGAGTGCGAAGGAGCCGTGAAGCCCAAAGACGATCCGCCCATCGCTCTCGCGCCGGCTTCCAGCGGCAACGCCCGAGTCAAACCGCCCGAGCCCGAGGCACAAGCTCCGGAGCCGCCCGCGGTTTCGCGTCAGTCGGTCGACTTTTTCGTGCGCGCCGTCACGATCGCGAGCGTGGTCGCCACGGTGCTCGGAGTGCTCGTGCTTCCGGGCCTCCTTGGAAATGTGGGCGAGCGCTTCGTCGTTTGGGGCGAGCACGGGACCGCTGTCGCCAGCTACGTCGCGTTCGTCGGCGTACTGCTCCTCACGAGCTCCGGAGCATACGATCTCATCCAGCGCGTCGATCTTGGCGTCTCGCGCTTCGTCCTTCTGGGGTTGTCGGTCGTCGTGGTCGGCCTTGTGGCTCCGGCGGTGTCCACCCGCCTCATGGCCATTCCCCAAGTGCTCCTCGCGCTTGCCGCGGGGGCCTTTGCCATCGTCGCAGCGTTGCGCGCTTTGCGGGCCCCGCACACACGCGCACCAGGCGGTATTTTGGGCCTTTTGGGCCTTGCAGCGCTCCTCCGCGCGCTCTCGTGGGCCATCGCCGCCGTCACGCTCAATAGCCCACTTGGGTTTTCGTTTGCCCGCATTCTCGCGACGGCTGCGGTCGTCGTGGTGGGGCTCGCACAGCTCGTAGCGGTGGCCTACTTTTCGACCCGCGGAAAGGTGCAAGGGCGCCTTCTCGGGAATCTGGCCCTCGTGCTTGGCTTCGTGGCTACCTTCGTCGCCGCACGGAAGCCCGAATTTGCAGGCCCCCTAGGTCCCATCCTCGCGGGAGCGATCGCGCACGCCCAACCGAGCCCCGATCCCTTCGGCCTCGGCGCGGTCGCTCGGTACCTTTTTCCGACCGGAGTTTTTCTCGCGCTCGTCGCCATCGTCCAGCGTCGCCAGGTCACCGCCATCACGTGTGGCGTGACGTTGGCGCTCGCGTCGCAAGGTCGGCTCGACGTTCCGCTGCCGGCGCTCTTCGTCGTGGTCTCCGGGCTCCTTCTTGCGCGCTCTTCCCACGACGATCGCGCGATGTGGACCGACCTCATCACGACGCGTACGCAGAAACAAAAAGACGAAGACGCGAAAAGGAACGTCGTGC
>JAYUKI010001137.1:0-8695 GCA_043764595.1 Myxococcales bacterium | reverse complement strand
GGCCCGGCGTCGGACGCGTCCGCGCCAGCCTCCCCTGCGGGCGCGTCGGGGCTCGCGTCCGCCGGGCTTGCGTCCGGCCCAGTGGCGTCGGCGTCCTTGGTTGTCGCGTCCGCGCCTGGCGGGATCTCGGACGCCCCCCCGGGCGACGGGCCGGTATCGACCACCGCGCCGCACGCGGCCGCAACGATTGCAAAGAGGCCCAACAGGAAGCGGCGGCGGGGTTTCGCGCGGGGCATCGCTCCCTTGTAGCGCGAGCTCGAGGAGAAGGCCGCTCTTGGTGACGGCCCAGCCCCAGAAGCGCGCGCGCTCCTCGCGGATGCAGGTCCACCACCTCGTTCGCGGTAGAACGCAAGCACGGTCTGCACGAAGATCCGCGTGAGCATTCCTACGGCGCGCCGTGTCCATCGTTGCGCCCGCGAGCTGGGGGTGGGCCGCTCGCGTGGAGACCGCGTTTGGTAGCGGTATGGGCCAGACGGTTCACGGCTTCGGCACGCCGACAAGTACGCCGCTCCAGTGGCCCCGTCGAACGGACACGACTACCCTCGCGCGACATGGCAACGGCAACGTCCTCCACCTCGGGCTACCGCGACCTCGAGCAAGGCAGCCTGCCTCTCGCGAAGATCGCCGAGCTACTCCGATCTAGCGACGAAGGCGTCGTGCACGCTGCGGTCCTTCACGTAGAGGCGCGCCTTCGCGGCGGTGAAGTGCTCGACGCTTTGGCGCAATTGCTCCCGTCCGACATCCTCGGAATGCCACCCGAGAGTCAACTCGTTCTTTCGAGGCTTGCCGTGGATGGCTTTCAGATTCTCGCGCCGGAGGCAGCGGCAGACCTGGCTCCGTCGGTTCGTCTCGCCTGGCTTCGCGCACTGCTTCTCGAGCGCCCGGAAGCGCTATCCACTTGGGAGGCGACCCCTATTGGCTGGGAGGCCGTCTCGGACCTTCCGCCCGAGCGTGTAGTTGGATCGGGGCTGCTCGAGCGTATCGTCGAGAGTGCCCACGTCAACGTTCGAACACGTTCCGTCGAATATTTGCGAGCGAGCTTGGAGACCGGACTGCTCTCTCTCAGGCAGGCCCACGACCTCGCCCTGGCCCTCGCCCGCGATGCGAGCTCCCCAATCGCGATCGAAGCGATGCGCTTTCTGCGGGGGTCCTGGGCCTTCGGAATCGCACTTCCGGAGCTCCCACTTCGACCTGACGATCTCGACATCTGCGTGGAGTGGATCGCACTTCTCGGCGCGCGGGGCGAAGCTCAACGAGTCCGTAGGATGCTGAAGGAGCGGCGCGAACAGGAAACGCTGGTACCCGGTCTCTTGGAAGTGCTGGGGGAGATCGGGGACGCTGCTGACGTCGGGTCGATTGTCTGCGAGATACAGAACGATCCGTATCGGTGTGGTCCATCCGGCCTCAGGGCGCTGGTCTCATTGAAGCGGCGCGGCATCTCTCCAGATGACGAGGAAGCTCGCGCGCTAGTCGATGTCTTCCTCTATGGGCCAGCCTTGGACTGTGCAGCCGCTGCGGAAGCTATGAACAGCCGTTCCGACCTCGTGGTCGCGGAGCTCTCGGGCAGCGACGTGCCATGGGCTCGCGCCGTGCCGCTCATCGAGGCGTTTGGAAAGCAGCGTGCCATCCGCAGGCTCGAGACAATCGTGCAACGCGAGGAGGAACGTGCTGGATGGTGGTACGCCATTGGCGCTCTCGGCCGCCTCGGCGTCGTGGATGCAGAGGCCAACATCTTGAGAAGGTTCGATGCAGAGCCTGACGCTTGCCTTGCCGCGCTGAGACACATCGGAGGCGATCCGACGGTTCGACAATTGACGGCGCGCCTTTCCAATCTGGAGTCCACATTTCCGGTATGGGCCACGGACGCAGCGACGTTGCTCTTTCATCTGGAACCCTCGACGGACCTCTTCGAGTCGCTCGCGAATCGCGGCCTCCTCACGAGCGAGATCCTCGGCGCACTTCCGGCGCACGGCCCAATCGTTCGCTCGACGGCAATGCGTGCGATCGTCTCCCGAACATCCCATCCGCTCCGTATCGCCGCGATACGCGCGACAGGCCGAACCGGGGGTCCGCTCGCGGCCGAGCTCCTCGGTCCACTCCTCGACGATCCAGACGACGACCTGCGCGCGGAGGCCCTCAGCGCCTTGCGAACATTGGGCGCCCGACTGAAGTCGCTCGGCTCGACTCGACCGGCCAACCTCGCGGCCGCACGCGATCCGGGCGGAGCCCTCGTTGCGGACACCCTATTGCGGCGCCTTCGTGACCTTTCCGTGGAAACGGAGGGGACCGCGCGTCTACTGGATGCGCTCGCCGGACTGGATCATCCGCAACTGGTTCCCGTGGTCCGGCCCTATCTGCGCCATCACGCCCCCGAGATTCGGAAGCGCGCCATTGCGTGCCTCGCCGTCGCCGGTCCATCTGCAGCTCCGTGGCTTCTGCCGTGGTTGTCGGAGGAAGACGTCACTATTTCCCGCCAAGTGCTCCTCGCCCTCGCGCGTACCCATGCGAAGGGGCTGGCAAAAGACATCGCCGCTTGGCTCGACAAGTCGAACATGAACTTGAAGAAGACGGCGGCAGAGGCTCTCGCGGTTTCGGGTGACGCAACTGCTTTGCCAAAGCTCCTCTACTGGGCTGCCATTCATGACAACCCTGGATTTCGCGATCTCCTAACCACGGCGCTCAAGGGAATACTCGCGAGCTCGTATCGCTCCGTGATCCTCGATCGCTTGGCTCACACGAACGATTCGCGCTCGCAGGGGCTGCTCATCGACTCTCTCTCGGGTCAGTTCTCGGCGACCGAAGTCGCGGCCATCGTGCGGGTTCGATCCGAAGAGGGGTCCGGGACGGCACATTGGAGTGCAAGCCTTCTCCGGAAGATTTTCGCGGGAGAGTTTGCGTTTCGTGAAGGCTCGCTGGCGACCTTCGAGGTGGAGCTCCGACGGCGCGGTCTTGGCGACCGAATTCCGTCGGCCGCGCTGGAGGGGGAGGGCAAAGAGGCATGGCGCGCACCCGCAGTCCGTGCGGGCGTACAACTCCGCTTGGCCCTCCGTGAATCGCCCATCGGCGATCACGGCGTGGCGGCAATACTGACCGAGCTCCAAAAGGCGAACGTAAGAGGCCAATTTGTTGCACCGCAGCTATCTCGCTGGGAAACGTATGCCCTTCTCGACGTCTATACGCGCCTCACCGACGAAGGACGGGCGGGCGCGTTGCAAGTCCTGGCAAGCTCCGATCTGGATCCGGTAAGCCGGTTGCGCGTTGCTCGATTGCTCATCACACCGCCAGCGAACAAGGTTCCAACGAACCTCATGGCTTGCCGGATCGACACGATGACCGCGAGCTTCGCGCGAACCGTGACGGATTGGCCGGATAGAGCGGTGCGTGATGCGGCAGAGAGAGCACTTCTTCTCGAGAATCGGGCTGAGTACGCGCAGTTGCCCGGGACGCGCCCCGAGGCGGTCATCCAAGACATGGTTCGTAAGGGCGCCTTCGACGTGTGCCTGGAATGGAGTCGTCGACATCAAAAGCTCCCGCTTTTCGTGCGAACGATGCAGAAGGTTTGCGGATCTGCGTTCACCATCGAAAGCCTGCGGAAGCGCGTGGACCTCGCTCCGGATCTGCTCGGGGTCTTGCTGCCCGAGATCGCGAGGCTCGGTCCAGCAGGCGATGGAGAGTTGGAGCGGATCGTGAAGACCGCAAGCGTCGCGATTGGGCTTCGCGAACAGGCGCTTGCCGAGCTTGGGCGCCGGACACCTCCGTCGGTGTCGCTCGAGCTTTTGCGGCACTTGGTGAACGACGATCACGTCGTCTTGAGGGAACAAGCGGCGCGGCAGCTACTTCACTTGGGCGACGAAGGAGATCGGCATGAGGTGCTTTCTGCCTTTCTCCAAGGTCGGTTTCGAGAGCCGTTCGCGATTCAGGTCGAACACCGCGATCTTCCCCTTTTGGAGGGCGCTGTCGGTACACTGAATGGCGCTGCCCGCCTTCACCTCGTGCGCCTGCTGGAGCGTCTCGAGGGGCCACGAAAGATAGAATTCTTGGTGCGCCTCTGGAAGAGCGAGGATAGCGAGTTGAAGGCGAAGTGTCGGGATGCCCTTCGTGGCGTCGAGCCGAATCGCGTCCTCCCATTCATCCAGAAGGAGCTCGACGAGGGCAATCTATCCATCCTCGACGTGTTTGGCGCGACGCCGTCGGTCCCGCGAGTCTTGGTCACGAGGTTCACGGCGGGAGATGCGACTTGGGAACGCTTTCTTGAGCGGATGGCAGGCGGGGGCATGCTTCACGCGCCTGGACTCTCCGATGTGCTCGTGCGTTCTCTCGGAAGCAAAGGTGGTGGCCCGAACGCTGTGGCGCTCCTCGTTCGCCTTGGCGACTGGTCGGACGCTGGCGAGATCCAGAGCCTCGTGGCTGCCCTCGAGCCAGTACTCACGGGTAGGGATCGAGAACGGACGCTAGCCCAGATTCTGGACGCCACAGGTCAGGTCAATGCGACCATCCGCACCCGAGTGCTCGTCAGCGTTGGTCACCCAACGGATCGCGCGATCGTTTCTGCGCTCGCCGATGCGGTTCTCCAAGACACGGCAGTACGGGAGCTTCTCCCCGAAGACATGACTGCGGCAGTCGATCGGGAGATGACGTCCGCGCTCGACGGCGAGCCCGAGCGTGTACGACGGATTCTGAGCTACCGGGCCGCGAGGGCCAAGACCGATGTCGAACGCGAGGCCCTAACGGATGTCTTGGAGCGCAGCATGAGTCACGCTTCGGCGCGAGTACGTATGCACGCGCACCGCTTGCTCAGAGCCCACGCCGAACGGCCGAGATACCTCGCTGCGACTCGCCCACTTCTGCGGGATGGCGATGCAGCTACCGTTCGGAGCGCAATCCGCGTCCTTGCGTTTGGCGGGGACGTCGATTCCGTTGCCGAAATCGCGGACCTTCTGTGCCATTCGCAGGCGGTCGTGCGCAATGCGGCGCGAGACGGGCTGATTCATCTGGGGGCGGACGCCGTCCCCTTGCTTACCAAGGCGATGGGCCGCGCTCGTCCAGATCGACGCGAGGCGTATGCGGGGGTTCTCGAATGGATTCAGCGCGGACTTGGAGCCGATGTTCATGACGAAGAGGACGGACAGGAGGCGGATAGGCCGTAGAGCGCGGGCTCTCACGCGCGGGTAGAGCGCGGCATGCGAGAGTTGCTGCCGAGCGAAGTCGAGGAGGTTCTGCGGTGCGACCGAGCGCAACCCTTGCGCCGTTGGGACCTTACGAGCATCGACAGCCATAACCGCTCCAAGGTCATACGAAACCCAATCGGTTGGGCGGTCCGCGGCGTGAAGCGTGAAGCATCGAGCGCGACGCAGCCAGGCACCGAAGATCGACGACCTCCGCGGCCGCCACGCCGTCGGGCCTTGACACGCAGTCATGATGTTGTACATGCAACCAATGTCCAGCCGCGCGGTGAGCAAGGAGATCATGGACGAGTGCCTCTGCTCGCCGGTGCGCCAGGTCCATCGGGCCCTGACGTCCATCTACGACGGGGCCCTCCGGCCCGTCGGCCTGACCATCTCGCAGCTCAACGTGCTGGTCGCGATCGCGCGGATGGAGGACGGAGCGACGCCAACGCTGCTGGCGAATGCCCTGCTGCTCGAGAAGTCCACGGTGACGCGCGACCTGGTTCGACTCGAGGAGAACGGCTGGGTCCTCCGGCGCGCGGGCACGGACGGTCGGAACGTCTGTCTGGCGTTGAGCGCTGCCGGGGAGCGGCTCCTCGAAAAGGCTGTGGTCCCGTGGCGGGAGGCCCAGGCGCAGGCACGCGCGATGCTCGGGCCCCTCGCCGCGGTCGGTCGAGCGATGGCCTCGCACGTGCGCGTTCGCAAGTGAACGCGGCGGCGGCGGCGCGAGAAGTGCGTTGCCACTAGTTGTATATACAATCTGTTGGGAGATGGAGATGGAGATGCCTCTTGCCGTTCGATACACCGCCGAGCCGAAGCCCGTCGCGTCGTCCCCCTGGTCGACGCTTGCCGTGGCGGCGCTCGCGGTCTTCATCGTCTCGCTCGACACGACGGTGCTCTTCGTGGCGATGCCCGATATCCGCCGGACCTTCGCCAGCGTGTCGGCATCCCAGCTGTCGTGGGTGCTGAACGCTTACACGATTGGCTACGGCGCGCTGCTCATTCCTGCAGGGCGCCTCGCCGATCGCTACGGCCGTCGACGCTTCTTCGTCGGCGGAGTCGCCGCCTTCGTCGTCGCGTCGCTGGCCTGCGCGTTCGCGCCCAACGTGACCGCGCTGGTCGCCGCCCGCGCCGCGCAAGCCGTGGGCGCCGCGGCGCTCGTACCGGCCTCGCTGGCCCTCGTCCTCACCGCATTTCCCCTCGAGCGACGAGGCGTCGTTCTCGGCATCTGGGGCGCCGTCGGCGCGGTCGCCTCGGCGCTCGGGCCCGCGATCGGCTCGGTCGTCGTGGATGGCTTCGGGTGGCGGTGGGCGTTCCTAATCAACCTGCCCATCGGCGCGCTCGCTGCCGTGCTCGGTGCGCGCCGTCTCGGCGAATCGCACGGTCGCGACGACACGCCATCGGGAGACCTCGGCGGTACGGTCCTCCTCGTCGCCGCCCTCGCCGCCCTCGCCTACGGCGTCATCGGCGTGCGCGCAGGCTCGCTAGCGCCCGTCCTCGGAATCAGCGGCGCAGCGGCTCTCGTGGCCTTCGTCGTGCGAACGCTTCGGCGCGCGTCGCCCGCCGTCGATCTTCGCCTGCTTCTCGATCGGCGCCGCGGGTCGGCCAACGCGATCACCTTTGCCTTCGGGTTGGGCTTCGCGGCGATGTTCTTCGAGAACGTGTTCTTCCTCACCAGTCGCTGGCATCTGTCGATCTTGCGCGCCGGATTGTTCTTGTCGCCGGGGCCGCTGGTCGTCGTGCCGGTCGCGATCACCGCCGGTCGCCTCGCGAGCCGCGTCGGGCTTCGGCCTCTCCTCGTTCTCGGTGGCAGTTCGTTTGCGGCAGGCGGCGTCTGGCTCGCCAGCATCGCCCCGCTTCCGCTCGATTTCCTCCGCCTGTGGCTTCCTGGCTCGGTCCTGCTCGGCGCCGGCATCGGCCTCGTCATGCCGTCTCTGAGCGCGGGCGCCGTGGCTGGCCTGCCGGCGGAGCGGCTCGCCACGGCCAGCGGCATCAACCAGGCGATTCGACAGCTCGGCTCGGTTCTCGGCGTTGCCCTGGCGGTCGTGCTGCTCGGTGAGCTCGACGAGCACGCACACTTCGCGAGGGGCTACCTGCTCCTCGTGCTCAGCGGAGTCGCCACTGCGGTCGGCGGCGCCACGTTGTCTCGCGCGCCGGGCGCGCCGGCCGCCAAGTGAAGTGCGCTGCGTCTCACGCTCCCGTTCAACCGAAAGGCGACACCATGCAAACCACCCATCGAACAGTTTCCATTCTTCCCGTGCGCGTCTCGATCTTCCTCGCTCTCGGCGCCCTGACCTGGTTCGCCGGCGTCATCGCCGCGAGCGCGAGCGGCACCCTCGGCCGGCTGGCGGGCCGCTTCATGCCCGCCTTCGCCGTCCTCGTCGTGGTCGGCATCGCCGTGCCGGTGTTGCTCTACTACGTGCTGCCCCGTGTGCGCGCCGCGGTCGACGCCATCGGCATCCGTCCGCTCACGCTCATGCACACCTGGCGCATCCCGGCTGCGCTGGTCTTCTTCTACTACGGTGCCCAGGGCGCGCTCCCCGCGCTCTTCTGGGTTCCGGCGGGGGTCGGGGACTTCCTCGCGGGCGCGTATGCCCTCTCGCTCTTCTTCGGCGAAGCCTCCGCCGAACGCTACCGAAGGGTCCACCTCTTCGGCTTCGCCGATTTCGTCTCGGCGGTCGGGCTCGGCCTGACCTTCACTCTCCTCGGCGACGCGCGCATGGCGCTGCTCACCACGCTTCCGATCGCGCTCATCCCGCTGTTCGGGGTCGGCCTCTCGGGCGCGTCGCACATCATCGCGCTCACGAGCTTGCTCCGCCGCCGCGCCGGTTGACGCCCGCCCCGCCGCTTACTTCTTGCAGGCGCCGTCGCTCACGGCGGACATCCTGGCGTTCGCGGCGACGCAAGCGTTGCTGTGGGATATACCGTCGCAACCGCAGACCTGCTTGCTCTTCAGGTCCCCAGCCCCAGAGGGTGCCTCCAACCGCTCGGCTTTCGGGCCTCGGCCCCCATGGGTGCCACGAAGCGCAAACGCTTTTGGTCCCGAGCCCCAGCGGGTGCGAAAAATCGCAAACCTTTGGGGTGCATGCGCCCCAAGGGGTGGCGCGAAACGCTCGGCTTTGCGTTGGCGGGCACCTCATGGGCCTCGAACCGCTAGCGCTTGCGTTTTGTCGGGCTTTTTGTAGTGCGAGCGATCGAGTCCGCCCCAAAACAAGAGCAGGCATTGCCCATCGGCCTCGGTTCACTCCGTCCCAAAGCGTTTGGCTCAGTCCGTCGGCCCCTCGGGCTGGGGATTCTTCTCGGCGACGCGGCCCACGCCCGCTCCTTCGACGCTCCGCGCCGTCCCACCCTCTATTTGATAGCGGATAGTTCGTCGAAGACACGCCTTGATGGTCGACACTTTTACCGAATTCGCGGGCGGAAGTGGGCCATCACGGGACCCCACCTTTCCGCGCGGTGTCGCGCCCGAACACGAGGGACCCGTTGCGAGCATCCACGTAGACGTACGCGGAATCGCGCGCAAGCTTGGG
>JAYUKI010001136.1:0-8701 GCA_043764595.1 Myxococcales bacterium | reverse complement strand
TCGCTCTCGTACGTCGTGCGAAGGACCTCGCCCTCGAGGGTAACCATGAAGGGCGGAGACTACTCCGGATGGGGCGGGAGGGTGTGGGATGCGGGATGAGGGATGCGGGTGTGGCTCGTTTTTTTGCCACCCGAAGCTCGCTGTAGCGCTCGCGCATACGAGAGCGGTTCGAACGTCATTCGGACCGTTTCGTTAGTCGCTCAATGCGCTCGGTCACTACTGGATAGTCGGCTCCTCGTGCGACAGCCAACGCTTGCGCCTTGGTGGCCACTTCAAGAGCCTCTTCCCATCGGCCTTGCGACTCCAGCAGCTCGCTCAATACCGCGTGCGAATCGATCGGGAGAAACTCAGCCTTCCCAAGCTGGGCCACTTCTAGATTCGCCCATTCCGCACACAGATCAATGGCGTCATCAAGGCGTCCGACTTTCCACATGAGCGGCACGAGAAGAACGCAAACATGGCGCAGGTCAGCGTCTGTCGTTCTCGCGATCGAGAGAGACCGACTCGCGCACTGAGATGCCCCGGCGATGTCGCCCCCGCGCTCTAGCATTGAGCCAAGCTCGAAGTTGAAGTTTGCGAGCTCCTCCGAAGACCAACTTGTCCGACCGAGCAACAGGCGTTCGGCCGACCGCATGCTTGCGATGGCCTCGTTCGCCTTTCCTTGCCGCATGCACGAGATCGCGATGGCGCGGTGAAGCGACGCCTGGTCACCCTCAGTGGCCTCCAATTCAAAGGAGCTCTCCAGCCCACGAAGATAGGACTCAGCGGTCCGGATCCCACGGCGGAATGCCAAGTCGACAGCCGCTCGGTGCTTGCTAAGCGAGGTAGTCATCGGAACGGGCCAGCTGGCTTTCCAGGCCGAACAACTCCAGCTGGAATCGGGACGTGCGGCGCAGCGGTGCACTCGGTCATACACTCCGCTACCGCCGTAGACGGGCACATATCCTCGACGAAGTCGCAATGGTGCGCGCAGCAGTCGAATCGAAGTCCGCTTCCTCGTGGATGCTGCGAACAAGTTTCGGCAGCGCTTGGGTCATGGGTGTCGGTTGGGTCGTCAGGCGGCTCACTGCCAAATCCCGCGAGTCTGTCGTATTCATCGTCCCAACATTCCGCGAAGGACTTCCCGGACGCCAAGCACTTCACAAATTGGATCGGTCCGCGACCATTCAAGTCGATCCAATTCACGGGGTTCGGATTGGCATACTCATAAAAGTTCTCCCCGCCGCCAAACCGCGCCTCATCCTTGGTCAACCACCTTCCAGTCCTCGGATCATATTCCCGAGCCCCAAAGCGCACGAGGCCGGTCACGGTCTCAAAAACGCCTCCCGCGAACCCGAAGGGTACACGAGCAAACCCTGCGTCAAGCCATTCGGCATCGAGCTCGCCCCAGGGGCCATGGCGCATCGATTGGACGACTTGACCAACCGTTCCGGAGGTGCGCACCACGGCTCGCAGGCTTCCGAGGTGGTCGCCGAAGATGCGGTACGAAGATGTGATTGCGCCTTTGGTTTCCACCATGGTCACCGGCAAGTGCCGCTCCCCGACGTAGCCATAGACACGATAGCTCGGAGTGGCGCCGTAGACGACCTCTCCGACGATTCGGAGCTGTCCGTCGTAGAACCACTGGTGCGTCAGGTTCGTCCCGACCCTGCGGCCGACGCGCCTTCCCTTGGCGTCCACGTCGTACGTCACGATGTCCGCTCCGCCTTGTTTTACGCCGAGAAGGCTTCCTTCGCCGTCCCACGTGAACGTGTGTGTGACCCCGTTTGCCGTGCGGCCCGTCACATTGCCGTGAGCGTCGTACGTGTAGGTCGTGTAGTCGGCGTCGCCCGGCTGCCCCACTTGCGGCATGCGGTCTTGCTCGTCTGGCGCTTTCGCCGGATCCTCGCTCGGAGATATGGCCGAGCGGTTTCCGCGCGCGTCGTAGGTATAGGTCCGCGTGGCCTCGCCGGTCCGGGTCGCGGTCGCGAGCCGACCCGCTTCGTCGTACGTATAGGTCCATTCTGCGGTCGACATCGCCGGTTGGGGCACCACCATCGGGAAGGCCCAGGCGTCGTTCTTCTGCGAAATGCGCCCGGCGGCGTCGTACGCGAGCGTCACTCCGCCGACCGGCGTCCCGTTCAGCGTCCCGCTGAACAGCGTGGGCGCGCCGAATCCGTCGTAGCTCATCGCTTCGGCCACCGCGGGCGAGCCGCTCGTCATCGAGAGGAGGAGGCCTGCCGTGGGACTTCGCACGATGGACAGACCCGGATCAGGATGACCTGCTCTCGGCGGGACTTGCACCCGCTAGACAGCGCCCATGCTGGGCGCACCAAAAGAAACCCCGCATTCCACTGGGGAACGCGGGGCTTCGTTTGGACTGCCGGTTTCGGTCTTAGTTCTTGGTCGTCACGCGGAGCGTAGCGGCGCCGAACGAGACGGTCGACCAGGGCGAGAAGAAGACGAGAATGGATCCGTTGGCCGGCACGTTCACGCCGGTAACACACGAGTCCGCCGTCGCGATGTTGGCTGCTGCCGGGCAGAAGTCGTTTACCGAGCTCGTGCAGTTCGAGCGGTCGCCCGAGAGCGGACCGTCGGGACCGGGGTAGGTCGTCACGATGCTGTCGAGGGGGTCGTCTCCCGAGATGTCGACGGTCTTGTCGCCCGCAGTCGGGTTGACGAGGCGGATGTAGCGGTATCCAACGACCGACGACGAAAGGACTGCGGGACAAGCACCCGTGTTGGGGCGCTCCGTAACCTTCGTGTTCACGAAGTTGACGGCCTGCGTGACCGTGTCGTTGGCGTTCGCGCCAATCGTGAGAATGTGGTCGGGAGCAGCCCCAACCTCGACACCGACGAAGTTGGTTTTGACCTCGAGGGCGAGCTTGGCTTGGGCAGCGGCGGCAGTGTCGAGCATCGTGTGGACGATGATGGACGCTCCGGCGGGGATGTTGACCGTCACACGCTCGGGCGAGGACGTCACGACAGAGCCCGTGCAGACCGTGCGGTCCGCGGGGATGGCGGCTCCGTCGTAGACCGCGAAGGTCACTGCGGGCCGGGTGGTGCTGCCCGCGGGGATACCGTTCGAGATGGTCACGTTGACGCTGTCTGCACCGGAGTTGGTGAGACGAACGTAGTGGTAGAGGCTCGAGATGGTCGCCGAAGCGGAAGCAGGACAGCCACCGCTCAGCAGCGGGAGCTTGAGGTTGCTCGTGGTCGCGAACGCGCCAGTGACGGTCGCGCCAGCGGTCTGAGAGATCGTCAGGCTATCGAGTGGGCGGGCTCCACAGGCTTCGGGAGTGCCCTTCACGCATGCGGCGGAGCAGACCTGACGGCGAACGTTCTCGACTGGAGTGCAAAGGCCCTCCAGATACACGACCTCGTTCTTGGGGCAGCCGTTCGCGACCTGGTTTAGGCAAGCGCCTTCGATGTACGAGCACGTGTTGTCGCAGTTCTTGACTTGCTGACCGCAAAAGCCGCAATCGCTGACGAGGCGCTCGCCAGGCAGGCACGCGTCCGGATTGGTCTTTTCGCCCGAGCAAGCGCCGTACATGCCGACTTTTCGGCCGGCTTCGCAAAGGGCATTCTGAGTGCCGCACTTTCCGCAGCGACGGGTGACGACGTCGTTCTCCATCACGCCGGTCGGGCACGTGTCGCCCGTCTTGGGGGCGAGCGGATCGAAGGGATCGCCAGGGCGAGGCCCGACAGCTGCGTCGGCCGCATCCGGAACCGAAGTATCTGGCTTGGCCGAGTCGGGCTTCGCCGCGTCGACGGGAGGAACCGAAGTGTCCGGTTTCGTTGTGTTGGAGTCGGGTTTGGCCGCATCCACCACCGGGGTGCTGCTGTCCTCTTCGTCGACGACGACCACTTCGGTGGCGCAGCCTTGGACGACTCCGATGAACAAAGCCACTGCCGAAACCGCAAAGATACCGTTACGAATTCTCATATTATTCCCCACACTTCCGCGTGCTTCGGCGGGCCGAAATGTTCAATCAGTGTCGTGAAGAAGCCCAACGCCTCATTGAAGAAACGTCGGGCTTCTGTTGGATTGGAGTTCAGTTCTTCGTCGTTACGCGAAGGGTCGTTGCGTCGAAGTCGTCGTCGAAGTACTCGGCGAAGTAAACCACGACTGAGCCGTTCGCTGGAACCGTGACTCCCGTGAGGCACGAATCAGCGCTTGCAATGCCGGCGGCAGCTGGGCACGTGTCGTTCGTTCCAACCTGGCAGCCCGCTCGGGCGGTAGAGATTGGACCGTTTGCTCCGGGATAGATGGTGAGCACGGTGTCTTGCGGGTCGTCGCCCGACACGTCTACCAGCTTGTCCGTGGCGGTGGGGTTGACGAGGCGGATGTATCGATACGCGGTGATGAGCGAAGAGAAGGTTGTCGGGCAGGTTGAGGGGAACGTGTTCACGCGCGAGAGGGTTTGCGTGTTCACGAACTGAACCGCCTGGGTGACGGTCGTGCCCGAGGTCGCTCCAATCGTGAGGATATGGTCGGGCGCAGGTGCCGTCTCGGGACCAACGAAGTTGGTCTTCACTTCGAGTGCGAGCTTCGCTTGGGTGGCCGACGCCGAGTCGAGCATCGTGTGCACGATGACCGAGCCGCCCGCGGGGATTGCGAAGCGGAGGCTTTCGGGCGACGCGGTAAATGGGGCGACCGAGCAGGCCTTGCGGTCGGTCGGGATCGTGGCGCCCGCATACGCAGCCATCGTGACGGCCGGACGGGTGGACCCGACCGGAATGCCGTTGCTGACGGTGACGGTCACTTCGTCCGCGCCGTTGTTCTTGAGGCGCACGTAGTGGTAGAGCGAAGAGGTCGACGCGGACTCGGTCGCCGGGCATGCCGTTCCCGTGAGGAGCGGGAGCTTGAGTGAGCCGGTCGTCTGGAAGTTGCCCGTCACGGTCATGTTGGCCGTCTGCGAGACGGTGATCTCGTCGAGCGGACGGGGCGCGCAAGCTTCCGGCGTGGGCTTCACGCAGGCGGCCGAGCACACCTGACGGCGTACGTCGGTCGTGACCGCGCAGACGCCTTCGATGTAGGTGACTTCGTTGGCCGTACAGCCGTTCGCGACTTGGTTTTGGCAAGCGCCCTCGATGTACGAGCACGTGTTGTCGCAGTTCTTGATCTGCTGACCGCAAAAGCCGCACGAGTTGACCAGGCGTTCGCCGGGGAGACACGCGTCCGCGTTGGTTTTCTCGCCGGAGCAAGCGCCATACATGCCGACCTTGCGGCCAGCCTCGCAGAGCGCGTTCTGCGAGCCGCACTTGCCGCAGCGTCGAGTGACCACGTCGTTTTCCATCACGCCCGTGGGGCAGGTGTCGCCGGTCTTGGGGGCGAGCGGATCGAACGGATCGCCGGGCTTCGGGCCGATGGCCGCGTCCGCCGCGTCGACGGTGGTCGAGTCGGGCGTGGACGTGTCCGCCTTCGAGGAGTCGGGCTTGGCCGAGTCCGGGACGTTGCTGTCGGGCTTGGAGGTGTTCGAGTCGGGTTTGGCCGCGTCGACGACGGGGGTGGTGCCGCTATCGTCATCCTCGACCGTGACCACTTCAGTGGCGCAGCCTTGGACGATGCCGACGAACAGACCGACGGCCGAAACCGCGAAGATACCGCTGCGAATTCTCATGTTATTCTCCACACTTGCCGCGAGAGCTCGCGGCGCTCCGAACCTTCGAGTTAGTTGGTCGTCGTGACCTGAAGCGAGTTCGTGTCGTAGAGGCCATCGGACGTATCCTGACCCACGTACACAACCACGCTTCCGTTGGCAGGCACCGTGACGCCATTCAGGCAAGCGTTGAAATTCGCCGCCGTGCAGTCGTCGTTGTACGAGCCCACACACGCCCTGCGTGTCCCCGACGTCGGTACCGAGCCATAAACGGCAAGGTAGGAGTCGTCCCCCGCGCTGGTCGTGATCAGGTCCACCGTACGTGCAGTAGCACTAGAGTTGCTCAGACGCACGTAGCGATAGGGGAGCTCGACGCCCATCTTGACCACGGGGCACGGGTGTGCGCCGGTGTAGTCCGTCGGGGCATTCAAGCCCGCCGTGACCGGCAGGAACTTGCCTTCGGCGAACGTGAGCGCTTGAGCCACGATGCCGCCCATCGTCTGCGAGATGTCGACCAGATGGTCCGGAGCGGGAGCCACCTCGGCGCCGAGGAAGTTCGTGACCACCTCGAGGGGGAACGGTCCGGTCGCCGTCGCGCTGAGACCGCCCACGAAGACCAGCTGCGAGCCGCCCGCGGCAATGGTGACGGTGAACTTGTTGATGCCAACGTGGTCCTGGCACGCGAGACGGTCGGCCGGAAGCGTCGTACCCGCGTACGCCGCAAAGGCCGCGTCGGTGGTGAGGCTCGTGTTCGTCACCGTCACGTTGGCCGCTTGGGCCCCCGTGTTTTGGAGCAGCACATAGCTGTAGATCGACGTAATCGTCGGGTGAAGAGTCGTCGCGCAGTAGGGGGTGGCCAACGCTGGAATCTTCAGCGCCGCGTCGGGAGTGAAGGTCTGGGACACCTTTCCACCAACCGTTTGGGACACTGCGAGCGTGCCGTCGGCGGCTCGCGGGGCGCAGGCTTCCGGCGTGCCAAGGGAGCATGCCGCCGAGCAAACTTGACGGCGCGCCTCGGCTGGGTTCGCGCACGTCGAAAGGTATTTCACCGAGCCCGCAACACAACCGCCCGCGACTTCATTTTGGCATGCGCCTTCGATGTACGAGCACGTGGTGTCGCAGTTCCGAACTTGCCGCCCGCAAAAGCCACAAGCGACCGTTCGGCGCTCTCCTGGCAAGCACGCGGTGGCCGCCGTCTTTTCGTTCGTGCACGGGCCATACACGCCGACGACTCGGCCGGCCTCGCACACCGCGCGCTGCACGCCGCACTTGCCGCAACGGCGCTCGACGACGTCGTTCACGGCGGTGCCGGTCGGACACGCATCGCCCGCTTTGGGAGCGAGAGGGTCGAACGGGTCTCCGTCACGGTCGGCAACGCCACTGTCGCCGCCCGAATCTCGGCCCGAATCGACTGGGCTCGAGTCGCGTCCTGCATCGGTGGGCGTCGCGGAGTCACGTCCCGCATCCTTGACAGGGGGAATGCTGCGATCGACCGAAGCATCCTCCGGCTGGGGGGTACCCCCGTCGTCGTCTACCGTCACGACTTCTGTTGAGCAGGCCTGAAAAAGCCCGAGCGCAGAAACCAGTGCCCCAACCCCAACGACGCCCTTACGAAAGCTCATGTACTCTCCCTGACACGGCGCGAAAAGACGCGCCGGGGGCGTGGTATAGCCCGGAGCCCCCAACCTTCAAGGTGGAAAGGAAGGATTCTTGCTTACCGTGTAGGCGGACGTGTCCGTTCCTCGTGGAAGTTGGTCGATGGGTGGCCAGCCGAATCGGGGGGGCGAGCGGCAAATTCGACCTGCTAGACTCGTCCCATGTCTCGGCGAGCCCTCCCCTTCGTGGCGCTGCTGCCCATGTTCGCCGCGGCTTGCTCGGGGGCTTTCATCGGAGATGTGTCGCTCGTCCTGGCCGATGGCGGTGGGCTCGAAGGTGGTCCAAACGACGGCTCAGCCACCCTTCCCGATGGCGCTCCCGAAGCCAGCCAACCCACCGACGGCCGCGCGCCCACCGACGCCCGCCCACTGACGGACGCGGCCAGCGACGCCGATGCCGACGCCGATGCCGACGCGGGCTGTGTCGAGCCCGAACCGAACGGCAACGAGGCCACCGCGCCTCAACTCCCGCTCAACTTCACGTGCGGCGTCCTGAGCAACCTCACCGACTTCGACTACTACACACGCACGACGGTCACCGGAGACCGCGCGTTCCGGATCGTTACGCCTGCCGGAGCTTTCGACACCGACCTCCTCGTGACGGTGAAATACGGCGGAACCACGCTCGTGTTGAGCGGAGGCGACACGGTGTCCAATCCGACGGTCGGCGCGAGATACACGTTCGAGGTTCGCTTGGCGGCAGCCAAGACGAACGTGCCCTACGGCATTCTCGTCGACCGCTGATCCTCGACGCACTGCAGCGGAACCCGCGACTTCTTGCGAGACGCACGAAGGACGCGCGCCTCGCGAAATTGCCTGTAGCCTTGTCGTTTCACGGAGGCTTCCATGCGTCGAATCGTCTCGCTTTCCCTCATGTGCATCCTGCCCGTCGCTTTGGGCCTCGGCTGTTCCGCCGAGACCACGTCCGAGGACGACGGCGGGGGCCAGGTGAGCGAAGAAGAGCTCCGTAGCGAGGAAGAGAGCTTCGCCCCGCTCGAAGCCACGGATGGGGAGCTGGCGAAAGCGAAAGAGCCCGAGCGCGCGTTCGATCACGAGCTCACCGTCTTCGCCATTCCCGCGCCAAAGCTCGTGAGCCTCAACTGGAAGAGCCCGGGTGGCCTCGCGCGGCGCACGCTCATCAACGAAGGATTCGGTTTCTCGCGCGCCATCGGCCACGCGTTCGTTCGCGTGGATTGCGGCGCCATCACGGGCAAGCCCGCCGCCGTCCGCCAGGTCGGACAGAGCAACGTGGGCGACGAATTTCGCACCATGGTGCTCAAGGAAAAGGCCGGCCTCGGCGTGCTCTTCCGCACCGTCTCGGGTGTGCTCGAAACCCAAGAAGAGCTCGATACGACGCTAAAAGATCGCTACGGCTCGGGCCGCATCGCGTCCATTCGCTACGGCATCTCGGGCGAGGCCTGCCACGCGCTCCTCGACTACGTGAACGAGTACGACAAGCGAAAC
>JAYUKI010001135.1:0-2573 GCA_043764595.1 Myxococcales bacterium | reverse complement strand
GACGCCTTCTCCGACGCGGCTCGGTTTCGTTCGACTTCTTGCACGATGCGCTTCACCTCGGTGGCGGCCTCGACGAGATCACGGTCCTTGTACGCGGGGGGCGGCGAGCCTTTGCGTGAGAGAACGAGCGTCTCGACGGTGGCCATTTTTAGCAGAACCCCCCGAAGTGCGTGCAACCCCTGCGCATCGAGCAACTTCCTCGTCTTCATCGCCTCGACGAGCTCGGCCTGCGTGGGGAGAGCGTCCAAGCCGAGCGCGACGCATAGATCCTCTTCGAGAGCGTGTTTGAGCTCGAGCATGGCAAGAACACGGGAAGCATGCGGCGAAGCGATGACCGCGGCGTGCCCCGCAACCCCTCCGTGTGCCACGCGCGGCGTTCCGCGAGTGAACCGTGGCGACTGGGGCTTGTGAAGCTTTGCCGCACGCGTGGCTACCCAAACGACGAGCGAGAGGCCCGCCCCCACGGCCAACGTGAAGAGCATGGCGGGTGGCATGCCCTGGGTGCGCACGCTCTCCATGAGCTCGCGGATGGCGGCAAGGGCTGCGTCGAGCTCCGACTCGCTGGCTCCAAATTGACCTTGGGCCGTGAAAGCTCCGGAAACGATGAAGATCCGGCCGTTGCGTGTGCCCCAGGTATCGTCGTCGAGGGCGTAGTGCATGATGCCCTTCGCGAGCGCCTTGTTGCCAGCATAACGAAGCATCGAGTTCATCACGATGGAGGGGTCCGATAGAATCAGGAGGCGCCCCTTGCCCACGGCACCCGCCACACCGACCGGAACGTCGGCCACTCGAGGATCGGACGACCTCACTTTGAGCACCGGAGAAAGATCCGGGTGCTTGATGCCCGTCGCGTGGTTCGTCACGACGCGTTGAACGTCGGCGACCACTGGATGAGCGCTTGCCGGCTCGGCAAGGGCAAGGCGAGGATTTCTGCGGAGCATTTCCGCGGGGTTCTCGGGCAGCGGGACGCGCTCCATGCCAAAGTGCCGCAAGAGACCGTCTCCTTTGCCGAAATCGTCGAGCAAGAGCACTCGCCCGCCGGCGTGCATGAATTTCGCGAGCTCGGCGGCTTCCACGGTTTTTTCGGGATGCAGCATCAGCACGGCGTCTGCGGGAGCGAGCAGCGACAGGTCGAGCTTGTCCGACACGACGACATGATCTTGACCGACCTCGGCGCGCGCCAAGCGAACGAGCTCGGAGCACCCTTCCCAGTCCGAGCCGGCGAGCGCGAAAGGATCCGCGAGGGCCAACCCGGGCAAAAGGACGGCAAATAGAGCGAAGACGAGCGCACCGAGACGAAGCGGAATGCGCGTATGTCGCACCGGCACGAAGCGAGATTTCTCGAGCGCTTTGGGGACCTTTGGGTTCATCGCTTCCGGGGAGACCCACGAACGTTACCAAGTCGTGGCGCGTCGTGGGCGCACTCCCGCCCTACGGTGTGCGAAACCCGAACCCCTCGTCCGGCGTCCCAAGAAGGCACACTGCGTCAGGTCCTCGACCCGCTGGAGACTTGGATCGTGGTTTGGCCATTGCTACGGTTGAAAAGTAACCTTAGGTTCATCGACATCGGCCCGCCCCTTGGAGGAACACCCCATGCTCCCTCCGTTCATCATCGAACAAATCCGTAAACGAGAAGAACAAGAACAGGCACGGCACCAGCAGCCGGTCCTGGAGCTTCCCATCCCGCGTCCTCGCATCCCCCGAAGTAGCGAAGGCGTGGCCGAAGAAGAACCCAGCCGTGGAGTCGTCATCTTGGAGCTTTGAGCCAGGGTGTGAACGCTCCCCTCACAGCGAAGCTACAGCGAACGGCCGAACCTCGAAAGGGTTCGGCCGGCTTCGTTTCGAAGGTCGGGTTCGGCCGTCGAGACCGAACCTCACCGAGCATCCCGCGGCGCTCTCGGTCGGCGGGCGATGCCGAAGCTAGGGCGCGGCTTCGAGCACCAGGACCGCTGCGCCCTCTTTTGCGAGGGGAACGTCGATTCCGTTGGCGAGCAGATCTTGGCCCGTTCGTGCGGGACCCACGAGGGGGGATGGGACGGTCTTCACGACGTACTTCTTCGTGGGATCGATCCCTAGCTTGGTTCCGTCGAGGAGCTCGACACGTGTGGTTCCCGCGTCGTGGCCGCTGACCACGAAGACGAAGAGCCGCTTCTTGTCGCGCGAAATGCGAGCCCACGCCTCTTCGCGCAGCCCGCTCGCTCGAACTGTGGGGGTGACCCCCGCGAGGGCCATCACGGAGCGCATCAGCGCCCGCTTGCGCCCGAGGTCCGCTTCGTCGGCGCGGTAGTAGCTGTCGGTGTTGAAGACGCTGGCGAAGTGCGCCCCGAGGAGGACGCGCGGTGCACCGCCTCCGGTGCGCGAGAACGCGATGACCTTTCCGTCGTTCCCGAACGGAGCGGTTCGCTCGACGACGAGTGGAGTCGCGCCCGCGGCCGGAGTGAAATAGTTTTGGTACCAGTAGGTGCGCGTGGTGCCCTCCGACCCCGCGAGCTTCTGGTTCGCGTCTCCCGAGCGAAGCCCGAGGCCCGGCCACGAATAGGTGCCGGCGGCTTGGGCAGCGAAGAGCGCTGCGA
>JAYUKI010001134.1:0-2577 GCA_043764595.1 Myxococcales bacterium | reverse complement strand
TCGCCGGAGCTCTCGAAGAAGTCGGCGTAGCGCTGGAGAGACCGCATCCGACGCTCGGCCTCGAAGCGCGCCACGGTGACTTGCTGCGTTTGGTCGCGAAGCGTTTGAAGGACGCGAGCGTTCCGCAAGGCGATCGCCATGGCGCTCGTCACCGTGCGGCACATCGAAAGCTCGCGTTCGCCGAACGCATCGATCTGGCGCGACCGGAGCGAGAGCACGCCCATGGCGCGACCTTCGTAGAGGATCGGCATGATCGCCAGCGACGCAAAGGCTATCTTGTGGCCCTCGTTGCGGAAGATCTCGAGCACGGGATGCGTGGCCGAGTCCGAGATGAGCAACGTGGATCCGGTGCTCAAAACCTCTTGAATTTCCGGATACTTGGCTAGATCGATAGGGAGGTCGCGCAGCTGCTCGTCGTCCGAGGCGGCCACGACGTAGCCCACGTTTCCCTCGCGCACGAGCACGATGGACACACGGTCCACTTTCGCGACCTCGGCGATGCGCTGGACGACGGTGAAGAGGATGCCGCGGAAGTCGAGGTTGGACGCGAGCGCCTGGGTGAGCTCGGTCACGACCAGTGCGTCTCTTTCGCGACGCGCGAGCTCTTCTTTCGCTCCACGAAGGCGAACCTGACCACGAACCCGTGAGACGAGCTCGACGGGCTTGAAGGGCTTCCTCAAGAAGTCGTCGGCTCCGGCCTCGAAGGCGCGAGCGATTTCATCGTCGGCGTCGAGCGCCGTGAGCACGACGACAGGCACGTCTTTGGTGTCGGCGCGGGCGCGAAGAATGCGCAGGATTTGGTACCCGTCCGGAGCCGGCATCACGAGGTCGAGGAGCACGACCCCGGGCTTGACCTTGTCGATCTCACGCAGCGCTTCGGTGCCAGAGGCCACGGCCACGGCAGGAATGCCCGCCGCAGCGAGAGCTTGGAGTAGGACGTGGCGACTTACGGTATCGTCGTCGACCACCAATACGGGCCCGTCGGGCATTGGCTTCAGTATAGCCGCGTTTTTCAGTTCGCGGCAAAGAAGGCTCCGATCTTCCGGTCTCGCTTCCATTCCCTTGTCCCTTGGGTGTCCCTTGGGTGTCCCTTGGGCGGCATTCCCTTGGGCGGCTCAATCCACGCCGTCGTCGTCGCCGTCGCCCGAGAAGAGGTCGGCCTGAAGCGTGGCTTGCCCCGCGGGCCTCACCCGGCCAAAGTGCTCGTACGCGCGCTTCGTGGCGATGCGCCCACGCGGGGTACGACCAATGTAGCCCTGCTGGAGCAAATACGGCTCGTACACGTCCTCGATCGTGTCGCGTGGCTCCCCCAGTGCGGCGGCCAGCGTCTCGACCCCCACGGGACCTCCGTCGTAGTCGTCCAAGATGATCTTGAGGAGCCTGCGGTCCATTTCGTCGAAGCCTTTGCTGTCGACGTCGAGACGCTCGCATGCGGTCTCGACCGAGCGCTCGTCCACCGAGCCCGTGCCGAGCACCTCCGCGAAGTCTCGCACGCGGCGGAGGAGCCGATTCGCGACACGTGGCGTTCCGCGCGACCTTACCGCGATCGCGTAGGCGGCGCCCTTCGACATGGGCACGCCGAGGAGCTCGGCACTTCGGACGACGATGCGCGCGAGGTCCTCGGGTGGGTAAAAATCCAGGCGAACGGCATGACCGAACCGCGACAAAAGCGGCCCGGTGAGGAGGCCGGTGCGGGTCGTGGCCCCGACGAGCGTGAACGGCGACACCGGAATTTGGATGGACGACGCAAAGGCGCCTTCGCCCGTGACGACGTCGATTTGGAAATCCTCGAGGGCTGGGTAGAGGCTCTCTTCGACGATGGGGTTCAGGCGATGGATCTCGTCGATGAAGAGGATGTCGTTCGGCCCGAGCTTCGTAAGGAGGCCCGCGAGCGCGCCTTTGTGCTCGACCACCGGGCCGTTCGTCATGTGGAGCGCGACGCCCATTTCGGCCGCAAGAATCTGCGCGAGAGTGGTCTTTCCGAGCCCGGGAGGGCCCGACAGCAAGAGGTGATCGAGGGGCTCGCCGCGACGCTTGGCGGCCTCGACGAACACCTTCAGGTTCTCCTTGTGCTTGTCCTGACCGATATAGTCCGCGAACGACTTCGGCCGAAGGGCGCGATCGTAACGAACGTCGTCTCCCTGCGGACCGCCGTCGATGGGGCGCGATTCGTGGTCGGCTTGGATGGCCTGTCCTTTGGGCTTTTTGGCGGTTGCCATCGGGCCCGACCCTACCACCAAGGACACGATGAGGACGACGCCGCGGAGCGCGGCTCCTCCCAACGTTCCGCGGTCCGGACCACGTTCGACCAAAGAATGACTCTTCGCTCTTTCAGTGGGCCGAAAGGCGCGCTATGACTTCGCCAACGACGCGTCGCGCGCAGCGTCACCTTTTTCGACCGCTCCTGGGGGCTCTCCTCTTGACATCGAGTCGGAATTTCATAAAGTGCGCGGCCCCGAGCCCGGAAAGCCGGTTTTCTCGGGCAAAAGAAGAGGATTCACGTGGCCAATCATCCGTCCGCCGAGAAGCGCAATCGCCAGCGCATCACGCGCACCGCGCGTAACCGCGCAGTGTCCA
>JAYUKI010001133.1:0-2583 GCA_043764595.1 Myxococcales bacterium | reverse complement strand
TTCCGAGGAAGATGAGAATGGCGTGGCTCGTGAAAGCTTCGGAGGCCCAAACGACCTTCTGGGTGAGCCACGGGAGCTCGTCGTCGGAGCCCAGGTCTTTGAAGATGCCCTTGAACTGAGGGATGACGAAGCCGAGCAAGCCAACGAGGAGCGCGATGAAGATGACCAAAACGACCGACGGATAAACGAGCGCTCCGGTCACCTGCCGTGTGAGCTTGACCGCCTTTTCGTTGTATTGGGCGAGGCGGTTCAAGATGGTGTCGAGGATGCCGCCGACCTCTCCGGCTTGAACCAAGTTCGTATAGAGCTGGTCGAAGACTTTCGGATGCCTTCGGAGCGAATCGCTGAAGGTCATGCCTTGTTCGACCGAGGCTTTCACGTCGGCGAGGACGACCGCGAAGCGCTTGTTGTCGGTTTGGCTTTGGAGAATGTCGAGGCACTGAACGATGGGCAGACCTGCGTCGATCATCGTGGCAAAAAGGCGCGTGAAGGTGACGAGGTCTTTCGCGCTGACGCCCGAGCCGAACGAGATGTTCAGCGAGACCGACTTCTTCTTGACCTTCGTCGGCATGAGCTGCTGCGCACGCAGGCGCGTGTTGACGACCGACTCGTCGTCCGCCTCCATCGTGCCGCGTCTCAAGTCGCCGGCCCGGCCACGTGCTTCCCAAACGAACTCCGCCATACGGGAAGCTTATCGGTCGGGATGGCGTGGGGTCAAAAGGGTTGCGAGCGATTCGGCCAGGAGGGGTCGCGTGTGGTTGAATGTCGGCATGGATCCGGGCAAGGTCGAGACTCTGCCAAGCACGCGGTGCGAAGACGCCGACTCCGTTGCGGCCCAGGTCGTGGGGGATGGCGTCGCAAAGACGGTCGCCGCCGGCTACTTCCGCCGTGGAATGGCTTCTTTCGTCGGGGGAGACGTCGACGCCATCTTCGATCTGGCTAGCCTCACGAAGCCGATGACGGCGGTGGCTTTCGTCAAAGCGAAGCTCTCCCCCGAAGCTCCGCTGGGCTGGTTCTTGCCCGAGCTTCGCGGCACGAGCGCGGGCGAGGTGCCCATCGAGCTCTTTTTTGCTCATCGTTCGGGAGTTCCGGCCCACCTTTCGCTGTTCGCGCCGCTCCTCGAGGGGCGAACGGTCGATGCCGCCGATGCGCTGATGATCGCGGCGCTCTCGCGTGCGGAGCTGCCGGACGGACACGATGAACATGCCCCGGTCTACAGCGATACGGGCTACATCCTCGCGGGGGTCGCGCTGGCGCGTGCGGTGGGTGCGCGGGACGCTGGAGAAGCCATCGAAGAGCTCGTCTCACGTCCGCTCGGGCTCCGCGACGTGCTCGGGACGGCGCGCGGCCTTCGGTCCCGGGCGGACTTCGACGCTCGCGTCGTTCCAACCGAAATCGTCGCCTTTCGCGGGGGCGAAGTGCGGGGAGCCGTGCACGACGAGAACGCGTGGGCGCTCACGGGCTCGGGTGGTTCCGGACACGCCGGCATGTTCGGGACGCTTGGTGCAGTGCTCGCGTTCGCACACCACACGCTCGACCTGGGTGAAGATGCGGAGTGGCTTTTTCGGCCTCGGAAGAGTGGCACCCAGCTCGCCGGCTTCGACGGAAAGAGCTCCGAGGGCTCGAGCGCCGGTGAGGTGTTGGGCCACCGTACGTATGGCCATCTTGGCTTTACCGGCACGAGCTTCTGGGTCGACCCAGCCCTCGGCGTCGGAGTGTCTCTCCTCACGAATCGAGTGCATCCTACACGAGAAAATCCCAAAATCCGGGCGGCGAGGCCACGAGCCCACGATGCGCTCGCACGGCTCGCGCTATCGAAAACCCGCTAGTTTCGGCACCATCACTCGACCCACTGGTCCCGCTATCCCGCGTCGTCCTTTGCCGGATGCGGAAGGCCGCATAACCTCCAGAGATCCCATGGCCCAGACGGAGACCCCCGGTACGAAAGCGGAAACGGAGAAACGTCCGCCCGTCGTCCCCGAGCCTCCGACGGCGGTTCCCGCGGGGCCTTCGCCGTCTCGAGCGCCCGTTCTCGCGCCTCGTGGCTCGTCTCGGCCGAAGGCGCTCGTGCCGACCGCCAAGCCTGCCTACCGAAAGGTCAGCGCTGCGCGGTATCGCTTCGTGCGCGCTTACTGGACGACGTTCCGCGTGATCGGGAGCTACATGTGGCTCTCGTTCAAAGGGCGACTTTGGGGGAAGCCCTACAAGGAAAGGCTCCTGCCGGACGTCCACAGACGGAACGCGAAGCGCGTCGAGAGCACGATTCTCGTGCTCCAAGGCGTGTTCATCAAGGTCGGCCAGTTGCTGTCGATCCTCGCAAACTTTTTGCCGGACGAGTTTCGGGCGGAGCTCGAAGGGCTCCAGGACCAAGTGCCACCGCGGCCGTACGCGGAGATTTCGAGGCGCATCGAGTCTGACCTTGGCAAGAAGGTCCACGAGCTCTTCGACGAGCTCGACGAAGAGCCCATCGCCAGTGCGAGCCTCGGTCAAGTGCACAAGGCGCGTACCAAAGACGGACAGCTCGTGGCCGTGAAGGTGCAGCACCACGACATCGATCGCATCGTGAAGCTCGACCTTCACACG
>JAYUKI010001132.1:0-2586 GCA_043764595.1 Myxococcales bacterium | reverse complement strand
TTTCGTTGTGGCTGATGCCGTCTTTGCAGGGAATGAAGATCATTCCCGCCGGGGCGAGGCGCGCGACATAGACGGCGTCGTGACCGGCGCCGGAGACCGCGTCCATGTGGGAGTAGTCGAACATCTTCGTGGCCTTTTCCACGGCTTCGATGCATCCCTTTTCGAATTGGCAGGGCTTGAAATAGGACACTTGCTCGATGGTGATGGGCAGCCCACTCTCCTTCGAGGTCTTCTCGATGAACGCCTTGATTTCGGCGTCCATCGCGTCGAGGTTTTCGTCGTCGATGTTGCGAAGATCGATCGAGAACTTTACCTGACCAGGAATCACGTTTCGGCTGTTCGGGTGAATCTGGACGAAGCCCACCGTCCCACGTCCGTGCGGCGGCCTGCGGTTCGCGATGGCGGGCACTTCTTGCATGATGCGCGTGGCCACCTGGAGGGCATCTTTGCGGAGGCCCATGGGCGTGGGGCCTGCGTGGGCTTCCATTCCAGTGACCACGCAGTCGTACCAGCGGAGACCCAATACGCCGCGAACTACGCCAATGGTCTTTCCCGCGTCCTCGAGGACCGGCCCTTGCTCGATGTGGGCCTCGAAATAGGCTCCCACGGGGTGCTTTCCGGGCTCTTCGTCGCCGATGTAGCCGATGCGAGCGAGCTCGTCCTTGACGGTCTTGCCCTCGGTGTCCTTGGCGGCATACGCGTGCTCCAGCGTGAAGGCGCCACAGAAGACTCCGGAGCCCATCATGACGGGCACGAACCGGGAGCCTTCTTCGTTGGTCCAAAAGGCCACTTCGATGGGCGCTTCGGTCTCGACACCCGCGTCGTTCAGGGTGCGCACGACCTCGAGTCCCGCGAGCACTCCATAGTTGCCGTCGAACTTGCCGCCTGTGGGCTGGGTGTCGATGTGACTGCCGCACATGATGGGCGGAAGAGAATCGTTTTTGCCTTTTCGGCGCATGAACACATTGCCAATCTTGTCGATCGTAATGGTCATTCCGGCTTCTCTTGCCCACGACGTGACAAGATCGCGGCCTTGTTTGTCGAGGTCCGTGAGGGTGAGCCGGCACACGCCGCCTTTGGCGGTTTTGCCAATCTGGGCGAGCTCCATCAGCGACTTCCACAGGCGGTCACCGTTCACGGAGATGGGCTTTTTCGCTTCGGACGTGCTCATGGCGTTTTCCTCCCGAGTTTTTCGGAAAGGGCAGTTTCGCAAGTCGGAGGCGAGGGTTCAACCCTCGAACATGCAAAGGAGCCGAGGGCGATTGCGAGCTCGAGCATGGGAAAGACTTGTCCCTCCACGGCTCGGCGGCCATGAACGGCGGCGCTTGGAAGCTCGTCCCATTGCGTCAAAGGCTAACGGCGCATCAAGAACACATTCGCCGCGACGAGCAAGGCGGCGATGGTGGACACGATGACGACCGCAACGACGATCCAACGGCCGGACGAAGAGGGGGCCGCAGGCGCCGGCTTCGGCATGAGGAGCACGGTGGCGTCGTCGCTTCGGCGTCGCGAGGGCGGCGCGGCGGGAATACCGGACGCATCGAGTGCCGAAATTCGCTGGGAGGATGAGGCCGGTTGAGGAATGGGGAGCCCTGGTGCGAACGCGTCGGGCGTGAACATCGCGGACCGTGGCGGAACGAAAACCGGAGGCGCCTGCACGGGCGCTTGGCGCACGGGGGCTTGCATCGGCGGAGGGACGGGCGTGGCATTGACGATGACACTCGCTTCGTCTGCAGGAACGTCCGGCCCGCGTCGAGGCGGATACATCGCGACGCTGGTCATGGGCTCGTCGTGCAACGAAGCCAGGTCTTCGTCGGGCGGAGGCGCCGGCGGCACAGGAGGACTCACCTCGACCGCGGCAAGGCGCGGTGCCGAAGGGGCCACTTTGCGAACGAGTCGTCGGCTCGATGGGGCCTTCGGGATGAACGCGGACTCGTCCGGATGGGCGTACGGATCGGGTTCCGGTGGAGCCGGGCGAGCCTTTGGGGCAGACGCCGTTCCCGGGATGGCCGTCCCCGCGAGACGCGCCGCGAGAACCACGCTGTCAGGCACCGGAATGGTGGACTCTGCTTCGGGCTCGGCTTCGAAGAGCTGCCCCATGGGCACCGGAGCGGGTGGAACGGACGGGGCAGCCAGTGGCGGCGGCGGCGCGGACGGGGCAATGCCCTGCGCGGCCTTCAGGTTCGCGAGGATCTCTGGCTCGAGCTCCGGTCCCATGGTCCAGGTCGGATCTTCGGCGTCGTCGGCCGGGTGAATCTGGGCAGCGAGCGTGCCCGCACATGCCTCGCGAAGCGCCGTGGCAAAGCTTCGTGCGTCGAGCCATCGCTCGGATTTTCGAAAGGCGATCGCGCGGTCGACGGCCTCGACCACCGCGTCCGGAACGAGATCGCTCCCGACGACGGCGCGTAGCGATCGCGGCTTCTTCGTGGAAGCCGCAATGAGCTCCGCGAGGGCCAATGGCGCGCCAGCCACCGCGTGGAGCCCCTGTCCAGTGAGCAGCAAGAACAGGATGGCGCCGGCCGCGAAAATGTCCGTTTGGGCGTCGACGAGCTCGGGGCGGCCCAACGCTTGTTCCGGAGCCATGAA
>JAYUKI010001131.1:0-2587 GCA_043764595.1 Myxococcales bacterium | reverse complement strand
CTCGCGATGCCCATCACGAAAGTGGGGCCGTCCGTGCCCCGTGAAGGCCATCATCCTGTCGGATCACGACGCCATCATCCAAACGGTTTGGGGACAGCTGTCGTCGCCACTCTCACTGTCGGTTGCAACACTGTAAATACACCGGGCCCCACCCGTGGCCTGACGGAGCCCGTCAGCCCACCGAAGTTCCCCGACCAAGGGAGGCACGCGTCCCGCTCGGAGACGAACTCCCTCTACAACATGTATCTCACTCAGGGCATTACCTCCGTGTGCTCGGGTCCGAGCCCGTTTTTCCGATTCGACTCCGCGACGACGGCGAAGGCAGACCCGACCCTCCAAATCCTTGCAAATTGCATGAAGGACGGTCCCCTCAAGGGGCAAAGCATTCGTCTTGTCGGCCGAACCGATCCGCGCGGCAACGAGGAGTACAACGAAAAGCTCGGTGCGAAGCGCGCCGAGAGCGTAAAAACCTACCTCGTCAAAGCGGGAGTCGAGGCCGCTCGGATCGAGGTCACTTCGTACGGCAAGGACGACGCGAGTCCCGCGCCGGAGGATTGGCCCTCCGACCGCCGAGTTCAGATCGAGCTTTCCAAAAAGTAGCGCACCATCCAATTCTCGTGACGAACATGGGCGCGTAGAGAGCGAGATCGATCGCTTGGCGCAATTTCGAGCCTTGGCGGACGAGCTGTCTACGATTCGTATCGTAGATGGTTTTCGCCGTCGCCAAAGTGCCCGACAGCGTCCGCGCCGGCCGTTCCCTGAATCGAGCCGAGGTCGTCGAGCCCTGTCCTCGAGATGGAGGCCGTGGTTTTCACGCTCGCAGAGGCTGGAACGTTCGTGATGCGCACTTCGAAGGGTCCCGCCGGTTTGGCGACTTCGTAGCTTCGCCATCGTACCGTGCGATGAGACCTCCCGCTCCCACGGCGAAGGCGGCGTCGTTGGCTTCCTCGGCAATCGCGGAAAAGTCACCGTAGATTTCGGCCGCGCCGTTCCAATCTGCACTTACGGGAAGAGGGACCACGCGAACGCCCGCGGGGATGGCAAGGTATAGGCTCGAGCCGCCCTGCCAAATGCCTTGTGCCCCGGCATCGAGGAGACGATGGCGATCCCTCGTACGCGCAAAGTGGTCGAGCGTCGCGACCCGTGTGCCGACCCAAAAATCCGATGCGCTTCGTCCGTAGACGGCAGTCGCGTGGATGTCACTCGTGCTGAGCGATCGTGCGCGAGAGTGGCTACTCGATGTGGTCGGCACGGCTGTCTTTCGACCACAGCTCGACGAGCCTCCCATCCCGTCCGAGAAGGGCTTCTTGAGCGTGATCCGGACGAGTCCGCCAGCCCCACGGGTCGCCCGACGCGCTTCGTGATCCCCGAAGGGGGATTCTTGCGCGACGGAGGGCACGCTGTTCCGCTCACTTTGGGGGTGCTCGTGTCGCGCACGCCGCCTGCGTCGCTCAACGAACCGCGCCTTCGGGACATCGGTACGCCGTTCCGCTCACGGTGGCGGTGGTGGTGGTTCCATCGCTCTGGCCGAGCTGGGGAGGGTCGGTCTGCAAGTAGGTACCACCGAGCTCGGCGGCCAAGTTGCGTGCGTCGTTCGTCGCGTACTCGATGAGATCCTCGTTCGCGACGAATTCACCACCGAACGATCCACCGCCGCGTCCGACGACACGCTTAGAAACACCCGTTTTGAGAAGCCTTGTTTGGGATTCCCAGAGCTCTCGCGTGATTCTTCTTGGACGGATCGATCGCTTCGGGAAATGCGTCGAACGCAGGATTCAACTTTGTTGTGCTCTTCGCGGCGCTTTTACCTCTATGGAGGCCGGCAAAAAGGTTTACTTCGTAACGGCCTGACGGAGCTTCAAGGTAAAGGGCTTGGTGACTCCTCGTTGAACCTCAAGAGTTCCGGAGGCACTCAATTCAAGTACCCCCATGGTACCGTCTTGGACCAACTGAACTCCTTTGCCCTCGGCCGGCACCGCACGAACAAGACCCGGTTCCTGGTAGCCGAATATCACGCGCGCGAGTCCGTCCTCGTAGTCTCCGTACGCGAGGGCTTTGCTGGGAGGCAGGAGCGACACACAGACGTCGACCGAGAGGTACGGAGCAGGCGAAGTGGACTCGGTCCCTTGAGGAACGAGTTGGGCCCGTAGTCTTATCGACTTCCTGCACGCAAGCGCCCCACTTGGGTTCTGCTCCACGGCCGTGATGCTCGCGGATGCCCGCGCTTTGCCGTCGATCAGGAATTCGAACGGCGGCAGCGGAGTGGGCGCGATGGCCGCGTCGCCAGCGTCCGGAGTTGCGGTCGGAGTGGTTGTCGTAGCCGTTCCGGTAGCGGTCGTCGAGGTTGTGGTGCTCGGCTGCGGGGTCGCGTCCGACGTGGCGGGCCCTTCCGAAAGGGCCGTTCCCGAGCATGCAAACACCAGGACGGCAGGAGCTGCAAAGACGGCGAAAGCGAAAGGACGAAGCATGGGACCTCGAGTGTGAGTGGTTAACACTACTGCTCGATGTTGAGCACGCGACGTGAAGGTTCCGTGGTCGCCACACGCATCGCATTTGGCGTATCCGGATCGCGGGAACGGTGACACGC
>JAYUKI010001130.1:0-8765 GCA_043764595.1 Myxococcales bacterium | reverse complement strand
GGCTACCACGACCTCTTACTTCTCGAACTCGGCTGGATTGCTCGAGAAAAAAGTGATCAATGATGAGACAGGAGTCCGTTCCGCGCGTCCCTCCTTGCTGGCGCTCGGTCTCGACGAAAATCGTCCAGCCTTTCCCCTTGGGCCCTCGGGACTCGGGCCCTCGGGGACTTGGGGACTTGGGCCCTCGGGGACTTGGGGACTTGGGCCCTCGGGGACTCGGGCCCTTGGGGACTTGGGCTTCGGCTTGGGTTGTTTGGTGGGTGTGGTTTACGGATGTGGATGTTGCCGTTAGGGTAGGTTCGTACGCTGGGTACCTTCGAGGAGCCGTTTTTTGACCACCCAAGTCGTTCCAGGGAAGCTCGTGGCGGTGCGTGATGCGGAGATTGGTGCCGAAGAGGCGGCCAAACTCTTTGCGGCGGTCTTGAAGAAGGCCGTGGAGGCTCGTGGGTTTGCGGCCATGGCGCTGAGCGGTGGCTCTACTCCCCTTCCCGCCTACAGGGCGCTCGCAAAGGCAGACGTGCCTTGGGACAAGGTGAAGCTCTTTTGGGTCGATGACCGGGCCGTGCCCGAGAGCCACGAGCGCAGCAATGCGCGCTCGGTCCGCGCGGCGTTCGGCGACACTCGCTTCGCTGGGGTTTTCCCCATGGATGGCGGCGCTTCGGACTTGGCGGCGGGTGCGAAGGCGTACGCCGAGACGCTCGCTCGCGAGGTGCCCGGCACGACCGCCCCTACGCTCGATTTGGTGGTGCTCGGCGTGGGCGACGACGGCCACACGGCGTCGCTTTTCCCGGGCGATTTGGCCGTGCTCGACACGACCAGCACCGTGATCGCCGTCCCGGCGAAGGGCGATCGGGAGGCGCGGATCACGCTTGGTCGCGCCGTCTTGGTGGAAGCTCGAGCCTCGTTCGTTCTCGCGTTTGGCAAGAGCAAGAACGGCCCACTCGAGAGCGCATGGTCGCTCGGCGGCGACGTCACCGAGTGCCCAGCCCGCATCACCCGCCACTTCAAGGGCAGCCTGACCTGGCTCGTGGACCGCGCCGCGGGCGGCATCTGAGCCTCGTCGCGTAGACGACCGTCCGCAGACCGTCAGCAGACCTGCACGCGCCTCCTAGTGCTCTACGGGGCATCGACGCGCGTGTAGCTTTTGATGCCAGAGATCGCCGTGCGGGAGGCGTCATGGCTCTTGGGCACGCGGCCCGATTGGGCGCAGCTACGCGGAATTCCTCCGCGTGCCGCGCCCCTGTCGGAGAGCCTCAGGTCCCGAGGTGGCTCTTGATCCGTGCGGTCACCTTGGCCACGGTGAGCCCGTATTCCTCGGCGAGGATCTTGTCCGGCGCACTGGCTCCGTAGGTGTCGATGCCGATGGCGAGGCCTTCGCGGCCGATCCATTCTTTCCACGGCCCGGTGCGGCCCGCTTCGATCGAGACCGTCGGAACGCCAAACGGTAGGACCTCTTTCTGGTACGCCGCGCTCTGCTGCGCGAAGATCTCGAGGCACGGAGCGCTGACCACTCGCACCTTGCGGCCCGCGGCGGCAAGCTCCTTGGCGGCGCCCACGGCGAGGCCAACCTCGCTGCCCGTGGCCACGATCACGAGGTCCGGCGCGCCTCCCGCAGCGTCTTCGAGGACGTAGGCGCCACGCAAGACCGTCTTCGGATCGAAGCCGTCGGTGCGCTTCAAGTTCGGCACCTTCTGGCGCGTTAGCGAGAACGCCGTGGGGGCGTCTTTTCGACCGAGAGCCATCGCCCAACCGGCCGCGGTCTCCATGGCATCGGCCGGGCGAACCACGGCGAGACCCGGGATCATGCGAAGCGACCAGAGATGCTCGATCGGCTGGTGGGTGGGGCCGTCCTCGCCGAGAAAGATCGAGTCGTGCGTGAAGATCCAGAGCGTCTGGAGCTTTCCGATGGCCGAAAGCCGAATGCTTCCGCGCATGTAGTCGCTGAACACGAGGAAGGTCGCGCCGTACGGGACGAGGCCGCCCGCGAGCGCCATGGCGTTCACCACACCGCCCATGCCGTGCTCACGGATGCCAAAGTGGAGGTTCTTGCCAGCGAACCCGCCCTTGCCCACGCTGCCTCCGCCCTTGATGAGGGTCTTCGTCGAAGGGGCGAGATCGGCGGAGCCACCTACCAAGCTGGGAATCAGCGCGGCGGCCTTCTGCTGGATGACGTTCGAGAGGTTTCGGGTCGCGTCCTCTTTTGCGGGGATGGCGGCGAGGAGCTGCTCGTAGAGATCGGCGGGCATCGCGCGCGCCTCGAAGGCTTCGAGGTCCGTGGCCTTCTGGGCGTTCGAGGCCTTCCACGTGTCGACCTTGGTTTGCCATGCGGCGCGCTCGGTGGCGAGCTCCGCCGTACGCGCCCGGAAGAGCTCGTAGACGGCCTCGGGGACGAAGAAGGTCTTCTCCGGATCGAGGCCCATCCCCTTTTTGATGAGGGCGATTTCCTCTTTGCCGAGCGGCGCGCCGTGGGCCTCCGAGGTGTCGTGGGCGTTCGGCGCGCCGTTGGCGATGTGCGTGCGTGCGACGATGAACGACGGACGACCTTTTTCGCGCTTGGCTGCGTCGATGGCCGTGCGGACGGCGATGCGATCGTGGCCGTCGACGTGCTGCACGAAGAAGCCGTACGCCTCGTAGCGCTTGCCGACGTCCTCGGTGAAGGCGAGGCTCGTGTCGCCTTCGATCGTGATGCGGTTGTCGTCGTAAATGACGACGAGGTTGTCGAGGCCGAGGTGTCCGGCCATGCTCGAGGCCTCGCCCGAGACGCCTTCCATGACGTCGCCGTCGGAGCAAATCACGTACGTGCGAGCGTCCTCGAAGGGGGCGCCGAAGCGGGCCTCTTTCATCTTCGATGCGAGCGCGAAGCCGACGCCGTTGGCGATGCCTTGGCCGAGCGGCCCCGTCGTGGTCTCGACGCCGGGCGTGTGGTGGACGTGCTCCGGGTGGCCGGGAGTCTTCGAGCCCCACTGACGAAACTGCTTCAAATCCTCGAGCGAGAGGTCGTACCCCGCGAGGTGGAGCATCGAATAGAGGAGCATCGAGGCGTGCCCGCACGAGAGCACGAAGCGGTCACGGCCGCGCCACGCGGGGTCCTTCGGATCGTAGCGAAGGTGGCGCACGAAGAGCTCGAACGTGATGTCGGCGAGCCCCATCGGCGTGCCCGGGTGCCCGCTTTGGGCCTTCTCGACGCCGTCGATGGAGAGGGTCTTGATGGCGTCGACGGCGAGCTTTTCGGTGGCGGGATCGAACTCGATGGACATGAACGGGAGCTCCTTCGGGATGGACGGCGCGGCTAGCTTCGAACGACGCGCGGCAGTTCGCAAGTCAAGGTTTCACGGAGTCGGATCGGGCGTCTTTCCTTCACCGGAGAGCACGAAAATGGCGCAAATTCCAAGGAATACGCCGAGGGCCCTGCGTGGGGTGAACGGCTCGCCGAAGAACATCGGCGCGCAGAGGGCGGACAGGGTGACCCCGCCCCCGAGCACGAGTGTCCCGGTCGATGCCACCGGTCCGCCTTTTCGAAGGGCGTAGAAGAGCAAAATGCTCACCGCCGAGATGCAAAGGCCACTCGCCACCGAGAACAGGACGCCACCGCGAGTGGTCGTGACCGGCGCCCCGCGGGGCAGGACGAAATAGGCCACCAAGATGCCCAGCGCGGCCGTGCCTTCGAGGACGAACGCCCCGAGCGTGTCGCCGAGCTTGCCCGACGCCGCCCGAAGAAGCATGTAGTGTGCACCGACGAAGACGCCGCCGGCCAGCGCCGCGAGAAGCCAGGGTTGCATGGCACGCGACTCTATCCCGTGGATTCTCTCCCGCCGGCCAATCTCCGCGTTCTGCCCCGTCTTCGTTGCGTTCCTACTCGCCAGCGAACGAGGGAACGAGGCGTTCGGCGGGGTCGGATTCCGTCAGTGCTTCGTGCCGGACTCTTTTACGGCAGCGTTGTGCTCGTCCAAGGTCTCGGAAAAGGCATGCCTTCCCCCTCCGCGCGCCACGAAGAAGAAGTAGCGCGTGTTGGCGGGCTGGAAGGCCGCGGCGAGCGACTTGGCTCCGGGGTTTGCGATGGGCCCAGGGGGTAGGCCCTCGTGGGTGTACGTGGAGTAGGTATTCTCCGGCGCAAAGTTGATGTCGTGGGTGATTTTTCCAGTAAATCCTGCACAAGCGGGGATCTTGTCGCGGAGGACGAGGCAGCCGTAGCCCGCCGTCGGATCGCACTGGAGGAGCTTGCGTTTGAAGCTCGGATCATGAAGCCGATTGACGAACACGCTCGCCACGATTGGGCGCTCTTCGTCCACGGCGGCTTCCTTTTCGACCATGCTCGCGAGAATCACGAGCTGCTTCGTCCCGAACCCGAGCTCGGCGTTCAAGTGTGCACGGGAGGCCGAGTGGGCGAGCTCGATCGCCGCGAGGCGCTTGTCGAACTCGGACTTCATGCGCCGGACGAGGTCCGCAGCATCGGCGTCGGCGACGAGCTCGTACGTGGCCGGGAAGAGGTACCCTTCGGCGGAGCCTTCGAGCCCGAGCTCCTGCAAGAGCTCCGGCTTCGTGGTGGCCGCGAGGAACGCTTCGGCGCTGCAGACGCGCTTTTCTTCGAGTCGGCGCGCCATATCGAAGCGCGTGAATCCCTCCGGGAACGTGACCTTCACGCGTTCGGCCATCCCGAAGCGCTGGAGCCTTCGCAAGAGCTCGCCGGGCGAGGCGTCGTCGGTAAGCAGGTGCGGGCCGACGGCGATGCCTTTGGATCCACCTTGAGAGAGCGCGTAGAGCGCGAAGACCTTCGAGCTTCCCACGAGCCCGGCCTCCGCGAGGCGATCGGCCAGCGCAAACGTGCCCTCGCCCACGGGGATGTGGAAGGCGATGGGCTTGCCGGTGCCAGGGCCCTTGCGCGACGGGTAGACCATCAAGAGGCCGACCGCCGAGACGGCGACCACGACCCCGAGCACGAAGAGCACGTACCGGAGCGCGCGTCCCACGCCGAACGCCTCGTCCGGCGAAGAGCGCTTCCTTTTTTTGCGCCGGGAGCTGCCGTGCGACGTCGGAGTCTTGCGATCGCTGCGATCGCTGCGATCGCTGCGATCGCTCATGGTGCGCCGCGACCGTTTTGGTTGAGCCACGCTTGAAGGATGGTGACCGCCGAGGCCTCGTCGATCCGGGCCTTGGCTTTCTGGCCGTGGACGTCGCTGTCGGCGAGGGCACGTCGGGCTTGCACGGTGGTGAGACGCTCGTCCCAGAGCTCGACCGGGACGCCGCACGAATTGGCGATTTCTTGAGCCAAATCGCGGGCTTTTCGGGCGGAGTCGCCCTCGCCGCCCTTCATGTCGAGGGGGAGGCCGCACACGATGTGCGTCACGCCTTCTTCGGCCGTGAACGCGCGAAGCCGTGCGATGAGCTCCGGGCGCGGTTTCGCGGGAAACACGCCCCGCGGGTGGGCATAGAGCCCGAGCTCGTCGGCGATGGCGATTCCCACGCGCACGCCCCCGAGATCGAGCGCGCAGGCCCGTTCCTTCGGGCGTCGACGCTTTTTCGGGGGGGAGGTTTCCCCATCCGTTTGCGCCACGCCAAGCTCTCCGCGAGGCCCCTTTTTCACGGCAGAGGGCGTAGCACGGCCGCTTCGCAGAGGCGACGTGGGAATGCCGTACGGTCATCTTCTCCGCTCCGCCGAGCCAATGAGTGGGAAGGAATTTCGCTCCAAGAGCGGCCCAGCTTCGGATCCGTCGCCGTCTCTTCGAGGCCGCCCCGGCGCTCGTTCGGAGAAATGCAAGCGGTCGGGGCGTCGAGCCCTACGAGGAAGCGCTTGACCCGGTAGCGACGAGAAGGCAAAAGTCCGCGCGTCGCCGGGCTCCACGCCTCGCGCCGCTTCCTCGACGATGGCTTCCCCCGCTCCCTCCGTCCGCGCCGTCAAAGGCATGAACGACGTGCTTCCTGGCGAAATCGCCCGTTGGCACCGTCTGGAGGCGCTCTTTCGTCGGTCGATGGCCCTCACCGGCTACCGCGAAGTGCGCACCCCATTCGTCGAGCACACGCCCCTCTTCGTGAGGGCCATCGGCGAAGTGACCGACGTGGTCGAGAAGGAAATGTACTCCTTCACGCGCCACCGGGACGAGCTCTCGCTCCGCCCCGAAGGCACCGCGGGGGCCGTTCGCGCCTTCGTGGAGCACAAGGTCGCCAACACGGAGCCTGTGAGCCGCTGGTACTACCTCGGCCCCATGTTCCGCGCCGAGCAACCCCAGGCCGGTCGGTACCGTCAATTTTGGCAGTACGGCGCCGAGTGCTTCGGCGACGCGGGCCCTGGCAGCGACGCCGAGATGATCTCCGAGCTTTGTGCGTTTTTGGCGGCCGCCGGCGTGTCCGCCCCGCGGGTGCTCGTGAACTCGATCGGCGGCAAAGGCACGCGGCTCGCGTTCACCGAGGCCATCCGCTCGTTCCTCGAGCCGAAAAAAGCGCAGCTCTCCGAGCTGTCCCAGAAGCGCCTCGAGAAGAACCCGCTCCGCATTCTCGACTCGAAGGCTCCCGAGGACCACGAGTGCCTCGTCGGGGCGCCCACGTTGGCCGACGTCTTGGACGAAGCCGACAAGGACCACTTCAAGAATCTTCTCGGGCACTTGGATGCGCTCGGTGTGGCGTACGAAGTGGACCCGAAGCTCGTTCGCGGGCTCGACTACTACACGCGTACGCTCTTCGAGATCAAAGGCGACAAAGAAAAGCTCAAGGCGGGCGACACCCTCATCGGCGGCGGGCGCTACGACGGCATGGTCGAAGAGCTCGGCGGACCGAGCGTGCCGGCGATCGGCTTCGCGGGTGGCCTCGAGCGCCTCCTCATCGCCACCGAAGAGGGCCCGAAAGAGCCCTACGTCAGCGTCTTCATCGCGCCCATGGGCGGCGCCGCCATTACGGCCGCTCTGGTGCTCGCCCGCGAGCTTCGTGCCGCGGGCGTGACCACCGAGGTGGACACGCGGGGCGCGCAGCTCAAGGCCATGCTCCGTCGCGCCAGCACCATCGAAGCGCCTTTCGGAGTGATCCTCGGCGACTCCGAGCTCGAAGCCGGCCTGGTCGAGCTGAAAGACCTCAACGCGCGTACCCAAGAAAAGGTGGCTCGCGCCGACGTCGTGCGCATCCTCGCCGAACGCACGAAAGCCACGCCATGAAGCGTTCTGTCTTCCGAACGCGCTCTTTGACGCTCGCGGCCGTTCTTTTGGCCTTCCTCGCCCCTACCGTCGCGTTCGCCCAAGGGGCCCCTCAGAGGCCGGGCGCAGGCCCTGGCCGCGGCGGACGAGGGCGCCCGCCAAGCCAGCCGTCCCAACCAGGACAAGGCCAACCCGGACAAGGCGGGCCGCAGGACGACGACGACGACGGCAAAGCGCCCATGCGCGCGGAGCCTCAGTCCAAAGGTCCCGAAGATCCTCTCGCGGTCCCCGACGAAATCAAAGACCGCATCGGCTCGGACGATGGCGGCGACAGTGTCCCTTCACCGACCGGCGGCCTGAAGCGCTCGTTTTTCCCTCTCTACGAAGAAGAGCGCGGCGACTACCGTTTCCGCTTCTTGCCGCCATTTTACCTCGAGCACAAACGCGGCGTGCTCCCGGCGAGCGCCGGTTTGGCGGAGTCGGCCCGCGAGGACAAAGAGTCCCTCTACGGGCTCCTCTACTACCGACGACGCTCGCCCAGGCACGACGCCGACGTGGTCTTTCCCCTTGCGTGGCACGTTCGGGACGACGACTCGCGCACGTTCGTGCTCGGACCTCTCGCGCACCGCGAAGCCCCGGGCGAGCACGACGACTGGATCGCGCCCATCGCCTTCACGGGCGCACGGAAAGACGGCGGATACTTCCACTTTCCGCTTTTGCTTACGTCGTCGCACTGGGGCAAAGACGGGGCGTTCACGCTCATGGGCCCCTACTTCCGTGACCGAAAAGGCACCGACGTGGACCTCGGCGTGGCGCCGTTCTTCTTCCACGGCGACAACGGAAACGTCGAAGGCGTGCGCAAGACGTACACGCTCATTCCGCCTGCGCTTTTTTACCACCGCGAGCGCGAGATCGACGAAAGCTCGTTCACGGTCATCGGGCCGGTCATCACCCACGACGATCCGAAACGCTTCGTGTTCGACGTCGCGCCGCTCTTTTTCAGCATTCGCGGCAAGCCCGAGACGGGCGGCGTCAAAGAGTCGCACACGACGCTCGTTCCCCTTTTTCACTACGGGTACTCGCCGACGCAAACGCTGTTCGCGTTCCCTGGCTATCTCCACCGCACGACGCCCCTCGTAGACACCACGGTCACGCCGTTCTTCGTCCACACGAGCACGCGTGCAGGCCGCACCAGCCTCACCACGGCCGGCCCGGTCGTGCCCTTTTATTACGCCTACGACGACAAGGACACCGGCTTTCGCGCCCGCGCTCTCTTCCCCTTCTATTACGGCGATCACGGAAACGAGGGCGAGAGGCTGTGGACTCCGCTCTTTGCGCGTTTCGAGAGGTACGGCGAGTCGCGCACGTACTGGGCCTTCCCGAACCTCACGGTCGAGAAGAGCTACAAGGGCTGGGAAACCGACCTCCACCCCATCGTCTATCTTGGCCGCAGCGAGCACTCGTCGCACACCGTACTCGCCCCGTTTTTGTGGGACTTCACGAGCTTGAAGTCGCGCGCGACGGTCGCGTTCCCGTTCTTCTGGCGCTTCGCCGACACCGAGACCAAAGAGATCACGCAGGTCGCGGGCAACACGGTCTACCTGCAGAAGCGCGTCTCCGGCGGGCTCGACTGGCAGTTCCACTTCG
>JAYUKI010001129.1:0-2591 GCA_043764595.1 Myxococcales bacterium | reverse complement strand
CCATGGACGGAGGCTGTCCTGAGCAAGCGACGCGAATCGACACCCAAGTTCGACGAGCACGAACAGGGCACGGCAAAGCGGGACTACCCGACGGGGTTCGTCGACTCGGGCCCGCGTGAGCTGCAGACTGCACGCATTCCGCGTCAAGAGCTCGACGAGCTTTTGCGTCGCGAGAGCGGCATGCGCACGAAGGTGACGCGCGAGGAAATCAATGCGTTTGCGCGCGACCGCGAGAGCGGAACGCACGTACGTGAGGCATCCGCTCCGGTCGTTCGCGTCGAGCAGGAAGTCGAGCAGGAAGTCGAGCAGGAAGTCGAGCAGGAAGTCGAGCAGGAAGCGCCCGTTGTCGCCATTCCGACGGGCCTGGCCCCTCCGCAGTCCGTGGATCCGGCGGCGGCGTTGCCACTCGCGTCCGACCCACCCCCGCAACTCAGCGAATCGTCGCTCGAGCGACGGGCTCTGCACTGGACGCTCGGCATCCTGCTCGTTCTTTGTGCGCTCGTCGCGTCTTGGGCCGCTTTCTTCGGGCGCTAGCTCGTCGCCCGTCGCAACGCGCCGTGCGTGGTATCTTCTGGTATCTTCGGCGCCTCATGATTGCCACGTGCACGAGCCTCGCATGAAGGCCTTGGCCCACTGGGCGCGCTTCGCACGTCGAGCTTGCCTGGGTCTCGCGCTTGGGGCCGTCCCAGCCGTTGTTCGTGCCGACGTTCCCCCAGCGCCCATGCAAGCGCCTCGGGGCGCCCTCGTCGTGCTCGCCGACGCCTTGAAGGGCGCTCTCGGGCCGATTCCTCAAGGCGCGCTTTTGGTCGTGGCGCCTCCGAAGAGCGACGTGGCGCTGACGCGCGGGGAAGAGCTGTCGGTTCGGATCGGTCAGATCGTCTCGGGCAAGCTCGGAGCCCGCGCTCACGAAAAGAGCGTCCAGCTCGGTACCGCTCGCGCGCTCGCGGGCCGCGCATCGTCGCTCGTCTTCGTGCAGCCGGAGATCGAAAAGGGCGAGCTTCGCCTCGTGGGCGACGTGTTCCCGGTGGTCACCAACGGCTGGGAGCGTCTCAAGAATCCCGTCCCTGGTCCGAGCGCGCATGCCTTCGCCCACGCTCCGATCGACGCCGAGGTTCGAGCGTTCATGCCGCCCATTGCCCTCGAGCAAGTCAAGGTCACGAAGGCCAAACACTCCGAGGGGGACATCGTCGCGTTGGCCTGCGGGGACATCGACGCCGATGGCGCCCAGGAGATCGCGCTCGTGTCGCTCGCGAAGGTCGTCGTGGGGCGAATCGGACCCACGCCCTCCCCGGTCTCGAGCGCATTCCGCGTCGAAAAAACGGCTCTCTTCAGGGATCTTGGGCCGCGCCTCGCGGTCCCTTCGCGCGAGCCTTTGGGAGGGGCGATCGTGCTCCCCGAGGGCGGGCACGGGGCTCTGCTCGTGGGCACTTCGGAGCGTGGCGGCATGGCGCTCGGTCCTGACCTTCGGTTGCGGCACATGCTGACGGGCCTTCCTGTCGCAGGGTCGTTCGGATGTGCGTCTCTTGTCCCCGAGATGGGCGCGTTCGACGGCCTTCGCGCCTGCAGTACGTCGCATCCGTTGCCCGGCGTTGTCGCGCCGAGCGCGCTGCCTCCTCGCTTCGACGCCATTGCCGAGCTCGCATACGTCGACGCGCGCGGGGCTTCCCATACCGCCGTCGCCACACGCGAGCCCTCGGCGAAGCTCAGAGTGCGCGTGGACGGCGCGGAAGTGCACAGTGCGGAAGGTGTCGGCGCGCAGGTTCTCTTGGTCGACCTCGATCTCGACGGAGCTCCCGAGCTCGTGAGCACCATGGCCGAGGGTGAGGATCGCATCGTCGTGACGACTCTCGACCGCGTGCCCAAAGTGAGACTTCGCTTGGATGCCAAAGAGGGAGTCCGAGCACTTGCCGCGTGTCCGCCAGAGGCGGGAGCAAGGCCCGTGCTCGTTGCGGCGGTCGGCCAGGAAGTCTGGCTTGTTCGGTAGCGGAGAGGCGCGCAAAGCTCCCTAATGTGGGCGGCTTTGTTCGCATATTGCGTGTAGGACGCACGCTTCGCGCCATGGCCGAATGGCCTCCTCGCTGCCGGCGGAACTCTAGTCGCCGAAGCGGACCAGGGCGAGCAGGTCTTCCGGCGTAAGGCTCGTGGCGGTCGCTTTTCCTTCGAGCACGGCACTGGCCAAGTCACGTTTCTTTCCGTGAAGCTCCAAAATGGCCTCTTCGATCGTGCCTTTGGAAACGAGCCGAATCACGGTGACGGGCTCGGTCTGGCCCATTCGGTGCGCGCGCGAGGTGGCCTGTTCTTCCACGGCAGGGTTCCACCAAGGATCGAGGTGAATCACGTAGCTCGCGTGGGTGAGATTGAGGCCGGTTCCTCCCGCCATCAGCGAAATGCAGAAGACGTCGTATTCGCCATTCTGGAACCGGTCGACGATTTCGCGGCGCTTCGTCGTGGGCGTATCGCCGGCGAGGAAGGCCACACGAAGCCCGGCGCGCTCGAGGTAGCCCACGGCTCGGTCGAGGAGCTGTTTGAACTGACTGAACACGAGCGCCCGGCTCCCGGCCCCGGCAAGCTCGGTCACGATGTCGGTCAGG
>JAYUKI010001128.1:0-2595 GCA_043764595.1 Myxococcales bacterium | reverse complement strand
CCTACAGCCGACTCCAGCCGGAGCGCAGCCGACTGGGGGGTCCCGTACAGCCGACTGGGGGTCCCATACAGCCGACTGGGGGTCCTGTGGAGCCGACTTGGGGGGCCTGTGCAGCCGAGTGCTTTTCGGGGCGAGCCGGGCCGCGAGCACTCTGCGCACCACGTCCGTGCAGAGGTCGAGGGGGACGTCCGTGGTGCGGACTTCCTTGTCCGGTCGGCTGCGGCCACGGCGATTGCGACGTTTTGGCAAGCGACCCATGCCCCGATCGCAGGCCCAATTCGTGCCAATACGTAGGGCATCCCGAAACGTTGGCTCGAATCCGCATTTCGCCCTTTTCGCCGCGTGCTTGAGGTGTAAGCCTCCCGCGCCGATGTCGCTTCGCCCTGCCTACCTCGCTCTCGCTCTTCGAACCCCCATTGGTCGCCACCGCGGCTCGCTTGCCTCCGTGCGCACCGACGATCTTGCCGCGCATCTCGTACGCGAAGCCATCGTTCGTCATCCTTTCCTCGCCACGTCGGTCGATCAGGTCGTGTTCGGCGCGACCAACCAAGCGGGCGAAGACAACCGCAACGTGGCCCGCATGGCCGCGCTGCTGGCTGGGCTTCCCTACGAAGTGCCGGCCCTCACCGTGAATCGGCTCTGCGGCTCGGGCCTAGAGGCCGTGTGCGATGCCGCGCGCCGCGTTGCCACGAACGACGCCGACGTCGTGCTCGCCGGCGGAGTCGAGAGCATGACCCGCGCGCCGTACGTGTTCGGCAAAGCCGACGAAGCGTTCGCCCGCGTGCCGCCCAAGGTCTTCGACACGAGCCTCGGCTGGCGCTTCGAGAACCCGAAAATGGCCGCGCGCTTCCCCCTGGAAAGCATGGGCGAGACCGCCGAAAACGTCGCCGCCAAGTGGGGCATCCCCCGCGAAGAACAAGACGCGTTCGCGCTCGAGTCGCAGAAAAAGGCTTCGCGCGCGTGGAAAGAAGGCCTCTTCGCCGCCGAGATTTGCCCCGTGCAAGTGCCCTCCGCCAAAGGAAAAGGCGCCACCGACACCTTCGCGACGGACGAGTCGGTGCGCGACGACGTGAGCCTCGAAGGGCTCGCCAAGCTCCGCCCCGTGTTCAAAAAAGACGGCACGGTTACCGCAGGCAACAGCTCCCCGCTCAACGACGGCGCCAGCGTGGTCGTCGTCGTCAGCGAAGAGGTGCTCGTCCGCGAGAAGCTCGAGCCTCTCGCGCGCATCGTGTCCTCCGCGACCACCGGCCTCTCGCCGAGCCTCATGGGCGAAGGGCCCATCGAAGCAGGCAAAAAGGCTCTCGGACGCGCGTCGTGGGGCATCCAAGATCTGGATCTCGTCGAGCTCAACGAGGCGTTCGCGGCGCAGTCGCTCGCGTGCTTGCGCGGCCTCGAGCTCGATCCCTCGAAAGTGAACGTGCAGGGCGGCGGCATCGCCTTGGGCCATCCCATCGGCTCGAGCGGGTGCCGTATCCTCGTCACCCTCGCGCATGCATTGAAGCGCACCGGCAAGTCGCGCGGCATGGCCGCCTTGTGCATCGGGGTCGGCCAAGGCATCGCCATGACCCTCGAGCGCGCGTAGGACCGTGGGCATCGACGAGCCTCAAGGTCCTCACTGGGAATCTCCGATCGACGAAGTGCCGTTCGCCTTCGTCGATCTGGAGATGACCGGGCTCGACATCGAAAAGGACCGCGTCGTCGAGGTCTGCATCGAGCGGGTCGTCGGGGGAGAATGCGTCGCGCGGCTCGATTCGCTCGTGTGGCCCGGAGAAGAGCGCGCGGGCGGTGCGAGCCAGGTGCACGGCCTCTCGAGCGAAGTGCTCACCGGAGCGCCGACATTCGACGCTCTCGCGGACGAGATTCGCCGACTTCTGGACGGGGCCGTCCCCGTGGCCCACGCAGCCACGTGGGACGCGCGGTTCTTGCGCAAGGAGCTCGAACGCGCCGGCGCGCCCGTCGCGCTCGACCACTGGATCGACACCCTGGGCCTATCGAGGAGAAGCTTTCTCTTGTCGAACCACTCGCTCACGGCCCTTCGCACGCACTTCGGTCTGGCCACCGAAGGAACGCACCGCGCTTCGGGCGACGTGGCTGCGCTCCGAAAGGTGTTCGAGCGCTGCGTCGAGGTCCTGCGACCCGTTTCGCCCCGCGATCTCTGGGAGACCCACATCCCGACCGATCGCGTTCGCGCTTCGGTCATGGCGGCTCTCGTGTCCGCCCATGCCTCCGGCACGCCTGTGAAAGTGGCCGTACGGGGGGCGGGAAGGCCCATCCGCGAGCTCGTCGTGCGCATCACCGAAATCGTGACGAAGACCGAGCCCGCCCGCGCCATCGGCTACACCTTGCCTGGACGGGGTCGCACCGAGCTCCGAATCGACCGCGTTCTGCGCGTCGAAACCCCGGGAACGAACGAAACCCCGTGATCCGAGCTGCGGTGGGCCTTGCACGCCCGGGGGCCCGGAGGCATGCCGTCGGGCAGCTTTTCTGACGAATATCCCGGCAAAAGTCCCTTCCGGATTGCGGGAAACGCCTGTTCGGACTACCCACTCAACCCGGCTACGCGCCGGCCCTCCGGGGACGTCTTTTTGCGCGGGA
>JAYUKI010001127.1:0-8816 GCA_043764595.1 Myxococcales bacterium | reverse complement strand
CAATTCTTTCGTGAATTCAGTGCGAAGGATTTCGGAGTTTGCGCTCGCGCAACTTCCGCATGGCTCCCCGCTGAAAACTCGACCCCCGCTCGAATGGGCTTTAAAAAGGCTCCCAAATTCACGGGCTGGACACATGGCTAGCATCGGCTAATCGCCCCCCGCAAGGGAAATTCGTGCCTTTTGTACGTTTTCTTCTCCGCCGACCCGGGAAAACTCCTGCCGACGTCGCGCCGTGTCATCCGTTCAGCGACTCCGGCGGGGTCCAACGGTGACCCGTTTGGACTGCGTTGGACGATTGCCCGGCGACGGTTTCTCTTCTTTGAGGCTGTGCGAAGGCTTCTTGGTGGCAGAAGATTTCGCGTGACTCGCCGCTTCGGCTGCCGTCGAGAGTCGGTCGGTCTCGGCGCGCATGACGCGGTCCTCTTTCACAGTGCGGTGATCGTAGCCGAGGAGGTGCAGGAGGCCGTGCGCGAGGAGCATCGTGAGCTCGTCCACCAGAGGACGCTTCGCTTCCCGAGCTTGCCTCCGAGCCGTGGGGACGGAAACGATGACGTCCCCGAGAAGGCCTGGAGAGATCGCACCGAATTCCCCCTCCATGAGCGCGAATGCCAACACGTCGGTGGGTTTGTCGAAGCCCCGATATTCTCGATTTAATTTATGGATCTGAGTATCGTCCGTTAGGAGGAATGAAGCCTCCTCAGTTTCGAGATTGCGGACACGCATCATTGCCTCGATTCGGACCAGAAGATCTGGACGGACGACGCCAGCATGCGGGCCTCGAACGATGCTCAAGCGGAAGGGCACGGTGAATTCTCCTTGGACAGGCAAGGGCCACGGGCTAGGCCTTGGCCTGAGCTACCTTGAAAATATCGAACGATGCTCCTCTTTCTGCCGAAAACGGCGCCCCGTCCCATCGAGCGAATCGCTCGGGTGCCGACGCGGAGCCCCTGCCCTTTCGCTCGTGCACGCTCGTTCCGGCCTTCGACGCCGCCAAGAGCCTTCGTGCCGTCGTAGACGAGCTGCGTCGGGAAGTGCCCGAAGCCGCCTCGGGCGAGAAGCTCATCGTCATCGACGACGGCTCTCACGATGGCACGGGCAAGCTCGCGCACGAGCTCGGCTGCACCGTGGTGGCCCATGGCGAGAACCGCGGCAAAGGAGCAGCCCTTCGCTCGGGCCTCGCCACGGCGCGCGCCCTGGGATTCGACGTTGCGCTCACCGTGGATGCGGACGGGCAGCACCCCGCGGCGTCGGCACGCACGGTGCTCTACGCGTCGCGTGATCCGAACGCGATGGTGCTCGGAATCCGAAACCTCGTCGCGGCGGGTGCGCCTCGAAAAAACCAGCTCTCGAACCGCATCTCGAACTTCTTCTTGTCGTACTTTTCGGGACGCGCGCTCGCCGACACGCAATGCGGCCTACGACGCTACCCCATCGAGGGGACGCTCGCGCTCGCCGGACGCGCGCCAGGCTACGCGTACGAGTCCGAGCTCTTGCTGCGCGCGGTCGAAGCCGACATGCCCATCGTCGAGCTCGAGGTCCCCGTCATCTACCCACCCGAAGCGCTCCGCGTCACCCACTTCGACGGCGTGAAGGATCCGGCACGCATCATCGTGACGGTCGTTGGCACGCTCCACGACTTGGCTCGGGCACGCGAGCGTGCGCGGGCGCGAAGGTGACGACGGTCGCCACGACGAATGGCCTGGCGAGCAGGGCCCGGGCGTTCGCAGCACGCCACAAAAAGAAGCTCGCGGCCCTTGGTTTGCTGGTCGCAGGGCCGTTCTTGGCACACGCCTGCATCGGTCTCACGATGGGCGTCTCGCCGCCGGCGATCACGTTTCCGAAGCTCGAGAAGCGAACCGATGGCCCGCGTACCTACGTGGGAAAGGGCTTTGCCACGCGCGAACGTGGCCTCATCGAAGCCCACTTGGAAGGGACCCCCGAGGAGATCGGCGCGCAACACGGCACGCTGCTCTACGATCGCATGGTCGAGAACGAGCGCGAGGTGTGGGACGGCTTCGCTGCCATTGTTCCCTTTTCGCCGGCGCGCATTCTCATGTTCGACATGGGGCGCGTGATGCACCGGAACGTCGCCGAGAACTTTCCTCTCGCCCGACGCCGCGAAATCGCCGCAGAGGCGCTGGCCTTTTCTCCCGACCCATACGCCGACAAGCTCCCCACGTACGAGCGCATGATCTCGCTCCACGCGCTGTACGACATCTCCCTCGGCTTCGAGCACTCGCCACTGCTCGGCTGCTCGGCGTTCGCGCTCTCGGGTAAGGCCACGGCGAACGGTCACACGCTCGTCGCGCGGGCGTTCGATTTCGACGCCGCCGACGTCTTCGACCGCGACAAGGCCGTCTTCTTCGTCAAACCCGACGGAGCCATTCCCTTCGCGAGCGTGTCATGGCCCGGGCTCGTCGGCGTGCTCACGGGCATGAACGCCGAGGGGGTGTACGTCTCGGTGAACGGGGGACGCGCGCGCGACAACGAGACACGAGGGGTCCCGGTCGTGGTGTCACTCCGCGACACGCTCGAGCGAGCCCACTCGACCGCCGAAGCCACGGCGATCCTCGCCTCCCAAGAGGTCATGGTCTCGCACATCGTGTTCGTCGCCGACGGTCAGGGAAGAGTGGCCATCGTGGAGCGAGCTCCCCACGAAAAAGCCAACATTATCGAGACATTTACGGACCCATCGCGGGTCGCTCTGACCAACCACTTCGAGGGGCCGTGGAAAGACGACCCGCGAAACCTCGCGGTGCGCAAGTCCTCTACGACCGTCGCGCGGAGGGCACGGCTCGACGAGCTCTTGCCTGCCGTGCGGGAAGGTACGGCGACGCCCGCAACGATGCTGGCAACCCTCCGTGACCGCACGTGCGCCGCCGGTGAGGGCGCATGTCCCATCGGCGACCGACGCACCCTGGACGCCCTCATCGCGACCCACGGCATCGTGGCCGACACCACCGCGAAGATTCTTTGGGTGGGCCTGGGGCCGCATTTGGCCGGGAAATTCGTCGGCTTCGACTTGGGCCGTGAGTTTGCTACGAATGATTCACACGAACGCTCCGTCCAAGTCGCCGACCTGCCGGAAGATCCTCTGCTCCAAGACACGAAGGCCTACCAAGAAGGCCGTAAACGCGCGGGCGGTCCTCTGCTCGCTCCGAAGCGCCGATGACATGACCCTTCTCTCTCGCCGATCCATCGTCCTCGCATCCGTGTCGAGCTTGCTGGTTCCCAGCCTCGCCAAACGGGCGCTCGCCGATGCCGCCGATGCCGCCCAACGAACGCCCATCGTCGGAGCGAAGCTCGACGAGCTCTTCCACGACGTGGCGAAGGCTCGTCAGGGGCTTCGCACCTTCGCCGGTCCGTTCACGCAGGTCCGCAAAATGGGCCTTATGAAGGCGCAAATCCTCTCACAAGGCCGTGTGACGCTCGTGGTTCCGGATCGACTCCGCTGGGAGCTTTTCCCCCCGGACGAGGTCATTTATTGGGTCACGCCCGAAGGCTTGGCCTACCGGAACCGCTCGAGCCAAGGCGCCGTGCGCGCCAACGACGCCCGCACGCTGGCGGCTGGCCTCGAAGACCTCCGTGCCATGCTCGGGGGGGACCTAGCACTGCTCAGGAAACGCTACGATCTCAAGGCGTTCGCCGTCGGCGACGATGTCGAGCTCGAAGCCACAGCGCTTCCGTCGGCCGAATCACGAGGCATGAAGTCCATCCGCTTCGGCATCGGCAAGGACCGCGTGCGCCCCACGTTCACCCGCCTCGTCGAACGCAACGGTGACACCAGCGACATCCGCTTCGGCGAGCTTCGCACGAACGTACCCATCGAGCCGGGCCTGATGCGTCTCTAAGGACCGCTCAGAAATGGCTTGCCCACCTCGCCGGTTCCGCGCGCCGGATGCGGCGGTGCGGCTCCTCGAAACACGGCAGTATTCGTCGTCGCCGCGCCTTGCTTGCGCCACGCGGTCCTCGCCGCAAGTTAGTTTTGAGCGAAGCCTGGATTCGCTTTCCTTCCGCGTCGTTCCGTGGCGCGTTCTCGCCTGAGAGGCAAGTATTCCGCGACCTTGTGGCCAGCATGCGCCGGGTGGATGGAGAGGCGCGGAGCAGTCCCCATCACTTGCACGGTCCGACGTGCCCACGTGCCACGCGGCACCCCACCAGTCTCGACTTTCGCCTCAGATTTGGGGCGGGCGCATCGACCTACGCGCAATCTCCAGCGCGCATTGCAGCTCTTCGAGCAGGGCGCTGTGCGCTCCGTCGTCCCTTGGGCAGGGCGTGGTCGGTCGCTCCGTCGGCGGTGTTTCGTCGTTCATGGGCTTCGCTTCATCCTCGCTGCTCATGCGTCTCGGCTCCCGCTCCCTTGCATGTTCACGTCGCTTGGCCCGTTGGCCCGAACGCCGTTTTGCACAGCCGATGCCAAGAACCGAGGCCCCGAGGGTCACGAATAATTCAAACGATTTCGAGCACTAGCGCCAGTGGTGCCTTCCCCCTCGGTTCGGCTGCGTTCAGATCTGAAATGTTCCGAGCGGTCCTCCGTGCAGGCTTGAACGCTCGGGTCGAGAACTTGGCCACGTCGAACGCTTTTGGCGAAGGTGCCTTCCCATGCACGCCGAAAAGCTCCAAGAGTCCCTTTCGCAGCCCGAGCGCCGTCGCCACCGCGTGTACGTGACTCGGAACACCGAGTACCACTTCCGCGACGGCTTCTGCGTCGCCGTGCGCGACCGCAAGTCCGGCGACTTCTTGCAGGGTCACCTCGCGCTCCGAAGGCGCATCCAAGGCTCGCTGCGCTTCCACAAGAGCGGGGCCATCGTACCCAACGCAGGCGAGCCCGAGGCGGGAGAAGCCCTCTGCTTCGCCCAAGGCGAGCGCGATCTCGTCACGAGCCCGCTCGAAGCGGTCGAACGTCCGGCACGAGACCTCGTGCTCGCGTACCCGGACCTTCCGGCCCCGAAACCACGCAAGAAGACCCGCGTTTGAAGCGCTAGCCGAAGCGGCGAGTGGCGGGGCGAACGCGCCGTCGCGTTCGTCGCTCGGGCGCCGCTCGCAGGCTCTGCGTGCTCGGCGGCCGTAACGGCCCTCGGACACGGAAGCGAGAACGGCGTTCGAGGGGATCCCCTCTTTCGACGTTTCCAACGGGGAGGATATTTGCGACGCTCGGGGCCCGAATGCTCGCGGTCCCCACACGCGCCGAAGTCCGCGCTCGCCCCCTCGAGACCACACGCCTCGTGCTCACGGCGCTCGACGCCCAGGACGCGCGCGACATGTGGTCCGCGGTGGAGGCCTCGCGCGCGCACCTCGAGCCTTTTCTGCCTTGGGTTCCCTACACGTTCGACTTCGACTCGACGCATCGGTACGCCGACGCGAGCTCGTCCGACTGGGACCTCGGCCGCGCCACGCGGTTCGTCATCCGCGAGCGGACCACCCGACGCATGGTGGGCATCGTCGGCCTCGAAGCGTTCTCGCACATGCATGAAAACGTCGAGCTCGGCTATTGGCTGCGGCTCGATGCGGCGGGTCGTGGGTACATGACCGAGGCGGCCGGACAGGTCGTCGGATGGGCGTTTTCCCAGCTCCGCGCGCACCGCGTCCGCGTGGCCGCCTCGACCGACAACCACGCGTCGCTCGCGGTCATTCGAAGGCTCGGGTTTCGATTCGAAGGCATCTCGCGAGAAGCCGAACGGTGCCACGGACGATGGCTCGATCACGCGGTGTTCGCGTTGCTCGCCACCGACACCCGCACGGCCCGCTGACCGCACGACAAGTGCAGCCTACACACTCTCGCGGAAGCGATCGATGGTCGCGCGTAGGCGCGGGAGGCCCTCGATGGCGCGCGAGCCGTACCACGAGATGTCTTTTCCTTCGGTGAGCACCACGGCTTTTCGGCGGGCGGCGGGCGTGTCTTGTCCCAAGAACACCTTCGCGTCCTCTTCGGAGAACGGGTGCGGCTCGTTCGGCAAGAGCACGAGCTCGGGCGCGCGGCTCGCCACTTCTTCGAGAGGCACACGTGGATACCGTGTGTCGCGACCGACAATGTCCTCCGGCGGGAGCGGGTTCGCTTTGCCGAGATCCGCAGCGAGTGGATAGCGGCGCTCCCGATCGGCAAACACGTTCTGGGCACCTGCAAGATCGAGCGCGTCGCTGATGTACGTGTTGCCGTGGATCGTCATGAGTGGGCTCATCCAGATGGGGCAGAACGTGCGGAGCGGGACGCGACCTTTGCGGGCCTCTTCGGCTTCGCGAAGCATTTCGTAGCCGGCCTTCACGAGCCCAAGGACCTTCGGATCGCGCTCGACGTGGAAAATCCGTGCGAGCCGCGCCATGTGCGCGATTCCCTCGGCCACACGTGTCGGGAAACAGATGTAGACGCGGATGCCTCGCTTCAAGAGCGTCTCGAGATCCGCCTTCGTGTTCTCTTCCTTGTTCGCGAGGACGAGGTCGGGCGAGAGATCGCAAATCGCGTCCAGTCGAGGATTTTTAGTCCCCCCGACGGATGGCAGCTTCGCCACGACGTCGCTCGGCAGCTCGCAGTAGTCGGTACGGCCCACGAGGGCTCCCTCGCACCCGAGGTCCGCGAGGGTCAACGTATCGCTCGGCACGAGCGACACGACGCGCTTCGGGGGAACGTTGAATACGTGCTCGCGCTCGAGGGAGTCGGAAAAGGCTTTCATCTTCGCGCACTGTCCATAGGTGCGGACGTGGGCGCGAGGAAGCACAATCGCCTAGCCCTCTGCTTCGAGGAGAAGGACGACGCGCGGCGAAGCCAAACGCGTTATTCGTCGAAAGGATCGGGCGGAGGCAGCGCGGGAGGTCCGCCGTCGGCGTGGGGTCCGACGAGCGACGCGCACTCGGCCCACGCGGTGTCCGAGCAGCGACGGCGCGACTTGGCCACGCACGCGACGATTCCCTTGGTTTCGCGCTCGACGATGCGGTCCAAGACGAGCTCGCAGCCGCGCGCGCACTCGGGCTCCGAGCAGGCCTTTCCGGCCTCGGATTGGCACAGAGCCGTGCATTGCTCGATCGGGTTCGGTGGACGCGCAGCAGCCGGACAACCGAAGAGCGCGAGCCCAATGGGAAGGAGGAGAATCGCGAGGGCGAGGTCACGCATGCAGACCTCGAACACGGTCGAGAACGAGCATCTCGACCTCGGGGGTTTCGCCCTTTTTGGCCTCGGTCGTCTCGAAATCGCCAAGCGCTTCGAGTGGGAAAAACACGTCGCCGCACCCGTTCCGATGGAGGCGCGTCATGTAGATGCGGGTGGTCCTCGGGAGAGCCTCGGCGTAGAGCGCCGAGCCACCCACGATACGAGGCTCTTCGTCGGTCTCGCGGGCAAGCTCGAGGGCTCGGTCGAGGGATGAAGCAACCTCGCAGCCCGGTGCAGAATAAGCGGGATCGCGAGTGACCACGATGCTGCGACGACCGGGAAGCGCGCGACCGATCGAGGCGTGGGTCTTTCGGCCCATGATCATCGCGTGGCCCATCGTCACGGCCTTGAAATGCCGCAAATCCTCGGGGATGTGCCACGGGAGAGCGCCGTCTTTGCCGATCGTTCCGTCGTCGGCCACGCACACGACGATCGCGAGAGGCTTCACACGCTCACCTCGGCCTTGATGTGCGGATGGGGATCGTACCCTTCGATGGCGAAGTCCTCGAAGGCGTAGTCCCAGGGCTCTTTCGGCGCGCACGAAATACGAAGCTGGGGCAGCGGACGAGTGTCGCGCTCGAGCTGCAGTTTGGCTTGTTCCAAGTGATTCACGTAGAGGTGCGCGTCCCCGAAGGTGTGAACGAGCTCTCCCGCGCGAAGCCCAGTGGAGTGCGCGACGATGTGGATCAAGAGCGCATAGCTCGCGATGTTGAAGGGCACTCCGAGAAAGAGGTCCGCGCTTCGCTGGTAGAGCTGACAGGAAAGCTCGCCGTCCTGCACGTAGAACTGGAAGAGCGTGTGGCACGGAGGGAGGGCCACGAGGTCGGCCTCGCGTGGATTCCAGCCGGTGACCACGAGCCTGCGGCTGTTCGGCTTTTCTCGGATGTCGCGGACGACGTCTTTGATTTGGTCTTTGCCGTCGGGCGCATAGGTTCCGTCTGGACGGAGGGTGGCTCCGAAGTTTCGCCATTGGTGACCGTACACGGGCCCGAGATCGCCTTCGCCGCGATGAAAACGCGCGGTCTGCTCGGGTGTGGCCCATTCGTCCCAGATGCGCACCCCCGCCTCGCGGAGGGACTTCGTGTGCGTCTCGCCGCGCAAGAACCAGAGGAGCTCGTGCGCCACCGACTTGAAGTGGACTTTCTTGGTCGTGAGAAGCGGAAACCCCTCGCGGAGGTCCACTCTCATCTGATGACCGAAGAGGCCAATCGTGCCGGTGCCGGTGCGATCGTCGCGATGCTTGCCCTTCGCGAGCACGAGGCGGAGAAGATCGAGGTAGGCCTGCATCGAGGCGCGTTCTACTCGGGAATCGCCCCACAGGCCACGCTCCATCGGCCCCGCCGCCGAAAGCCCCACGTCAGGGACACACACGCCCGACACCACGCCAAATCCCGACCGTGCATTCGGACCATGTGGTGATAGGCTCGACGAATCGTGACTTCGCGCACGTTCACCCGCTCGACCAAGACCTGCGGCACTCGTCCGCCCCAAAGGTTTCGAACGCGCGCGCCGTGAACACGCAAACGAGAAGGCGCCTCGCCTGTCCATGCCGACCAACCGTCCGAGCCCGCCGCGCGAGGGAGGCATGAACGCAGGGGAGGTCATTGCCGGAAAATACCGGGTACTCCGTCGCCTCGGCGAAGGTGGGATGGGGCTCGTCGTCTTGGCGGAGCAT
>JAYUKI010001126.1:0-8816 GCA_043764595.1 Myxococcales bacterium | reverse complement strand
TACACGGTCGCGCTCGCTCCGCGGCCGAGCTCTTCTTCGAGGTGGTACCGTCCGTCGAGCTCGCGAGGCATCGCATCGAAAGGCGGCGCTTCGTTCGACGGCGAGGACTCGACCGGTGCGCTCTTGGTCGTCCCGAAGGACGCAATGCCCGCGCGGCAAATGGAGCACTTCTGGAGGTGCGCCCTTACCGCCTCCAAGCCGTCGCCGACGAGCTTCCCCTCCGCGTAATGCCACAACGATTCCTCGTCGGGGCACTCGCGGGAGCGGCTCGTGGACAGCGAAGGCACCCTCGAAAGTTAGCACGGTTTTGCCCATTTCCTGCGGCGCCGCCCTCCGCCAGGCCGCACGAAGGCGAAGGACGCCAAGAACGCGGAGGTGTTAGCCTGCGAAGACGCGAATGGAACGGCTACGCGAGCACTTTCTGGGTTCTTTGCCCGACGCCGTTCGCGCGGTCGAAGACACTCCCGACTTGGAGGAGGGTCTCCGCAGAGCCTGGGAAACGGGCCGCGATGCGCACCCGAAGGTCCGCCTCGAAGCCGCGGAGCTCGCGAAGGAGCTCGGGGCGCGCCGAGCGGAGCGGGAGTTTTCGTGGCGTGAGCTTTCGGCGGCCGACTTCTTCTTGGCAGTGGCAAGTCTCAAGAATGACGCCGAGGCCATGCGTACGTTCGAGGCGACCGTCATGGGCCCACTGGCGCGAAAGCTCGGTTCGGTCACCCGCGACGCCGATCTGCTCGAAGCGACGGTGCGCGCGGTCCGCGAGTCGATGTTCGTCGGAACGGAGAAGCGAAAACCGAAGCTTGCGGTCTACACGGGACAGGTGCCGCTCTCGGCTTGGATTCTCCTCGTCGCCAAGCGTGAGCTCGCAGGTTTCGCACGCAAAAAGCCGCGCGAAGTCCCCATCGGAGACGCGCGAGTGTTCGAGGACCAACCGGCAGCCGGCGACCCGGAGCTCTCCGCGCTCGTTCGGGCGCATCGCGGCGCATTCGACGACGTCATCGTCCGAGTGATGGCAAGTCTGGAAGCGGGGGACCGCGATCTCCTGCGTTGGAGCGTGAAGGAGGGAGCCTCGATCGACACCATTGCTCCACGACTCGGAGTGAATCGAGCGACCGTAGCTCGCCGCTTGTCGAAAGTTCGTGCGCACCTTGCGGACGCCGTGCGCGCGGAGCTGCAAGCCCGCCTCCGCCTGGGCACCCAGACCTTCGACAGCCTCTGCGCGAAGATGATGCCCGAGCTCGACGTCTCGCTCTCGAAGGTCCTATGACGAACCGGGCTCGCTCTCGTTTCGCCCAGATCGCGATCGGCGCGTCGTGTCTGCTTGCCGTGGCCGAGACACCCACTTTCGCACAGACGGCTCCTCGGGCCGAACAAAGTCCCGAGAGCGAAGCTCGTGCTGCAATGCAAACCGGAATAACCCTCTTCGGACGTGGGGACGCGGAAGGCGCGTTGCGCGAATACGAAAGGGCCAAACGACTCGTTCCAAAGGCCAATTTGCCATACCGCTACGCGGCCGAAGCGCTCGTCGCCCTGGGACGCCACCGCGAAGCCGTCGACAACTTCCGTGGGTATCTCGAAAAGAATCCAACAGTATCGGACGCCGAAACCGTGCGCCGCCGCATCGCCGAGCTCGAAGAGAAGCTTTCACGTGGAGTGCTGTCGCTCCGGGCCACGGTCGTAGGAGCGCATGCCCGCGTGGACGACCAAGAGCCGACCTTGCTGCCGCACGACTTTTCGCTCTCGGTCGGAGAGCACAAGGTGGTCGTGGAGCACGAAGGCTACCTTCGCCTCGAGCAGCGCATCGAGGTGGTGGCGGGCAAGCGCGAAGAGCTCCTCGTCTCCCTCGTTGCGGAGCCGAAGACCACGAGGCATCCCGAGCCTCCGCTCGAAACGCCAAAGCACACGATCACGACGACGGTCTGGCCAACCGTGGGAGCCGTCGGCATCGCCGTGGGCGCGACGACCTTCGTGGTCGGAGCAATCGTCGACGCCACGGCGCTCGGAGCGAAGTTCGACGCCGTAGATGCCGCCGCGCGCGTCGGAGATTCGCGCCTCGAGAGCCTGCAGGACGAGACGCGCGGAATGCGCACGGGCGTTCAAGTCACGTACGTCGTAGGGCTCGTCACGCTCGTCGCGGGCGCCGCGGTGCTTCTTTTTGCGCCCCACCACGTCGACACGATGTCTCGCAGCGCCGCGCGTGGACCGCTCACGTTTCGCTTCTGACGCCGACGAACACCATGCGCGACCGCGCCGCCGCGCGAGGGGTTTCGCGATTCGGCTGGCGTACGCGACGGCGAATGGGTTAATCGGCCGACATGATCGGAAAGTCGCTTCGCGAGCGCTCGACGTTCGGCCCGCTGTCGACGAAGGACGCCGAGCGCCTTTGCAGGGAAGCGATGGCCACGCACGCCGCCTCGATCGTGGCCGTGCGCACGAAGGATCCGGGCCTCGTCGCGTGCGTGGTGGTTCGCGCCGACGGGCTCACGTTGCGGGTCTGCCAAAACCTCGGATTCGATCTCAAACGCGGGGCGACCGCGGTGTTCGGCATTCCTGGAGTCGACGCGGGCCACGTGTTCCCCGAGCTCGGCGAAGAGCGCCATGCGTGGCTGGCCGCACCAAGTGGCCCGAGGGAAACGAAGCTGCTCCTGCTCTCGGGTGGATTCGCGCTGCTCTCTCTGGTGACCGAAGCGGGCAAGGTCTCGATCACGCACGCGTGAGATCGACGTCCGAACGACCAGCGCCCCGTCGAATCCGACTTCGGTTTCCCTAGAAAACAAGCCCGAAACGAGCGTCCTCAGCCCAAGACATCGGCCAGATGCACGCGTCCGGCGGGCTTTCCGACCATCCACTTGGCCGCCCGCAGAGCCCCTTGCGCAAAGAGCTCACGACCGGTGGCGCGGTGCGTGAGCTCGAGGCGCTCGCCCGCGCCGAGCAAATGCACGGTGTGATCGCCTATCACGTCCCCACCGCGCACCGCGTGCATGCCAATCTCTTCGGCGACGCGCGTGGTCTTTTTTCCCTCTCGCCCGTGCTGAAGTCGGGATTCGGAGCCAAGGGCGTTTCGTGCCGCAATGGCCACTTCGGCCAAGCGTATGGCCGTTCCGCTCGGGGCGTCGGCCTTGTGCTTGTGGTGGGATTCGACGACTTCCACGTCGAACTCGAGCCCCAAAAGCTCGATCGCGCGACGTACGACGGCCCCCAGAACGTGCACGCCCACGCTCATGTTCGGCTCCCACAAGACGGGAATCGCGGCGGCTGCGGCCTCGAGAGCGTGCTCCCCGCTGGCATCCAGCCCCGTGGTGCCACTCACGAAGGCCACGTTCGCCGACGCGCACGCCAGAACCAAATCCGCCAGGGCGGAGGGGTGGGAGAAATCGATGGCGACCTTCGCCCCCGAGGCCGCAAGGACGCCAAGATCGCTCGTGACGAGCACTCCGCATTTCCCGGTCCCAGCGAGCTCTCCTGCGTCGATGCCTTTTGCGTCGGCGGCGAGCGCGCACACCACACGAAAGCCGGCCCCTTCGGCGAGCCGTACGACGGCGCGTCCCATTCGGCCCGTCGCGCCGATCACCGCGAGCGGTACGAGCTGGCTCACGAGACGCGCGGGTCCGGACCCGCCTTCGCCAAGAACGATTTCACCACGTCGAGCACCTTTGCACGCGAGGCCTCGGAGATCTTGGCGAGCGGTCCACGAACGTACTCGGTGCCAAAGCCTTGGGCGGCCATCGCGGCCTTCACTGGGCCCGGATTGGCCTCCACGAACATCACGTCGTGAACGGGAAGTAGGGCAAAATGCGCGGCTCGAGCCTCGTCCCACTTTCCTTCGAGGCCAAGTCGCGTGGTGCGCGAGACGTGCCCCGGGAAGAGGTTCGAGGTGACGCTGATGACGCCCTGACCGCCGACGGAGATCATCGGGAGCGTGAGACCGTCGTCGCCCGAAAGCACCGTGAGCTTGCCTTCCGAGCGGCGAACGAGCTCTTGGGCGCGCAGGACGTTGCCCGTGGCTTCTTTCGTGGTCGTCACGTTGGGAGCGGCCTCCGCGATGCGCAGGAGAGTGTCGGCCGCGAGGTCGATGCCGGTGCGTCCAGGAATGTTGTAGACGACGACGTCGCACGAGACGGCTTTTGCGACCGCGACGAAGTGCTGGAAGAGCCCCTCTTGCGTGGGCTTGTTGTAGTACGGCACAACGACCATGACGGCGTCCGCGCCGGCCTTCTCGGCAGCCACCGAGGCTTCGATGGTCTTCTTCGTGGAGAACGACCCGGTGCCGGCGACGACTTTCGATCGTCCCTTCGCGAGAGCCACGCAACGCTTCACGAGATCGAGCTGCTCGGTCGCTTCGAGGGTTGGGCTCTCTCCCGTGGTGCCGCACGGAACGAGCCCCGTGATGCCTCCGGCGAGTTGCGCCTCCACGATGCGCTCGAACGTCGCGACGTCGACCGAGCCGTCGTCCAGGAAGGGGGTAACGAGCGCCGTAAAGGTTCCGCGGAGGGCATGAGTGGCCATGGCTCCTCTTTTTCTACGGCAAGCCGCGCGACGCAAGGGGGAAGGTCGCCCGCACGATTGGGGCTTGAAAAAACGCCTCGAGACGGGCGAAGGCGGGCCACGCCGGGCCCTTCGCGCATCGGGGGAGGCGTCGGAATGTTCGGAGGAATCGGACGTTCCTGTTTTTGGCCGCTGGATGGGTGGGGTGCCCGAGAGAAATGGTTCTCGGGGAGGGCCCAATTTGTCTAACGTCGTGGTGTGAAACCGAACCCGCTGGCAGGACTGTCGCTTCGTTTCTCCGGATGGCAGTACGAAGGGGACGTCCCGCCCGAGAAGAAGTACGTCGCCCTCGCGGTGCCCCACACGAGCAACTGGGACGGCCTCTTGCTCGTCGCCATCCTTCAGAGCATCGGGCTCCAAATGGAATGGATGGTCAAGGACTCGTGGATCAAGAGCCCGATTGGCCCGGTCCTTCGCCGCGTCGGAGCCATCGGCATCAACCGCAGCAAGCACACGAACGTCGTCGATCAGATGGTCGAGCAGTTCAAGACGCGTGATGCCTTCGTGCTGGGCATCCCACCCGAGGGAACGCGGTCCCGGGCCGAGCACTGGAAGTCGGGATTTTACCACATAGCCCGCGGCGCCGACGTGCCCGTGGTCACGGGATATCTCGACTTCGCACGGAAGCGAGCGGGCCTGGGACCCGCCATTCGCATGACCGGCGACGTGCGGGCCGACATGGACAAGATTCGCGCCTTTTACTCTGCAAAAGACCCAAAACCGTACGATCCGAGCAAGTTCGGACCGATCCGCCTCCGCGAAGAAGAGACGCCCGCAGCGACGAAGTAGGCAGGCTTTCTTCGAAGGACAGGCACGGCCCCGACTCTCCGTCGTAGAGCAAGTCCTCTAAAAAACGTCACGGAGCTGGTCCGACGAAAGGCCTGCGAGAAACGCATCACGGGCACACACGTCGTCGACGAAGGCCACGTCGGAGGCGTCCCAGACGGGCTTCTCGACGAGCCATCCGAGGTGACGCAGCCGATGGGTGTGCGAGCGAATGCGTGCGTCCGCATAGCCCGTGGACGTCCCTGTCTTCAGGATGAAGGCCCAGTCGCTCGATTGAAGGAGCAAAAGCTCCCGCACGACCTGATCGAGCGCCCTGCCGCGATGGCCGGTGGCGTGTCGATGGTCGCGCACGAGCTGCGCGGCCCAGCGTGTCGCGTGGTGCACGTGACGCCACGTCCACGCCGCCTCCGGACCGACCCACACCTCGCCGTATCCACCCGCCCCCCACGAGGACGCACTGGGTGTAGATTGCACACAGTACGGCTCGCGCTCGAGATAACCTCCGAGCGTCACTGCCTGGACCACGTCCGTCCCCTCGATCGCGAGCCGACGAAACACGGCCTCCAAGAACCAGGGGCCCTCGAACCACCAGTGACCGAAGAGCTCCGCGTCGTAGGGCGCCACGACGATGGGGGCCTGCGGCAGGTGTTTCGCGAGGTGCTCGACTTGCTCGCGCCGACCGCGCACGAAATCGCCAGCGTGCTCCCACACGCGTGCGCGCGCCTCGCCCGGCATGTAGGGCTCTTTGTGGTCCGAATCGCCGGTGATGCGGTGGTATTTCAACCCGGTCATCACGCGCGTTCCGTAGGGTCCGACCTCGCCCCGGAGCTCGGACGCGGGGAGATCGAAGCCGATGTCGCGGTAAAAATCCCGGTAGTAGACGTCCCCGGGATAGCCCTCGTGCCGGGACCAGACCACGCGGCTCGACTCGGGATCGCGGGCAAAAAAGGCCGTGCCGGAGGGTGAGACCACGGGAGCGTGCACCCCGAAAGGCGGACGCGGATCGGCGTTCGTGAGCCCGTGGGAATCGACAAGCGTGTACTTTACACCAGCGCGCGCGAGGTCGGCGTCGAAGTCCGGGTGGTACGCGCATTCGGCAAGCCACGCACCGCGGGGAGCGCGTCCCACGAGCGATTCGAACGCGCGCATGCCCAGCGCGAGCTGCGGAAAGATCCCTTCCCGCGCGGGGAGCATTCCCGGTCCGTACGCGTGGGACGCCGAGCACGCCAAAAGCTCTAGATTTCCAGCGTCCCAGTGATGGACCAGGCCGTCTATCACGCGTCCGCCGTGCCTGTGCCAGACCTCGTGCGACCTCGTCAGGTGCTCGCGGTAAAATGCGACGATGGGCTCGAACCGAGCATCTCCGGCGACGCGGACGGTCTCGTTGTCGCAAAGCTCACGGAGGCGCTCGAGGTGCGCTTCGAAGCGTTGCCGCAAGAGATCGTCCGAGAGCATGGCCGCGAGAGGCGGCGTGAGGCTCATGGTCACCGCAAACGGAATGCCCTCGGATTCGAGGCGATCGAAGGCATCCAAGAGCGGGAGGTAGCACTCGAGGAGGGCCTCGTAGAGCCAGCGCTCTTCGAGGTGCCGCTCGTGCTCCGGGTGGCGCACGTAGGGCAGGTGCGCGTGGAGGACGAGTGCGAGGTAGCCCTTGGACATGCGCGCAGTATCTGCGATCTCGCGAGAGGTCGGAAGCCCCGGAGGAGCCTCTTTTCGGCTACTTGCCTTTGAAAATATCGCCTTGCATCGGTCCACCGTGGCAAGCGCCCGAATTGCACCCCCCGGACGAAGGCGAGGTGTTCATCGCCGACTCGTTCGTAGCCGAGTCGCGAACCGAGACCTTCGAGCCGACCACCGTTCCGCCGGTCTCGAGGAAGAAGAAGCCTTCTTTGGTGGCGCGGGTGGTCTTGGCCACCGACTCGCCCGCGAGCCGAATGCCCACCTCGGCGTTGGGTTTGGTGACACCACCGATCAGGAACGCCGGAGCCGTACCGCCCGCCTTGTGGCACGTCATCGTGCAGTCGGTCTTCTTCGCGTCGTCGATGGACTGGGGGCCGCCGTTCGATTGGCCCATCCCGTTCAAATGCTTCGACTGGATGGTGGCGGTGTCTCCCATGGCGGGGGCAAAGGGCTTGTCGAACACGAGGCTCTGCGCCGGACCGGGGGGACCGCCGTCGGTGGGTGGAGTGCCCGTCACCGTGGGCGTGCCCGTGACCACGGGAGGTCCGCCGGTGGTTCTTCGAGGGACGATTTCGTGCGAGCCAGGATCTTGGCTCGCGCACGCCGAAAACAGGGCGGCGGCGGTGAGAATGCCGAGAGCGCCGAGGCCGTAAACCAGCTTCATACGAGCTCTTTCATGGCTTGAAGATCACGCCTTGGGCACCACCGTGGCATGCCCCCTGGTTGCAGCCACCGGAGGTGACCGCAGTGCTCATGTCCTTGAACCGCGTCGCGTTTCGCACGCCCGTCCGCGCATTGGCGATGTTGTCGCCAGCGACAAGATCGATGGTGAAGATGGTGTCCGGTGCGGCACCGCTTCGCGTGGTTCGCAGCGTGCCGTTGGCGAGCTTCACGCCCACCTCGGCGTTCGCTTCGGACGCGACACCTGCGGCCAAGAACTTGTTCATCGCCGTCCCGGACGTGCCGTGGCACCCGAGGCAATCGCTGGTCTTCGCAGCGTCGATGTTCGCCGGTCCACCGTTGCCCATGTGGACCGTTTGCAGCTTGTCCGTACCGCCGTTGCCTGCAACGAACGCCGTGCCGAACACCACGCTGCCGGCCGTACCACCATCGGTCGGAGGAGGGGGCGTCCCGCCGTCCGTCGGAGGGGGTGGGTTTCCGGTGGGAGTCGTCGGAAGGATGGGTGGCCCCCCAGCCGTCCTTCGAGGGACGATTTCGTAGGCCCCTGGGTCTTGGCTCGCGCAAGCGACCAAGCTGGTAAACCCAAGGCAGGAGGCGAGAACGAAAGAAAGGGCGCGCAAGGTGGTCATGGGAGCGGGTGCTGCAGTATGACCGAGTCCGGCCGGCTTTTCACGCGGGGCCCCGCCGAACGACACCTTTTGGTTCCTTTGGGTTCAATTCGACAGCCTCAGCGGACCCTCGCCTCCAAGCGCGCCAGCGGGGTGGAATGCCCCCAAATGGGGCCCAATCCTACTCGGTGGGCTCTCAACCGTTTGGAATCGTAGGGATTTTCCCGCGTCCCCGGAAAGCCCGCGCTCTCGCCGTTTCGGCTTTACATGGGCCCGAGGGCCCGTATACTCCCGCGTCCCGAATCGGGAGCTTCTTCTCGTTCGGAAACCCCGCCGCCGCGGTCGGAGGGAATCGATATCTTCGATTCACTCGATTCACTCCGCATCGGTCGGCCAATGGCCTTGCGTCTCGATGAGATGTGGGCAAGAAGAGGGACTTCATGTACGCGGTCATCAAAACAGGCGGAAAGCAGTACCGGGTCTCCCAGGGCGACACCCTTCGAGTCGAAAAACTCTTGG
>JAYUKI010001125.1:0-2603 GCA_043764595.1 Myxococcales bacterium | reverse complement strand
AGGCGTCGACGCGATCGTGGTCACGCACGAGCACGCGGACCATGCCGCCCACCTCGTGAGCCTCGGCAAGGCGCTTCGCTGCCCAATCGTGCTCCACGAGGGCGTGAAGGCTCCGTCCTCCCGACTGCGCTTTCCGGTTCTTCCGCTCTCGCCGTCCGCAAACGTCACGGTGGGTGACCTCGTGATCGAAGCCCACCACCTTCCTCATGACGCGCCCAACGTCGCTCTCCGCATTTCGAGTGCGGACGGCGCGTTCGGCTACGCCACGGATCTCGGCCACGTGCCGAAGGGCCTCGACGCATTCCTGGCCGCAACCGACGTCGTGATGCTCGAAGCGAACCACTGCGCCAAACGGCTCGCGACGGGCCCCTACGCGGACCGCCTCAAGCGCAGAATCACGGGTGGTTTGGGGCACTTGTCGAACGACGAAACGGGCCTCCTGGTTCGCGCGATGGGCGCCTTCGGGGACCCATTGGTTGCGCTCTGCCATCTTTCTCTCGTCAACAACGAACCCGACGTCGCCATGATGCAGGTCTCGGCCCACGCGCCCAAAGCGAGGCTCACGGTCCTCGAGCACGGGTCGCCGGAAGAGCTCCGCGTGGCGCGTGTGGCCCGTCGGGGCGTCGTTCAGCTCGCTTTTGGCTTTTGAGACCGCTCTGCACGAGCTAGCTCGTGCCCCTAGGCGCGGACCGTGTGCGTAACGAAGGTGACGGCGCTCGCTGCGAAGGTGCGCTGGGTCCGATTGAAGTCCTCGGCTCACCGAACTAGAAGGGCTGCCACCATGACCGACGTCCGCATCGTCCACTGCGTGAAGCTCAAAAAAGACCTGGCGGGCCTCGCTCGTCAGCCCTACAAAAACGATCTCGGGAAGCGCATCTTCGAGGAAGTCTCGAAAGAAGCGTGGGACCAGTGGCTGAAGGACTCGGTGAAGTTCATCAACACGTACCGCGTCGACCTCACCTCGGCGGACGGCCAAAAATTCATGTTCAAGCAGTGCGCCGTTTACTTCGGATTCGAGGAGGGCGACCTCGCACAGACTGCCTTCGTACCGTCCGAAAAGAAGGAAGGTTGATCGCGTCGTGAGCACGTTCCCCGAGCCCCCCGCCGCGATTTACCCCACGCTCCGCCGCCCATCGATGCCCCCGCCCGATGGCCTCCCTAGGGCCGACATGGCCTTGGGAATTCCGGGGTTTTCGTACGCCGATCTCTACGATCCGACGCGGCTCGCCGTGCTCCACGACACGTTCGTTCGCTGGTTTTCGCTCGAGGCTCCCGAAGCCGCCAAGACCTTCGCGCGCTACCGGGAATGCCAAGGCAAAGGCATGAAGCCCGAAGAGACCAGCACGGCCATCTTGGCCGCCGCGCCGTATGTCTCGCGCTTCGTCGCGCAGCTCTTCTCGGTGCAAAAAGAGGTCGCCACCCTCGCCGCCGAGACCACTTCGCGCGGTCCGCTTTGGACGTTCAAGGGGCAATTCGCGAAAAAGCGCGTCTTGAAGGACGGGGCCGGGAAGGGGTGGAAGGGGAGCGCCGCCGAGTCCACTGCGGTCGCGATGGCCGCGGTCGGCGTTTTTGCGTCGGCCAAAGACGACGAAGAGCTCGCGACCGCGACGGCCGTCGTTCGCATCGTGGAAATCGACGAAACGGCACGAAAAAGTGCAAAAGCGGGCGGAGCAGCCTGGACTCCTGAGCTCAAGGAGCGCGCATCGCTCCTTCGGGCGGCGTTGCTCGCCCATCCCGTCACCGCGCGCATCGTGAACACGGTCGCGTCGGTCGCTGCGGTCGCGTCGGTTGCTCCGACCGACGCCGAGGACGGCACCCTCGCCGCGTACGTCCTCGACGCCATCGAAGCCTGGCTCGCGCACCGCAGGCACGACCACGCGGACGTCGCACACGGATGGCCTTCGCTCCACGCACCGAAGAACCTCGACTTCTCGAGCCTGGTCGAGGTCGTAAGGCCCGATCCTGCGCTCCCGGAGATGTTCGTCGGCCCGAAAGAGCACAGGCGCGAGCGGGATGGATTCGCCCTCACCGATCGGCGAGCGGGACCGCGCGAGGTCGAGCAGGAAATCGACTACTGCCTCTACTGCCACGAGCGCGACAAAGACTCGTGCTCGAAGGGCCTGCGCGACAACAAGACCAACGAAGTGAAGAAAAACCCGCTCGGGGTCTTGCTCGAGGGGTGCCCGCTCGAAGAGCGCATCAGCGAGATGCACGTCCTTCGGCGTGACGGCGACGTGCTCGGCGCGCTCGCCACGATCTGCATCGACAACCCGATGTGCCCTGGCACGGGGCACCGCATCTGCAACGACTGCATGAAGGCGTGCGTCTTCCAAAAGCAGGAGCCAGTGAACATCCCGCAGGCCGAGACACGCGTCTTGACCGAGGTGCTCAATCTTCCGTTCGGCCTCGAAGTCTACGGCTTTCTCACGCGCTGGAACCCGCTCAACGTCCTTCGCCCGTACAGCTTGCCGTACAACGGCAAGAACGTCCTCGTCGTCGGGCTCGGGCCGGCGGGGTACACGCTGTCGCATCACCTCACGCGCGAGGGCTTCTCGGTGACGGCGGTCGACGGTCTCAAGCTCGAGCCCTTGCCCGAGAGCTTG
>JAYUKI010001124.1:0-2605 GCA_043764595.1 Myxococcales bacterium | reverse complement strand
GGGGCGTCGAGACGGCGTAGGCGCGGGTGAGGCCTGTGCGCTGCTTCTACGTACGTCGCGGGAAGACGATTTCGTCCTTCACACGAGGGTAGCGACGCGCGTTCACGTCCGCAACCCGTCGCGGCGGCGCGCAAGGCTTCTTTACGCGCCGAAATTCCAAGTGAAATCAGCGAATAGGAGAAGGGGGCACCCGAACGAATTCGAGCGCCCCCCGAGGGAGGAGAACGTAGCGGGACCGTGGCGGTGCGTTATGGGCGCACCTCGCACCTCCAGGTTGGGGACGGGTTGGATGGGACGGAAACGGTTGAAAGAGGGAGGGAGAGCAGGAGGCGAGGGCAGCCGACGCCCGCGGGCCATGCCCGTCCGCGCCGTCTGTCTCGTGGGAAACGACACGCGAGTGGAGGCGTCCCTTCCCGATTCCCATTGTTTTTTTTCTGAGCCCAGCGCCTCAGTTCGGCACGACTCCGCCGTACGAGAACCTCGTGGTCTGGGGCGGAGTCTCGAGTGCCCCCGAGCCGACGAGCACCACGCCGGCCACGACGGCTGCTGCCGCGCCGATGGCGGTCCATGTGGCCCAGGTAGGGACGCGCCGGTCCTCGTAGCGGGGAACGAGTGGCGCATCTGGGAGGCGCACCCGCCATTCCACGAGCGGGCCGCAGTGATCTCCGCTGCACCTCGCCACGAAGAGCGCGCTCTGGCTTCGGCGAGCCGCTACCCAGTCGTCGCAGCGCACGTGCGAAGCGGAGACGCTCGAGCCGCGAAGGTCCACACCTGCGAAATCGTCGCGGCTGCACGAGATACGGAGGCTCGGCACGGTGAGACGCGTGCCCGTCGTGGCGAAGGTCCACGCGGCCCACACCGGGCGGCCACCAACGGCCAATACGACGTGGTGGCGACCTGGAGATACGAGGAGCGAGAGTCCCGAAACCGTCCGGACGGCGGGGCCATCCTTTTTGGCCTCGTTCCGTGGGCGGCCGTCGATCAGGATGTCGCCGTGTTCTGCGCCATCGAGAGTCAGCTCGACGGTACCAAGCGCCAGCTCCGGTTCTTCTCCTTCCCCGATGCCCGAAGCGCGTCCGCCATCGAGTCCGCTGGCCTCGCGAACCGCGGCCGCGGCCCGTGCCTCGTCTTTTGGGGCGACCGACCGCGCGCGCGCGGCACGGCCCCGGAGAATCTCGGCCAACAGCCACGCCGACTGCGGAATCTCGGGGTGCGCGAGGAGGTCCGATTCCGCCCTCGCAAGTGCCGTGTCGGAGCCTTCGGCGTCGAGCGCGGCGGTTGCTTCGCGTGCGCGCGCAATCTCCTGTTCCACCCGCAAGACGATGGCCTCGGGGTAGGCGAGCCCGTTTCGTGAGTCGCTCGCAAAACCAACGAGACGCACGCCACGGCCCTTGGCCCAGGCGTCGATGGACGTCGCGCTCGAAGTGCCGCCTTCGCCGCCTCCGAGCCACACGACCGGAACATCCGTCATTTCGTCACGCCTTCTTTGCGGTGGTCTTCTTCGCTGCGGTCTTTTTCGCGGGGGCCTTCGCGGTCTTTTTCGCGGGGGCCTTCTTCGCGGGGGTCGCTTCGTCTGCCGCTTCGGTTTCTGCCAGCGGTTTGGGAGCGGCTTTGGCCACGGGTCCGCCGCCTTCGAGGGCCGTCAGCACGGCTTCGACGTGTCCGGGGACCTTGACCGTCGGGTAGGCGTGGGTGACGCGTCCGTCACGAAGGACGAAGGTGCTGCGAATGGTCCCCATGACCTTGCGGCCGTACATCGTCTTTTCGCCGTAGGCACCGAACGCCGTGTGGACCTTTAGCTCCGGATCGGAGAGGAGCCGCACGCGAAGCCCGTGTTTGTCGCGGAACTTGCCGTGGCTCTGGACGGTGTCTTTCGAGATCCCATAGACGGTCACTCCTGCGCGCTCGAGACGCGATTGGGCGTCGTCGCTGGAAAAGTCCTTGGCTTCCACCGTGCACCCCGGAGTGTCGTCCTTCGGGTAGAAGTAGACGATGACCGTGCGTCCTTCGGTCTTCACGTCGTGGGTGTTGCCATCGTCCCCGGAGAGGGAAATCGTGGGAGCCTTGTCGCCAACTTTGAGCACCGAGTGGTTCCTTTCCGAGCCGTGGCCGCATGCGAGGTCCGCACGCGATTGTGACCCGCGTCGGGGCCTCGTGAGAAGCAAGAAGCACCGAGGACACGGATGAAGGGCGAAGGTGAGCTCGTCGAGATGCTCGCGCGGATCTTCCGCAGCGAGAGTGGCGAGGTCGAGCTTGGGATCGGGGACGACTGCGCCGTGCTCGCCCCGAGCCGCGGGAGCCTGGTTTGGACGGTCGATGCCCAGGTGGACGAGGTCCACTTTCGGCGCGAGTGGCTAACGTATGGCGATGTGGGCTTTCGGTCATTTGCCGCGGCGGCGAGTGACGTCGTGGCCATGGGCGCAGCGCCCGTCGCGGCCCTCTCCGCGCTCACGTTGGACGCTCCGATGCGCGATTCCGACGTCGAGGCCCTTGCGCTCGGGCAACGGGAGGCGTCGGTCGAGGCGTCGGCTCCGATTCTCGGCGGAAATCTGTCCCGCGGAGCCACGTTTTCGGTCACGACCACGGTTCTCGGTCGCGTGGTCGG
>JAYUKI010001123.1:0-33258 GCA_043764595.1 Myxococcales bacterium | reverse complement strand
ATGAGCAAAGAGGTTTTCGTGGCCGAAGTGAAGCGAATCGTCGGCCTGATGCGTGGAGGCGATGCCGACGGCGCGAACGCCGCGTTCGGTTCTCTCTTCACGGCCCCCGTGTTCGGTGAGCAACGCCCCGAGGACCGTCGGCAAGCCTTCAAGCTCCTCGTGCTCGCGAAGCGCTCCGGTGCCCCGTCGGCCACCATGCTCGATGCGCATCGCGCCGCCAACGAGCCGCTCGAGGCTCTCGTGGCGACCACCCACGATCCCGAAGACTACGAGATGCTCGGCGTGTGCCGTGCCGTTCTCGGTCACCCGGACGAAGCCGCCGTGGCGATTCGCGAAGGGCTCCGCCTCGAGCGCGACCGCAACCCGCAGAGCGACCTGTGCGGTCGCCTCATGACCCGCCTCTCGTCGCTGTGATCGCGGACGCACGCGAGCTTCGGTCGTACGCTTCCCTCGAAGCCTACGAATCCGAGGTTCCCGTCGAGTCGCGCCGCCATCGTGTCGAGTCCGCGCTCGGGATTCGAATCCACCGAACCCTCGAACGCTCGCGTTCCGATGCTTGGACCGCCCGCGTGCTCGAGGCATCCGCGGACCATTCGATCGCATTCGGCTCGCAGGCGAGCCTTGGGATTGCATGGTACACGCATCTCGAGGAAGGGCGTGCCCGGGAATATTTCGAGCGTGCGGCGAAGTCCGACGCGTGCGTTCGGCGTCATGTCCCTGGGTTCCAGCACGCGTTTCTCGAGCTCGTCGGCCGGGCGCTCGGCATCGCTCTCGAGGCTCGAAAAGGGCATGCCGGACCGGGCATTCATGTCTTCGCCGCGCACGGCCCATGCGCGCGCCTCGGGGGCGAGGTGCATTTCGACACCGAGGGATTGCCCCCGCCCTACCTCAAGGCTCACGGCCCGGCGTACACGGCCGTGCTCTCCCTCTCGGCGGTCTCGAGTGGCGGTGGCTTGCGCCTCTGGGATCTTCCGTACGACGGACACGACGACCCTGCATTGGCGAACCTTCGCGAGCCCGTCGTCGTCGCCTACGAGCCTGGCGATCTCGTGCTCTTCGAGAGCTACCGTTTGCACCAAATCGAGCCGTTCGGTGGTGACGCAGCTCGCGTGTCCGCCACGTGCCACGTCGCGCGCCTCGCCGGCCAATGGGTCGCGTGGTTCTGACGCGCGTCAGGATTCGATCGGTCAGGCGGGCTTTTCGCTCGGGGCGTGGGTCGGCAACGTGCGCATCTTGGAGAGGCCGCTCGCCCAACGCAAAAACGCGTCGGTGACGAACGTCGGCAAGAGGCCCATGAAGAACGGACCGAGCGCGTTGTAGAACGGCGCCACGTAGCGCGCGCGCGGCCATCGAGACGTGGCCGCGGCCTCGATCGCGCGCGCGACGGACTCCGGTCCTACGGCAAAACGGCCCATCGACGCATCCATCGACGCGGCCTCCGCGAGCACCTCCGAATAGGGGCCCTGGCGGTCCACGTACTTCCCCAAGAGGCTCATCGTTCGCGAGGCGAACTCGGTCTTGATGTAGCCAGGCTCCACCACGCTCACGTGAATGCCGAAGCCCGCAAGCTCCATCCGGAGCGCGTCGCTGAGCGACTCGACGGCGTATTTCGTGGCGTTGTAGACGCCCGCCATCGGGAACGTGATTCGTCCGCCCACGCTCGACACGTTCACGATTCGTCCACGCCCGCGCGCCCGCATCGCCGGTACGATCGCCCGCGTGAGCGCCAGAAGACCGAAGACGTTCGTCTCGAACTGGGCGCGGACGTCGGCGTCATCGAGCATCTCGGTCGGACCGAAGAGACCGTAGCCGGCGTTGTTCACGAGCACGTCGACCCCGTGTCCGGAGGTCATCCGATCGATTTCCGAGACGGCAGCCTCGATCGACTCGCGCTTCGTAACGTCGAGCGCGATGGCCTCGAGGCCCTTCGTTCGAAGCTCGGCGAGGGCGGCTTCGTTTCGGCCCGTGGCGATCACGCGGTGGCCCTTCTTCGCAAGATGAAGCGTCGTGAAGTGGCCGATGCCGGAGGTTGCACCCGTGATGAGGACGATCGATTGGCTCATGGGAAAACTCGCTGTGGTCTGAGTGGATTGAACGTTCATTCGGAATATTGGATAGAGAATTCAGCACACTTGCTGGTGCGTGAAGGCTAGAGCCGGATGGCTTCCCAGACGAGACGCTCGAAGGTGTCGAGCATGGCTTCGTCGGGGTGACCGGGGTTCGTGGACGAGCCTGGAACGAGGCCGGCCTGGGTGGAGCGAAGGAGCTGGACGATGCCGCCCCACACGAGCGACACGATGGCCATGGGGCTCACGTTCTTCGTGATCTCGCGCGCGGCCGTGCCTTCGAGAAAGGTCGTGGCGAGAGCAAAGGCTTGCGCCTCGAGCGCCCTGCTTTCTTCGTCGAGGTAGTCGGCGTGATGGTGGAGCTCGAGGAACTTGAACGCCGCGGGGTGGTCGCTGAAGAAGGCCACGATCGCTCGAAAAAGATAGCGCCACTGCGTGCGCGGGGACTCGCTCGCGGGGAGGTCCGCGACGACGTCTGAAAGGACGCGCGCCTTCCACGTTCGGTAGAGCTCGTTGACGAGATGCTCTTTGCCTTCGAAGTAGCGGTACAGCGTCCCCGCTCCGACTCCCGCCGCGTCCGCGATGAGGGGAACCGCCGTCCCGTGAAACCCTCGCTCCGCAAAAAGCACCAGAGCCGCCTCGAGAATGCGCTCGCGCTTGTCGTCGCCCCGCACGCCCCGCTTCTTGGACGCGGGCGACGGGACGGACAGGACGGATCGTGTGGAAGGTCGGCTCATGGATGGACGGAATATTCATTCCGTAGCATTGGCGGCCGACTGGTCAAGGGAATTTCGCGCAAATCCCACGACTGCAGCACAAGCCACGAGTCGACGCCTCTCGAGGCGCGCCACGTCTGCGGGCCGGGTCGAGGCCGAGTCTGCGAGGTCGAGACCCCCGCAGACTTCGTAGCGAAGCGGAGAAGTCGAGGACTCTCAGGCCCGTACCTCACGCAGGAGCTCGAGGGGCTGCGCCCCTCGAACTAGGGACGAGGAAGCGCGCGGTAGGTGCGCTCTTCCTGGCCGAGCTTGGCGACGTGCTCCATCGCGATATCGGAGAGCTCCCGGTGGAGCTTCGGAGAGCTGGGGCGCTTCAGTCGTTCGCCGAAGTCGATCGGCTCGCCGAAGACGGCGATGATCCGCTCGCCGGTGTGGTCGAAGTTGCCTTTGACTTGCTTCGGGAGATCGTTCCCGAGCCCGTTGATGAACACCGGAATGACCTTCGCGCGCGGACACTCGTGGAAGATTTTTCCCACGCCACGTTGGGCTGGCAAGAGCGCGTAGGGGTCGTCGCTCGTGTTTCGTTGTCCTTCGGGGTGCACGCCCAAGCACATCCCTCCCGACCGCACGAGGCGGATGGTTTCGTCGAGGCTGGCCACGTTGAGTGCGGCGCGTGAGCGCTCGCGGAAAATGGGCGGGTACATGGCAAACCAGCTCATGAAGCCGTTTACGAAGAGCCCGGCGGGGGAGTCGTAGAAGAACTTCGAGCGAACGGGAAAGACCAGTCGCTGCTTCATGCCGCGGTACACGAAGTACCCGGCAAGCACGTACATGTCGAAGAAGCTTCGGTGATTGGACACGAGGATGACGCTGTCGGTCTTCGAGAGCTTCGGCACGCGATCGAGCCCGTAGAACTCGCGGATGTTGCGCGTGCACACCTCGATCCAGCGACTCCCGAAAATGCGTTGCGCCGTCACCATGGCGTCGCTCAAGCGGCCAGGCTCGAACGTCTTTCGGACGAAGCGAATTTGGGCTTGCTCGAGCTTCGAGAGGGACTTCTTCCCTACTTCGAGAATGTCTCGATACGACGGGTCACGCGAAAAGAACGAGGCATCGACGGGGGTCTGCGTTTCCAAGGTCACGGCCGAAACAAAGCCCAGAAACGCCGGAGCGGCAAGCACCGAGCGAAGAAAAATCGCTGGAGCCGAACGGCCAATTTCTTGGCCCGTGCCAGGCGCTTTTGCGAAGGTCCGCGCCGGACGCGCCCTCGTCCGTGCGACGCGAACGGTGTTTCGCGTATCGCCCTTCGCACCGAAGGAGAGGACGCACTCGGAGGAAGCCAAAAATGATCAAACGATTCTTCGCCGTTGCTGCCGTCCTCGCCTTTCCTGCGTCGGCGTTCGCACAGCCCGCCTTGCCGCCACCCCCCCCGCCACCCGCGCCGCCCGCGGCTGCCCCCGTGACTGCTCCCGCTGCGGCGCCTGCAGCCGCACCGGCGGCCGAAGGCAACTATGGCCCGCACCAAGGATGGCTCGGCATCTCCCTCGGCCTCCCGGCGGGTGGCGCGCCCACGGCAGGCATTTCGTATTTCGTGAGCGATTCAGGCGCTTTGAAGCTCGATTTTGGTCTCGATTTCGGAACGAAGGGCGGCACGTTTCGGCCCGGCTTCTCGGCGGAATTGGGGTACCGAATCTACATTGCCAAGGCGGGAAACCTCTCGCCGTTCGTCCAGCCCGGTGTGTTCATCGGACGCGCGGCCGGCCCCGGCGACTTCACGACGAACTTCACGATGCAAGTCAACGCGGGGCTTGGCGCAGAATATTTCTTCTCCGACCACCTCAGCGTCTCGGGGCAGACCGGCCTCGGCGTGTCCTTCCGCACGACGGCCAACACGTTCGACACGATTAACCTCACCACGGGCACGTCGGGCATTTACGGCAATCTTTACTGGTAAGCCCTCAGGGTTTTCGTATCATCGAAGAACGAGGTTGCGATGAAGCTTTCCCGTCTTGCATTGGGGCTTTTGGTACCAGGGCTTTTGGTCGCGTGTGCTTCGGCGCCCGCTTCCCAAGAGCCGGCTTTGTCTGCGGAAATGCAGGAAGCCATCGACACCTACGTGCGCATTCAGGCCGACCCTCCGGTCGGCGCCGATGGCGGTCCCATCGGCACATCCAACCCACAAGGCTCGGGGTCGTCGGGCAGCTCGAGGTCGAGCTCGGGGGTCGGCGGAATCGATGCGGTGGGTCTCGGCGGTGCTCTCAAAGCCGGCGCGGCCAACCTTCCCTCGGGTGGAGCTGCTTCGGGTCCGTCGGGCGCCGGCAACGGCGGCGCGGGCTCACCCGTTCTTTCCGGTGGTTCGGGGTCGGGCATCGGCGCCGGCAATGGCGGCGCGGCCGCGGGCTCGTTCGCTGGGGGAGGCAGCGCCTCCTTTGCCGACGCGGCCTGCTACATGATTGGCAATTTGTGCAGGTACATCTCTCGTTGTGTGGCTTCGGCCAAGGTCGAAGGCCTTTGCCAAGTACCGTCCACGTGCCCTGCGTTGGTGGCTTCTGCGCTGGCCAAAGCCAACACTACGATTCCTCCTCAAGCGGCCGTCACGGTGCGCTGCTTCGGCGACGCGCTCGGTTCGGCCTCTTGCGTCCGCGGCGACGACTTCGCCGAAGGGCTCAAGTCGTCCTTCCAGCGCTGCGGACTGTCCCTCTCGAAGGACGACTGAGCCTGGATTTCGCTCTGCCTAGTCGTTCCTCGGGTGCCTTCGTGCTCGAAACAGCGGAGCTATACCTGCGCGAAGTCCCCGAATCTACGCCCGAATTTGCTTCGATCTGCCGGCGGACCTCCGGCGGCAGAGCGAAAGCCTGGCTGAATCGGGTCGCGACCGAGACACCGTGCCCACGGCCGTCCTCGATCCATGAACGATTCAATGAAAACCGATAGCAGCGCGCGGCGGCCGTTGCTTCTCGTGGGTGCGGGCATCGCGGTTGGGATCCTTGCCGTCCTCGTCGGCCGTTGTGGTTCGACGACGACGGCCGTCGTGCTGGCCCAAGATGCGGCGGCCTTCGACGACAGCGAGTCTCCGGTGCCCGTGACGTTCGGCGACCCTTTCCGGGGGGAACGCGACGCCCCCGTGACGCTCGTGATGTTCGGGAATCTGCAGTGCCCGTACACGGCCAAAGCCCAAGGCATTTTGGGCGAGCTCGAGACGACCTACGGGAAAGACAAGCTTCGCATCGTGTGGAAGACGTTCGTCGGGACCACGCACGAAAAAGCGCGTGAGGCAGCGATCGCGGGGAACGTGGTTCATGGGCTTCGTGGGAGTCTGGCCTTCTTCACGTTCCACGACACGACCCTACGAAACCAGGCCTTCATGAGCCCCGCGAGCTACGAGAACTGGGGTGCCGAGGCCGGGGTGGACAAGCTAGTTTTGCGTGGGGCGATCACCGAGGCCAAGTACGCACAAAAGGTCGGTGCCGATGAAGCGCTGGCCAAAAAGCTCGGAGTCACCCGAACACCATCGTATTTCGTCAATGGGACTCCCTTGGACGGGAGCGTGGCGCTCGATCGCTGGAAGCGAGCCATCGACGGCGAGCTCACGAAGGCGAACGCCAAGATTGCAGCGGGCGTGCCCCGAAATCGGTTGTACGTCGAGGTTTCGAAAGAAAACTGGAAGTCGGCCCAACCGACGAAATAAGGCGCCCGGTCGAAATGGGTGTGTCAGCTTCCGTCGAGACCGACGCGAGCCTGGTGCCCGATTCGCTCGCACCGGAAGCCTACTCCCGTAGTCTGAGGAGCGGAGCTACGAGGCCACCTGCCGCAGCGAGAGGATCGGCGGGAGATGGCACACCCATTTCGACCGGGCGCCTAAGCCGTGCGCCCGAGCTGTGGGCTCAGACGAGCTTGCGTAGATAGGCGTAGTGCTCCTTGGCGAGCTCCGCCGAGGTCACTCCGCCGCTCGAGGCCGGCCGCACGTAGATGGCGTCCGAGGAAATCGTCGCGAAATTGAGCTGAGGGAGCACCGATAAAAGGCGGGCGAACGTGCTCCTTTGCCATTCGGTGCCTTCGGGCATGCGGCACGCCTCGCACATGGTGCGGTCTGCGGATTTCCCGTGAGCCATGAGAAAGAGCAGCGTCGTGAACATGTGGAGCGGACCGGCGCGGTAGGGATCGGCCGGTGGCGCATCCCCAGCGTCGTTCTCGGTCCCGTCGCACCATTGTTCGAACTCGGACATGGCACGATCGTGTTCTTCGATGTAGTCCCACACGCCCAGCACGAAGTTCTGAGTGTGCGGCAAGAGCGAAGCGACCGCGCGGCCGTAGCTGACGTTTTTTGTGGCGAAATCGCACTGATCCGGGGTGGCGCGAACGGTATCCACGAGGCCGTACCGAGCCGAGTCCGCGGCGGGCAGCGGAAGAAAGATCTGAATGGCAAAAAGCGAGAGCTTGAGGCTCATCCGCCACTCCCGAAGATCGACCCGCCGCGGCCCCATGAGCCCGAGCGCGAATACCCGATGGGCCGGTTGGTGGAAGGCGACGTGTGCACGGTCACTCGGCCAAAATCGGATGGCCGCGTTCGACTCGGACCCGAGCCTAGACCCGAAAAGGGCGTGCTGCGGCTCGATGGAACGTAGACGGGCCGCGGAGACCAAATGACGGGACGAACGGCAGGACGAGGGGGCGAGCCCCAGCCGTAGCTGTGCCAAAACCAATAGTGGGTTCCGCTCGAGCCGCCATAATAGACGTTTGGATTGGACTCGTAGCTGGCCGAAGCGCCGCGTCGCGCCACGGCGACGGGGGCAGCCTGGGCCTTCGGATCGGCCGAGAAGTCGCCCAGCGAAACCATGCGAAGCTCCGTTCCCCGCTTCTTGTAGGCCAAGAAGTCATCGTTGAGGTCGTCGGATTCCTTTTCGCCGTCCGTGCTCACGTAGAGAAGCTGTGTGACGCCGAGTCCGGCGAGGGCCTCGGCCGTTGGGACCGTGGCGAGGTAGCGATTGTCGAATCGGTCCGAGTCGTCTTCGTAGGGACTGAGCCTCGCGCGATCCAACACGAAGACGGGGGGCGCGCCCGTGGGGCGGGACTTTGCGGCCGTCTCGAAGAGCTCGGCATAATAAAGTGCGGAGCCGAGTGTGAGGTGGGATGGGACGACTCCCTTCGGGTGAGGCCAACCGTCGAACGCGAAGACGGGCTCGAACTTCGAGGCGAGCCCCGCAGCAAACGCGACCGCTAGAGGCCCGGCCAAATCGACCAAGATGGCTTTTCCTTTGGCCACGTCCCCTTCGAAAAGCGATCCGAGTGCGCGCCCTTTGTCGAAGGCGAGCCTTGTCTCGGCGTTGGAGACAGGGCGCATTTGGTCGCGCAGCGCCTTGCCGGTGTCGACCAAGCCGTTCGTCGTCGGCGTGGAGGAAAGCGCTTGGAAGAGGGTTGCCTTGTAATGCGGAACATAGGCGGCGTCGCTCGGGCGAAGTCGCGTGGCGAGCGCCATCTGCATGGTCGGATCGCACGCCTCGCCCAGCGCGGCGGCTTGGTAGTCGAGGGCATCCACGTCGGCCCCCACGTTCCAGCCGAAGCTCTTTTGGGCCTCGAGGGCGTCGGAGTCGATGCCGGCCGTGTTCGATTTGGCAAGTTTGGATATGGCAAAGCCGACCCCGGCGATTCCTACCCCGAGTGCCAGAATGCCAAGTAGTGCTTTGCGCCGGGCGACTCCGTCGATCTCGCGTTCGAGCCCCTCGTACCACCAGCGCGCCCCGACGTAGCCGGGGGTGTCGATGCGCTCTGCGAGCGAAATGGGCAGCTTCGGGCCGTTCATGGCGCCCTGCGTTCGCGGATCCTTCGGTGTCGTCATGGGGTCACCCAAGCTGCCGCACTAATCGCGTGGCGATCGGTTGCTCCCTCGTGGGCGCGAACGTAGAGGCCGGCCGCCTTCCCGCCAACCACGTACATACCGTAGTTGATGGTCTCGGCGCGCGCGGTCGGGCGCGGGAAAAACCTTCTTTGCGCGACCCAGCGTCCAGGTTGAGCGAGGGCGAGCGCGCGGTCCCACTCGGACTGGGCGAGCTCCCATCCAAGGACCACCTCGTCGCCTTCGCAGCCGTAGTCGCTCTTCAGGACCCAGGACTCGCGCTCCACCGAGAGCTGCGACGGGTGGGCGGACTCGAGCCGCACCGTTTCGGGAACGTGCGCCAAAATGGCACTCTGGGAGTCTTCGGAAAAAAGTTCCATGTTCTCCCAAAAGAACGCGAGCATCCTCTTGTTCTGGGTGAGAACCGCTCCGAATGGATTGACCACGACGGCCTTTTTCGACAGCTCCGCTCGAGCGAGAACTTCGAGTGGACCGGCGAGCGGAAGGGGATCGTCGAACGGCGGATCGCCCTGCCAAACCGGTACACGCTCGGTCCACCAATCGGTCTTGTAGTGGCGAACCACGAGCGAGCACGGCGTTCCGAAGAGGGTCGGGCGACCGTCGGTCCCGAGGTACAAGTTGAAGGGCGAGCCAGTGACCACCTCGAATCCCCGGCTCTCGAGCCAGCCTTGGAAAAGGCGGACGAGTGGCAAATCTTCGGTCAAGTCGGTCGGGTAGACGATGCCTGCCGTGCGTGGGAATCCGGTGCCTAGCCGCGATTCGGCATACGCCTCGAACATATCGAGGTGGGCTGCGGCAAGGTGAGCGTTGGGATCGTACGTCTTGCGCGAAGGATCGCGAACCAGAGCGGACAGAGCGAGGGCTTCGGCGTGTCCAGTAGGGGTGTCCGAGTTGAGCTCGCACGCGACGAAGCCGTCTCTCGTGTCGAAAATGTCGGCGCGCGCATAACCGTGCCAAAAGGGAGAGCTCTCGTGCCAAAGAAGCTTTTGGCACGGCGTGAGCTCGAAGAAGTCGTCGAGGTGCGACTCGTCCCGAGCGACGATGCGAGCGGCTTCGTCGTGGACTTGGACGAGTCTCTCGGCCACGCGTGCCATCGCCTCGTAGTCGCGTGCCGGGACCACGACGGGGTCCTCGCGAAAACGCGATACGCCCTCGAAGTAGGGGTCGCCGATGAGACCGCCCTCGACCATGCGCGCCTCCAGCGAGAGGCTCACGGCAGGCGATCCACGAGCATTGCAGTCCCGAGGTACGCGGCGGCTTCGAGCGCGGCAAGCCCGACGTTCCGCTCGCGGCCGATGGCCTTGTCGAGCGGGCCTCCACGCACGGTCGGCGCATTGCCGAGAAGGATGCTGCCTACGACGAATTGCCGAACGACGTAGAGGAGTGGCGCATAGGCAAGAACCTGGACGAAGGCCAACAAGGACTCGCCCCACGTGGTGAACTCCCCGGTGCTTGCCCTCCCGACGAGCAGGGCGATGGCGACCGTGACCCCCGCGTAGCTGATGCCCGCAGCCATGTTCTCGCCGAGAATTTCTTCGCTGTCGTCGTAGACGGTGAGGGCACGGAACAGGGCTACGAGAACGATCAGCGCGACTTGACCGAGTACGAAAAAAACGAGGGAAATTCCCAGGTCTCGAAGGTTGTCGCCCGCGACCGCGTTCGCCGCAAGAATGCCCGTGGCGACCGAATGCGCCGCAGCCGCGAGGCCGGCGGCGGTGTTCCCGCGCTCGACCTCGCCTGCGAGCTTCTTCGCAATGAAGAAGCGTACTTGGGCGCGCGAGCACACGATGAAGAGAAGCTCGGCAGTGACGCCGAACGCGACGGCGTGGAGGAGGTCGTCTTTGACGGACTCTCCTTTGGTGGCCATGTCGCCCACCGTGCCCGCGATGAGCAGAGTGGCCACGACGTCCCCGGCATGGAGCAGCGCGTCGGCCTGGTTCTTGTCCGCCTTGTTTTGCCGCATGGAGGGCTTCTTCGTGAAGAAGCGCAGGCATAGCTCCAACAGCACGAGGAGGAAGACGGCGAGCGCGCCACAGATGCCCAAGCGGTAAGCCGAGGAGTCTTCCATCGCGGCCGAGCTTATCACGCTTCCGGAAGGGAAAGGCTACGCCGAAGCTCTGGGGAAAACCTGCCGTCCACCCGAATGGAGTATCGGAAGAACGTGTCGGCGTGAACTCCGTGGTAGTCCGCGTCGTTGAACCAGTAGGCGCGCTTTTCGATCGTCCGAGCGACCTTCTCCGCGTCGTCCCACAAGAAAAGGCGCTTCTTGCCGCTGGGGGACAGGATCATGAAGGTGTCGTTGTCGGAGCCTCGATTGCCCGCGTCCGGCGAGCGGTCACGGTGGATGGTGCCGTGTTGGCCGGCGGACAGTCCGAGGACCTTCACGCTCCCGATCGACACGAACGGCAGTGCGCGGACGAATGCGACGGTCCGTGGAAAGTACACGAGTGCGTCCTTCGTGAACGCCTTCCCTTCGGGGTGGGCCTGCTCGTCCCAGAGGCCGCCGGGCATGAGCTCGAGGTAGGTCGACCAAGGGAAGTAGACGCCGTAGCGGAACTCGAGGTATCGGACCTGCTTCTTGCTGAGGGGGTAGTCCCGCTCTTCCCCGAAGGTGTAGCTCTCGGTCTCGTCCGGATCGAAGAGGTGAGGTGTGTCCGAGAGCGAGAAAAAGAGGATTCGTTCGTCGCGGGACATGGCCGAGATGACCTGCCCGTAGTCGGCGTACGGGTCGTCGGCCAAGTGGGGCGGAACGATGCCCATGCTCTTGTGGCTTCCGCCCGTGACGAAGGTCGGTACACGCGCGAGGCCGAGGCAAATCTCGAGATCCAGCGACGCAAGCGCGTCGAGGTCGACATGAGGCTCGAGATCGACGAACGGCTTTCCCTGAAGTCCGACGAAGGGCATGGGCGCGAGAGTACCCGAAATGGACGAGTCGCGAGGTCCAGGTCACGTGCGTGCCACGGACCGGACCTCGCTTCGCTCGTCGGCCATTCGTCACTCGGCGAGCTGGCTTTGCTGGATGCAGAGCAAGTCCGTCGTCATACCGTCGCGCGGAGTGCCGCGGCGCGAGAACTCGATCGCTTGGGAGCAGCGCGTGAGCGGCTTTTGGTCCCCGGCATTTTCGACGTAACAAAAGCCAGCCATGTCGGATTTGATGCAGGTCTCGCCAGGCTTCGTACGAATCTGGGTCGCGCGACAGATGGTCTTTCCGTCGAACGAGGCGTCTCCGCCCTTCTTTTTGCGCTCCAAAAACGAGGACTTGAGCTCTTCGTCGGCAGGGGAGAGCCCAGGAGTGTCCTCGCATTTTGCGCCCTTTTCGGGCAGTGAATGGAGGGCGACGCAAAGCACTTCTCCCGAAGCGTCGCGGGTGAGCTTTTCGGGCAGACACTCGCTCAGGAACGCCCCCTTCAAGCGCTCGACGATCGTGCTGACTGCGGGGCGGTATCCGTAGAGGGGATTGGGTGCACCCCCAGCGACCGTAGTGGCGAGCGACAACGGACAAAGCGTGGACGCGATTCCTTGTTTGCCCAGGGACCGGGCGACCCGAAGCTCGCGCGGCGTGGGGTAAGCCTTGGCGAACCTTTGGGTCTTGCCCGTGGGCCCGCAGAGCGGCGGATTGGCGGGGGTCTTGGTATTGGTCTTGTCGCTGTTGCAGTCGCAGTCCTTCGGGTTCGAGCAATCGCGCTCGGTCTTGAGCTGGAACGTGCAGGCATACTGGAGATCGACCTTGCTCGTTTCCCAGTCGCGAAAGGCGTCACCCTCGAAGTTGTCCCCGGAGGTCGTGCTCGCGGCGGGCCTCCCGGCGCGAGGCTTCGTCGACTGGATCATTCGCGGGTCTACGCCCTCGTCGCGTGCGTAGGCGTCTGGGTCCTTTCCTACGAGCTTGTCCCAGTCGGCGTCGGTAAGAAGGCTCTTCTGCGGATCGTTCGGATCGAAATGGAGAAGGTCCCCGGGCACCCCTCCGAGGATGGCAAAGAAGACCCGATCGGGACTTCGTTTTCCGGCGGGTAGCTCGCAAAGGCGCGGATCGTTCGGGTCGCCAATCCCACGCGGAAGGCTCGCCGCGAAGAGTGGGTTCTGGCAGGTCTTCGTGCCGTCCCGGTTCGGTACTTTCTGCGAGGAAAATCCCTTTACATAGCGGTCGAGTGGGAATTGCGGGTCCACGCCGAATCGCGACTTCATCTTGTGGAATCGCACGTTGAGCGAGTCGTCCTCTGGCTTGTAGAACCCCTCGTTTTCGGCGCATGCTGGGTCGCCCTTGGCCTTGGGATCGTAGCAGGGAAGGCACGTATCGGACGAAGGTGTCCGACTGCAGGCTTGGGTGCCCCGGCTCGTGCTTCGGCCGCTCCGAAGGTCGCCATAGACGCCTTGGGCTCGGGCCCAGTAGTGGCCGCCGCCGCCGAAGGCCATCGGGTCGACTTGCGAGTCGTCCTCGTCGGTCAGCATGATCACCGCGACCAGAGAATCCGGACGCAGGAAGTCGGCTCTTTGCTCGAGCAGCGTGCCGTCGAGTCCGGCAAGCGATGCTTGGTTCTGGTTCGGGCCCACGAGGGCGACGTTCTGATACGGATTGGGCTCGTTCAGGAAGTGATAGACACTCTCGAGCTGGGCCTCGAGCCCACAGCCCGTGTCGCCGACGCCTCTGACGAGCTCGGAAGCGCTCTTCTTCAAGACATCGAGGTCGGTGATAGGGGGAGCTCCGGAGAGCCTCGGTTTGTCCTTGTTCTGCGGAAGGGCAGGAAGCCACGCCAAAAAGCTCGAGGTGCCGACGCCTTCGATGGTGGCTCCTTTGGGGCCCCGCGCGACGAGGTGCGCTCCGTCACGCTCGAACGGCTTGTTCGAGTCGGCGCACTGGTCGCCACCGAATCCGCCCATCGACGAAGACACGATCCCTACGTGAATGTCCGTCACCGGACGAAATTCGGGCGTTCCGTTCGCGCACTCCTGTCCTTCGCCGGCGCTCGGATTGGCCCTTTGCCCGTTTGGCTTTCCGTCGTCGCCTACACACGCCGGAGTGACCAAGCTCGTGATGAGATCCGGGACGGCCTCGGCCAAAATGTCCTGTTTGTCCGCCATCGACGCCGAGTTGTCGATCATGAAGAGCAGGTCGATCTTGTCGACGGCTCCTTGCCTCGCGGCGATGAGCACACTCGACTTCGTCGTGGGTTTCTCCACCGAAACGGGCCGATCGAGGCACGCCGAGGTGGTGGCCACGGCGAGCGTGAGTGTCAAAGCGGAAAAGGGAGCGAGCTTTCGCACGTGGCGCATGGGCGTTCCTCCAGGCTCGCGTGCGAGCCGGTCCTTGGGCCTCGCACGGCCACCAGGGCATCGTGCGAACGGCCTACTCCATTCCCTTGGCGGGGGGCTCGCCTCCCCATTTCGGAATCTGCAGGCCGGGCAAAATCGCGTAGCCTCACGGCCGATGAAGCGCTCGACCTTCCCTGCAATGCTGCTGCTTTCCGTGGTTTCGTGCGGAGATACGCCCCCGCCGAAGGTGCCCGCGCCGCCGCCGTCGCCAGTGCACGCCCAGAAGCCCGTGGGAGAGCCCATCGCACCGACGGCGTACACGCATGGCGGCCCAAGCTACGAAGAAGCCCTCGCCATCCCCGAGGATCTCAACGCTACGAAGGACGCTCCAGAGCTCACCGACGCCCACCTCGCGGCCCCAATGGCGAACGGCGAAATGATCTCCGAGTGCGGCGCTCCAGAGACCATGAAGGTCGTCGTGAAAGTCGCGGTTCGCGATGGGCGTGCGATGGGCGTGACCGTCGCCACGAGCCCGGAGAGCGCGGACGTTGCCACGTGCGTGGACAAGGCCGTTCGCGCCATGAGTTGGCCCGTCAGCGCGAAGCGATTCACATTCACGACGGCGTACTGAGCCTCCGAACCCAGGCACAAGGCCAAGGGCCCTTCGCCGCGGCAGATGCGAATCGCGAGAACTGCGTCGTGGTCTGTCGTGTCCGCGTGTTGGTGCGCGGCGAGCTTCGCTGAGCGCGCCAGTCCAGCGCTCGGACGGGCCGAAAGGCCCTCAGCATGCCGAACAGGCAGGTGCCACGTCAGTGGGGGGCGTCCCCCCCTCCTGTGGACAAGTCACGGCTGGAAAAACTGCGCCACAAGTGGCGTGAATCTCGAGGCAGTTTACGCCACAAGTGGCGCGATTTTTCCCCCGACCCCGAAATTGCTCGGAGGATCGCGTTGGCACATTTTCGCTTCGCGGCACGCCGGGGCGAGGTTTTGGCGCGGAGCACGGCGCATCATGGGGACTCCAGCGACGCATTCGTGTGCGACATCGTGCTCCCTTTCGTCACCAAAAAGTCCAAAACATCCGAGGGCTTGTGGACACGGTGGATCCGTAGAACTAGGCTCGAGTCCGTTGCCGTAGTGGCAGCATTGCCGATGCAAATCGGACCTGGTTAGGAGTCGGGGGAATCGTGCAAACTCAAGGAGCATCGAGCCGAGTTCTCGTCGTGGACGACGAAGTCGTGCGCGCCGCGAGGACACGCTCGCTCCTCGAGCATGCGGGGTATCAGGCGGTCGTGACGGTCTGTGCGACGGACATCTCGGGGTACTTGGACGATGGAGTTCCGACCGTCGTGCTCCTCGACATTTCGTCTCCTGGAGCCGCTCGGGAGATGACGACACGCCACTCGGCCATTTCGGCGGCGGTGGCGGATCGCTGCCCGATCGTGCTCTACGGCGACATGACGGAGTCGCGCGGTACCGAGCCGCCGCCATCGTCGGGCTTGCCCCCGGCCAAAGTGCGAGACGGTCTGCTCGACCTCTTGATGGGCCTCCTTCCGGATCCCACCCCGCCTCCTCCTGCCATGCAAAGCGAGTGGCCTCAGGAGTCCGAGCGTCCGACGAATCCCATCAACCTAGGGGCACCGAAGTCCGCCGCGAAGCCCGAAGACCCGAGCGCCCTTGCCGGGCCGGAGAGCGGGGAGGCGGCCAAGGTGGGTACGCGCCAAGGGGAATGGGAGCGTGTTCGTCTTCTCTTGATCGACGAGAGCGAGATGACTCTGGAGCTCATGCAAGAGCGTCTCGTCGCCGAGGGAGCCGATGTCCGCATTGCCGTCGCGCTCGGCGAGGTCGACTCCATCGTCGCGAACTGGTGTCCGAACCTCGTGGTGGCCAACGTCAAGCGGGCCGATCTGGCGGGAGACGCACTCTGCGCGCGTCTCAAGCATGCCGTCGGTTCGTCGGAGCTCCGCATTCTCCTGTGTTCGACGTTGCCCGACGCGGAGCTCCGGTTGCTGGCCATGGCAGCGGGAGCAGACGGATTCGTTTCGAAGAGCCGAGGCCTCGACAGCTTCGTGCGAGAGGTAGTGGAAATGACCATGAAGCTTTCTCCTCCGAACATGGCGATGGGAAGGGTACGGCACGCATGACCGTCCGCAAAAGTAGCGCCATCCTGCGCGCCGAGGCCGAGCTCTCGGACCGTATCGTGACCTCGTACGCCATCGAGCTCGACGAGACCTCCGTCTTCCTCGTCACCGACGCCCTCCCTTCGGTGGGAGCGAAAGTGGCATTGCGTCTCTCCCTCTCGCGCGCCATCGAGCCGCTCGCCGTGAGCGGCGTGGTCTCGGAGGTGCGCCTCTCGAGTGGTCCTGGTGCACCCTCGGGTTTTTGCGTCCGGTTCGACTCCGAAGAAACCAAGCGCGCCGAGCTCGGAAGATTCGTGCGTCGGCTCACCTCGCCGAGGTCGTTTGCTGCGAGGTCCGAGCTTTCGGTGCTCTTGGTCGAAGACAATCGTCTCGTTCGCGACATGTTCTCGTATGCAGTGTGCAAGTATTTTCGGGAACGTAGTGGAGTGCTTCACCTCGACCAGGCCGACGACGCCGTGTCGGCTTGGGAGAAGCTCGCGGAGCGACGCTACGATCTCGTCATCGTCGATTACTACTTGCCCATGCAGGACGGGGCGACGTTCATCGCCAAGTTGCGCAAGGAGCCTCGCCACGTGGACGCTCCTGTCGTGGCGATCAGCGTGGGAGGAAGCGACGTGAGGGAAGCCACTCTCTCGGCCGGTGCAGACATCTTCCTCTCGAAGCCACTCATCTTGCGCGACCTCTTCCAGACGCTCGAATTTCTCATGGCTCGGGAGGACGTCGGTGTCGCATAAGATACTCATCATCGACGACAGTCCGCTCGTCCTCGAGCTCACGCGTCACGCCTTGATGGACGAAGGGTTCGACGTGTCCGTAGCCACGACACTCGACGAGTTCGAGGCCCTCCGGGTCGCGCAGCCGCCCGATCTCATTTTGGTCGACGTCCAGATGCCAGAAGCGTTCGGCGACGATCTCACGGCGCTCCTTCGGGGCGCCTATTCGGTGAAGGTTCCGATCTTTCTCCTCTCGAGCCTCGGGGACGACGAGCTAGCCGAGCGAGCGAAGGCGGCGAAGGCCACTGGATTCATCTCGAAGCGCGCGGGCCTCGAAAAGCTCGTTGCGCTCGTGCACGCGGCCGTTGGCCGGGAGGCGGAATAGGTGCTCGCAGACCTCCAACGTAAGTTTTTTCCGCGATTTGCGAAGTCCGCCAAAGAGCGAATTGCCGAGGGTCTTCGAACCGCGAAGAACGTCGAAGGTGACGGTGCCCTCATGCTCGCCCGCCAAATGCACTCGCTCGCAGGCGAAGCGGGGCTGCTCGGCCTGGGGGACCTCGTCGTCATCGCCCGCGCCGTGGAGGAATCCGCGACGCAGCTCCATGCGGACCCGAGTGCCGACCGCCGGGATGGCGTAGAGGCCGCGTTGTCCGAGCTCGAGGCCGCTCTTTGCAGAGTGGAGTCCACGTTTCAAACGCCGTAAACGAAACCCTGTCGGAGGAGAGGCCGAACCGAACCGAACCGAACCGAGCCGAGCAACGAACGAGCCATTTTGTCTTGGGAGGTGCAGCATGGATGAACCTGAAAGACCGCATCGATTCCGCAGACCACTCTTCGCCGTGGCAACTTTTGCCCTGGTTTCCGCATTTGCTGGATGTGCGAGCGACGACTTCGCGGTTGCGCCGATTGGCGAGGGCGAGGCCGCCCTGGGATGCGACGAAGGTCCGCCCGCAGTGGCTTTGGCGTTGGAAATCGAGAACGGTGCCGGCAAACCGCTAAGTGTCAAAAGGGGCCAGCGCTTTTATGTGAATCAGCTCGACCTTCGCACCGTGGTGGATGCCACCGTGGACGAGGGGGTCGCTGCGCTCGACCATGCTGGCGATTTCGCTTCGTTGAACTGGCAGGGAACGAGCCTGGCAGACCAGGAGTTCGTGTTGCTTGCCAACTCGGATGGCACCTTCACGCGCCGTCGGTTCTACCGGAACGCCGCGTGGATGAAGTCCCCGAACGTCTTCATCGTGCGCCAAGAGAATGCGGCGGGAGCCCCGCTTGGTCCGCCGATCGTGCTCAATGCCGGGCAAGATTCCCAAAGGAAGGAGTCCGACGACTTCTTCGTGCGTCGATACCGGGCCATCCAGTGGACCTACGACTGCGTCTCGTCGTCGAACTGCAACGGCGCCTCGAAGTACCAAGAAGAAGCGCTCGTCGAGCTCCGCAACACCCGGAGCCCGGAGAAGACCTTCACCATCCATCCAGCAGCGACGCAGCTCCGTGTCCAATGGTCTCTGAAGCCACAGACGCCGTACGTGATTCCGGTCACCCAGATCGAGACTCCCCAGTACGCCTACGGCTTTTCGATCGACCTCGACGCGTTGACGCCTCCCCGAACCGACGGCACGTATGCTCCTGGGACCGACATTCAGTGGCGCATCACGCTGCGGGACGGGGCCGGTCAAAGGCTCCACCCTGAAGGAAGCTTGCCTACGTACAACGAAGTCATCTTTGGAGCGAACCCGGCGGGTATCCAGTATTACCGAGCCTTCTTCGACCCCACGACCACGTACTACCGCCGCAAGCATCAAGAGCGCATGCTCATGAGCCAGATCATCGGACCGGCACAAGACATCAAGCCGATTCGCACGATCGCGGAGCTGTCGCAGTTCGTAGGCGGTGGCGACGTCCAGACCACGGCGACGTTCGCCCGTGACAACGTGTATGCGCAGTTTCGCCTGTTCCCGACCTCGAACGACCTCTTTGGTGGCGCGTTCGATCCGACCCGCGCCGGTTGGGCGCGCACTCCGCCGGACAACTGGATCTACAGCATTCCGGCCGACGCGCGGCCCGGCACCTACATCGTGACCGTGAAGGGACGGCGAGTCTATCTCGGGCAGGATATTCCCTACACGCGCAACGTCGAGATTCAGGTTGGAAGCCCGGTCCGCACGACGGCGACCCTGAGCACCGGACCTTGCACGAGCTGCCACTCCAAGGGCGGAGAGCTCTCCAAAGTGCTCCACGCCAACGACAACCGCGCGGCCTGTGCGTCGTGCCACGTTCCGCTCGCGTTCGAGCTCGAGGGGCCCATTGCGGTCCGAACGCACTTCATCCACTCGCGCTCGAATCGCTTCGACTCGCCGCTCGACAACTGCAAGTCGTGCCATCTCGACAATCAAGGAATCCAGCGCACGAGCAAGGCTGCCTGTTTGTCGTGCCACAAGTCGTATCCGCAGAGCCACGTGGCCCAGTTCGGACCGATCGAGAGCATGTACGTCGGTGGTGGACGCGAGTCTTTCGACCAATGCACGAGCTCCTGCCATACGAACCATCCGAGGAGTGGCCTGAACTGAGCTGAAAGGCCTTCACCCCTCGAAAAATGCCGTGCGAAGAAGGATTGGCGCACTCGTCTTCCTTCTTCGCTCGTTTCTTGTCTGTTTCGCCAAATCGAACGACCCAGAGGCGAACGCCTCGAAAACCCTCTAGGACAATGCCATGCCCAGCGTGACTCTGCATTCGGCCCGCACAACCGAGCTCGACCCCGAGCTCGCCGTCGAGAAACTCGTCAGCCAACTCGAAGGCGGAGAGCCGAAGCTCGTGACCTTGTATGCGCCGCGCTCGCACGACCATGTCGGCTTGAACAAGGCGGTGCGGGCTCGATTCCCGAAGGCTCGGCTGATCGGGGCCAGCACGGGGGGGGAGATCGATCGCAAAGGCATTCACCAGGGAAGCGTACTTCTCGGTGCCGTGAGCGGGGACTTCGAGGTCGGAATCGGCCTTGGAAGGAATCTCTCGACGGCCGCGATGTCCGCGGGGGACAGCGCGATTTCGACCGCGGCACGAGAGCTCGACGTTCGCGACGACGCACTTGGCACCAAGCGATACGTAGCCCTCGTGATCGACGACGGCTTTCGGTACAAAAAGGAAGAGTTTTTGATGGGTATCATGTCCCGCAACCAGGCCCTCGTGGCCGTGGGTGGGGGCGCATCGGACTACGAAAACGACCCAGCGAAACAATCCGCTCTCATTCACGTAGACGACGAAGTCACCACGGACTCCGTGGCCACCGTTCTGTTCAAGACAGACGCCCCGTGGGCTGCGTTCCGCAACCACTGGTACCACCCGACCGGCCGCACTTTGCGCCTCACCAAAGTGGACGTGACCACGAATCGCGCCCTCGAAATCGACGGCAAGCCGGCCGCGGCTCGCTACGCGGAGCTCCTTGGGGTCACTCCCGATGACCTCGAATTCGGCAAGCCAAAAGGCTTCGGCGTGATGCCCACGGCCCTGAAGGTCGGACGGGAATACTTCATTCGCGCGCCTTGGAAGCCCCTCCCTGACGGATCCATCCTCTTTGCGAACATGTTGGAAGAGGGCGTCGAGCTCGAGCTCGTCCGCATCGGCGATCCGGCGGCCGACACCAAGAAGTTCTTCGAGGTCGAAATTCCGGCTCGTGTGCAAAACCCGCGTGCCGCGTTCCTCTTCCACTGCTCCGGACGCATGTGGCAAGCCACCGCGATGGGCGAGGTCGAGAACCTCTCCAACGCGTTCAAGAGCGCACCCGAGTGCGTGGGTTTCAACGTGTATTTCGAGACGTACTGCGGGTTTCACATCAACACCACGTTGACATCGTTGGTATTTGGAGCTTCCTCGTGAGCGAATGGACTGTCGAAGAGCAGCTGAAGAAGGCACTCGAAGAGAACGCGATTCTCAAGAAAGAGCTCGACGCGCGTGCCATCGTGGCGGCGCGTGCGCTGGCTACTTTCCAGCAGCGCGCTTTGTTGATGGAGGTCACGCGTCAGCAGAACGAAGACCTCGATCGGCTCGCCAGCGAGCTCGCGCGTGCGAGGACCTTGGAAGAGCAACGCGCCCAGGAAATGGAGGCGTCGGCGCGCCTCAAGAGCGAGTTCTTGGCGAACTTCTCCCACGAGATTCGCACGCCCCTAAACGGCATTCTCGGCTACTGCGACCTCGTCTTGCGTGAGGAAGGCCAACGCCTTACTCCGCACGGTCGCCGTGACCTCAACGTCATCAAGGCGAACGCAAAGACGCTGCTCGCGCTCATCAACGACATCCTCGACCTTTCCAAGATCGAGGCCGGACGCGTCGAGATCGTCCACGAAAACGTCGATGTCGAGATGATGCTCACCGAGTGCACGTCGACGGTGCGCGAGTTCTTGCGAGGCAAGGACGTCGAGCTCAAGACCGTGGTCAATGCCGGCGCCCAGAACGCGTTCACCGATTCGTTGAAGCTCAAGCAAGTCCTTCTGAACCTCTGCTCGAATGCAGCCAAGTTCACCGACAGCGGCGAAATCGTGGTGACGGCCGACGCTCAAGGCACCACGCTGGTCCTGACGGTCGAAGACACCGGGTCCGGAATTCCGGCCGACCAGATCGGCCACATTTTCGACAAGTTCCGCCAAGTCGACGGCTCGCCGAGTCGACGCGTGGGCGGCACTGGGCTCGGTCTCGCCATCGTGCGCGAGGTGAGTCAGGTGCTCGGCGGCACGGTCGCCGTGTCGAGCGTATTCGGCCGTGGCACCACGTTCGTCGTGAAGCTGCCAGGCGCCGTGGGGCAGGGAAACCAGGAGAAAACGACGGTCATCGTCAACAGGGAGGACTCCACTCCTCCGGACGCGGGCATGTCGGTGCTCATCATCGACGACGATCCAATGGTCCACCAGCTCCTTCGTGGGCATTTGATGGATGGCGCCTTCGAGGTGTATTCCGCGACGGATGGTGTCGAAGGGCTCATTGCGGCCAAGGAGAAGCGCCCATCGGTCATCTTGCTCGACCTTCACCTGCCGAAGCTCGACGGTTGGGGTGTCCTCGCTCGCCTGAAGGGCGATCCTGTGACCGCGAACATTCCGGTCATCATCCTCTCGGTCGAGGAGCAACGCGCGCGCGGGTTCTCCTTTGGCGCCTGCGATTACCTCGTGAAGCCTGTCGAGCCCGACATGCTCATTTCGGTCGTCAAGAAGTCCATAAGGCCCGAGGCGGGGGACGTGCTCGTGGTCGACGACGATCCGGCGACTCGAGAGCTTGTTTCACGTAGCTTGCGTCGGGTCGGGTTTACCACCGTCGAGGCCGCGAACGGGGAAGAAGCCCTTCTTCGCGCCCGGGTCGTCTCGCCAGCCATGGTCGTGCTCGACCTCCTCATGCCCGGGATCGACGGTTTCGAGGTGCTGCGTACGCTCCGCGCCGAAGGCAACCAAGTGCCCATTCTGGTGCTGACGGGAAAGACTCTGTCGGCAGCAGAACAACGGACTCTCGAGGACGGTGTCTCGCACGTCTTGGCCAAAGGCGGAGTGGCCATCGACGAGCTCGTCCAACAGGCCAAACGCCTCGTTTCGTCGAAGCGGTCCATCGAGAAGCTCTTACCGCGAATCCTCTATGTCGAAGATAGTCCCCAAAATCGGGATATCGTCCGTCGCTATCTTTCGCACGATTTCGAGATTCTCGAAGCCGAGGATGGCGAGGTGGGGGTCGAACGTGCCATTCGCGAGATCCCGGACCTCATCCTGATGGACCTCTCGCTTCCACGCATCGACGGGTGGGAAGCCACGAGGCGCATCAAGGCGAGCCCGGGCGTCGCTCACGTGCCCATCGTCGCCGTGACGGCTCACGCAGGACAGGAAGAGCGCACGAAGGCAAAAGAAGCCGGTTGCGTGGAATACGTCACGAAACCCGTCGAGCGGGATCATCTCATCTCGGTGATTCGCCGGCTCTTGCCGCAGGGGCGAGCGCGGTGAGCCCGACGTTGCGGGTCCTCTTGGTGGATGACGATCCCATGCAGGTCGAGCTCCTCGGTCGCGCGCTCGCATACGAGAGCGTCGAGGTCGAAGGCCTGCCTTCACTCGCCGAAATTGCCGGGGCGCTGGTTCGAGCAGAGGCCGATCTGGTCCTCCTCGATCACAGCGTACTTGGGCCGGAGCCTCGTGCGTCGGTGAAGGTGGTGCGAGCGTTAGCCAAACCGAGCACCGTGGTGGTGCTCTTGTCCGCGGCGGACGAGGGAAAGCTTCGTCGTGTCGCCCTCGAGTGCGACACCGACGGGTGGATATCGAAGAGTATGCCGGTGCCCGAAATGGCCAAGCGAATGCGAGAGCTGCTTGCGCGTCGCGAGGGATCTCGTGGTTGACCGCGCAGGGGAGGGAAAGGTCATGACGACGAATGGCTCTGGCTTCGCCGACGCCTTGCAGCGCGCTCTGGATGGGCCGGTATTCAACACCACGCTCCGCAAAGACGTGGGTGAAGGTGCGCTCGATTACGAGGTCTACTTGAAGACCCCGGAACTTTTGGCGCTTCAAACGCCGTACGAGGCTTTGTCGGCCCCGGACGAGCTTTTGTTCCAAGTCGTTCATCAGGCCCAAGAACTGTGGATGAAGCAGCTTGGGTTCGAGGCGGTGAACCTGGTCCGTGCGCTGGATGGCGTCCGACTGACCGCTGCGTTCGCGACGCTCCACCGAATGTTCCTAATCGCCCGTGGCCTAGGGGACCAAATGCGGATTCTGCAGACGATGCCGCCCGACGTCTTCCAGACGGTGCGCCGACAACTCGGGAACGGCAGCGGTCTTGAATCTCCTGGGTACAATCGATTCCACGTGGCGACCGAGGCCATGCGTACGGCGTTCACGCGATGGTGCGACCGTTTGGGCATTCGCCCGATCGACATTTACCTCGAACCCGAAAAGAATGCCGATTCGCATCGTCTTGCCGAGGCGCTCCTCGATCTCGACGAATCCGTGCAGATCTGGCTTGTCGGGCACTACATGCTGGTTCGGCGCACCATCGGCGTTGCCAAGTCGGTCAAAGCGCTCGACGGATTTCCGACGGTCCTTCTCGCGAGCCGCATGACGCGCCCGCTCTTCCCGGAGCTTTGGGAGATCCGCATCGAGATGACCGAAACCTGGAATCGCGCCGGTGGATTTCGACCCGGGGAAGAGCGCTCATCGGTCGTGGTCGGTGGAAACTCGGTCAGCGGGACGCATGCAGCGGTCACCGAGTCCGATGCTGAACGTGAAGCTCCCGTCGGTCCACCTTCGACACGGAACGTGAGCTGACGAGTCCATGCCGTCGTCCGATCTACTTTCCTATCGACGGGAGTTTCCCGTCTTGGAAACAGGCATTTACCTCAACAGCAATTCCACTGGAGCTCTCCCCAGAAGCGCAACGGAGGCGCTCGCCGATCTCGGCAGCGTCTTCGGAACCTGGCGAGACGAGATTTGGAAGGAGCGCTTCTTCGGAGAGCTTGCCGGCCACGGGGATGCTCTTGCCGCTCTCGTTGGCGCCGCTCCCGGTTCGGTCGTTACCGACGCGAACGTGGCCACCCTACTTGGTCGCGTAGTGTCGTGTTTTTCGTTTCGCGAGCGGCCGCGGCTCGTGACCACGACCCTCGATTTTCCGACAGCACCGTTCCTGTTCAAGGGCTTCGCGAGGTACGGCGCCGAAGCCGTGGTCGTGCCATCCAAAGATGGCTTCACCATCGACGAAGATGCGTTGCTCGAGGCCATCGACGAAAAGACGCAGCTCGTTTGTGTTCCACACGCCACGCCCGGCACTGGCGCATTGGTGGACCTTGGCAAGGTCGTCCGCAAAGCGCGCTCGGTGGGAGCCCTCGTCGCGGTCGATGCGTTCGCCACGGTGGGCGCGGTTCCACTCGATGTCGTCGCGCTCGACCTCGACTTCGCTTTGGGCGGCTCGCACAAATTTTTGTGTGGAATGGGTGCGGCATTCCTCTACGTGAATCCGCGTCTCCTCTCCTCACTCGAGCCCGCAGTGACGGGTTGGATGGGAACCGAAGACCCGCTCGCCTTCGGTGACGCTTCCAAGCACGCCTCCGGCACCCGAAGGTTCCTGGCCGGGACGCCCAACGTCATGGGGGCTCTCGTGTCGAAAGGCGGGCTCGCAATGGTGTCCGAAATCGGCGTAAGTGCCATTCGAGAGGCCTCGCTGCGTCGGACGGGACGGGTCATTGCCCTTGCCGAAGAAGCGCGCCTAGGAGTGGTGACGCCAAAAGACGACGCGCGCCGAGGGGCCATCGCCTGCTTGTCGTTTTCGGGAGCCGAGGCCGTAGCCAAGAAGCTCCTCGCCAAGAACATGGTCGCGAGCTACCGCGGCGCGCTTCGCGTGGCCCCGCACTTCTACAATACGGACGACGAGATCGACACGTTCATGGCCGAGGTCGTCTCGCTTGCACGGAAGGAGCGCGCGTGACGATGCACGCTCGCGGCCTCTTGAGCCTCCTCTACCACGGGAAAAAGGCACTCGATTTGGTGGCCGCTGCTTCCGAAGTTGGAATCGTGGCGCGCCTCGACCGAGGTCCGGCCACTCTCCGTGAGCTTTGTGAAGAAACTCACTCCGTGCCGAATCGGCTCTACAAGCTCATGGACGGTCTCGAGAGCCTCGGCCTCGTCGTCCGTACTCAGCCCGAGGACGATATCTTGTCGGCGCGCTATCACGCTCCGGATCCACTCGGCCCGGCGATTCAGGCGGTCGTGGGGCCTGGCTCCATCGAGCAAGATCGGGATGGGTATCCGTGGCAGGAGACCTTTGGCCGATTGCCCCAGATTCTCCGCAACGAACATTCTCCGGAGGGGTTTTCGTGGCCTCCCTCCACGGACGAACAAGTGGCCGACTTCGAGCGGAGCATGGCGGCCGGAGCGCCTCCGATAGTGGAAGCCTTGACCCTCGTGTCCGCCGACGTGTTCGGCAAACGCGGTACTCTTTGGCTCGACGTCGGTGGCGGAGACGGCGTCGTCGCCGAAGCGCTCCTGGCAACGCAAGACCACCTCCGTGCCGACATCTTCAACCTTCCCGCAGTTAGTCCACTCGTCCGGGCACGAGCCGAAAAGCTCTCCCACGACCGACTCGGGTTCGTCGGGGGCGACTTTCTCGCGGAGCCACTTCCGGAGGGCTACGACGTCATTTCCTTCGTACGCGTTCTTCACGATTGGCCGGCCAACGTGGCGCGCACGCTGATCGAAAAGGCCTATGAAGCGCTGCCGTCGGGCGGCACGATCCTCGTGTGCGAAGAGTTCCGGAGCGCCGAGCGCCTCGCTATCCAGTTTTTTTGGACCTACTTCCTGGTTGGCGTGGACAGCTGCGTGAGCCGACTCCGCGAGCGCACCTGGTACGAAGAGGCGCTCGCACGGGCGGGCTTCCGCGACATCGAGTGCCGTCCAGGTGCGTTCGAGGTGGTGCTGGCGCGAAAACCGTAGTTGCCGTCAATGCTTGTCGCGGCAAGGCGTCAGGTAGACGGCCATTCGGTACGATAGCTTCGTCTCTTCTTCGTAGGATTTCGGGTCCGCGCCGGACGGCATCGTGGCTTTTCGCGCCTTGACTAGCTCGCGAAAAGAGCCGTCACAGTCGGCGGCCCGCGCGAGGCACGCCACCACGTCGCCGGTCATTTGGAGTGGAGCGTTCGTGACGAAGCGGTCTTCCAAAGAGCGGGGGGCCACGAGAGGTACGAGACTCTTTTCGGTTTCGTACCACTCCATGCATTCGACAGCGGTTGCCGTACGCAGTCCGCCGCCGGCTTCCGAGAGCCTTTGGCTTGCCACGAGGAGGCGTTCGCGGGGCGTCAGGTTCGGTCCCTGGCAATACGAACCGATTACGGCGTCGAGCTGGAGCTCGAGGTTGTCGGCGGGTCGGGAATCGTTTTGCGCCTTGAGCCACCCCAGATGGAGATCGTGGCCACCCTTGCAGTCGCCCTCGAGCATCATGCACAAAGACCGGCTTGGCGCCCACGGAGAGGCAGGGTTCGTCGTCAGGAGCTCCGGCTGGGGGTCGAGTCGGTCGTGCTCGTTCATGTCCCGCAGGCAAGCCGCGCCGTCGCGTCGGGCGCCTTCAGCCGTTCCGCGTAGCGCGACGTTGGCAGCCGCTTCGCGGTCGTTGGGAGCGGCCACGGCGACGACTGGGGCTTTTCTCGGTCGAGTGCGCGCCCAAGCGAACACGACCGAGCCCCCGAAGAGCGCGAGCGCGAAGAGCGCCGTAGCGATGGCCAACCCGCGTGACGTGGGGGCCGCCGCGGAGGCGGGGATCGAGGCCGTGCGTGCGACGCCATCGGTGGTCGCCGGTTCGAGCGATGCTTTGGCAAGAACGGGCGTTCGCTCGCTCATGGTCGGGGCCGTTGGCCCCATGGCGACTCGTGCCAGTGTGAGGCGTACGTGCTCGAGAGTCGGCCGCTCGTCGCGGGGTCGCGCCAACATGCGCCCCACGAGCGTCGAAAGCTCGCGGGAGAGGCCCGGTTTCGCGATTTGCACGGCCTCGAGGGGCTCGGTCGTGATGCGCTTCAGGACCTGTCCGAATCCGGTCGCGTCGGTGGGGCGTCTGCCAGCCACGCACTCGTAGATCACGATTCCGAGCGCCCAAACGTCGACGCGCTCGTCGATGTCGTCGTCGCCGAAGACCTGCTCTGGGGCCATGTAAAACGGCGTTCCGACGAGGGCTCCCGTGGACGTGAGCGATGCGCTGTCATCGCCGCTGCTGGTTCCGCCATCCATTCGTTTCGCGATTCCGAAATCGAGCACCTTCACTTCGCCGCCGGTGGTCAGAAACACGTTCTCGGGTTTCAGATCGCGGTGAACCAGCCCACGTGCATGCGCGGCTTGCACCCCGGCAATCACGGGCAAAAGAAGCTCTGCACACTCGGATGCTTCGAGCGGCCCACCGCGCACGAGCCGCTTGCGCAGCGACTCGCCTTCGAGGTGCTCCATCACCAGGAACGGAACGCCCGAGTCCGTCTCGAGCACAGCCTCCACTCGAACCACGTTCGGGTGCACGATTTCCATCACGGCGCGCGCCTCGCGGGCAAACCGCTCCAGCGCGACGGCATCGTCGGCCCGGCCGTGGCGAAGAAACTTCAGCGCGACGGATCGTCCGGTGGGCTCATGGTCGGCCACCCACACCACCCCCATCCCACCCTCGCCGAGGATGCGATCGAGGCGGTAGCCACCTGGGACGCGCATGCCGCGCTCCAGTGCTTCCTCCACCATCTCGAGCATGGAGCAGTTCTAGAGCACCGAGCCGCTCGATGACCGAGGATTTTTTTGCCGAGTTGCCCGCCGTGCGAGGCGATGCCAATCGACGAAACGCCGCGCGAATCGACCGGTTCGCTGCTCTGCACCTCGGAATACCCACGTTGGAGAAGACACACCACCTTCGCTTCCCTCGGCCCAGCATGGCCTTCAACCACCCACAAGACTCGCGTCGTGGTGGTTGTCGCGATCGCTCCAGAGTGTATTCTTCTCGCATAAGTGCGCGAACTACGTCCTGGCATGAAGGTCGGACGATTCCTCCTCGAGCGTGAAATCGCGAGAGGTGGAATGGGGTCCGTTTGGGCGGCTCGCGAAGGCGATGCCGGCGGTACGCGCGTGGCTTTGAAGACCGTGCTCGCGACGAAGCGGGCGTCGACGAAGGTCGCGAGTCTCTTCGTCGAAGAAGCGCGCATTTCGGCGAAAGTGCGCCACCCGAACCTCCTTCGAATCTTCGACGCGGGCGAGGACGAAGGTGTGCCGTTCCTGGCGATGGAATGGGTCGAAGGAGTCACCCTTCGCCGCCTCGCCGAGCGGCCGGAGCGCATGCCGTTGCCGCTGCTTTTGCGGGTCTGCATGGAAGCCTGCGATGGCCTCCATGCGGCTCATGAAGCGCGCACGGACGACGGTGTGCCTCTTCATGTCGTCCATCGCGACGTGTCGCCGCAGAACTTGCTCGTCGACTGGTCCGGCCGCGTGAAGGTGATCGACTTCGGCATCGCCAAAGCCAAAGGTCGCCTCGCCGAAGAGACCACAGACGGCGTGCTGCGCGGGAAGGTCCGCTACATGGCGCCCGAGCACGCCCTTGGCGACGTTCTCGACCGACGCGCCGACATCTGGTCTTTGGGCGTGACGTTGCTCGAGACGGCGACGGGCCGCATTCCGTATTCGGGGGAGCACGACATTGCCACTCTCGTGAAGCTCGTGTCGTGCGAGCCCGACCTTCCGGAAGAGGGCTCGCTGCCTCCTGCCGTTTGGTCGGTGGTTCGCCGCGCTCTTCGGAAGGACCGGACGGAGCGCTACGCGACGGCGCGCGACATGGGCACCGAGCTCGACGCCATTCTCAAGGCCATGGCCACGACGAACACGCGGCGAGACCTCGCGTACCTGGTTCGAGACGAGCTTCGCTCCGCGATGGTCGACGCCGCGTCACGCCCGCTGTCGATTTCGGACAAGTCCACGGCGCGTTTCGAGACTCCTCGCATGGTCGTCGAGCGTCAGAGTCCCGTGGATTCGGTGACGGCTCCCGTTCCCCAATCTGTGCTCGAGGCTCTGATCGACCACGAGCTTCGCGAAAAAAACACCGTCGGGACCGAGACCGCCTCCCAGCACCCGACCCCCATCGTTCCACCCCAGGTGATTCCAGCCCTCTTCGTGAACACGTCGATGGCCGTGATCATCGCCTCGGAGTCACGCGACGGCGACATCGACGACAGCGGCGCGCGTGATTCCGTGGACCCGGACGCGAGTGGCCCAGTGCCACGTCCGGGCCGTCGTCGTTCGGGGTTCGTGGTCGCGAGCCTCCTCATGCTCAGTGTCCTCGTGGGCGTGGTCGGCGTTCGCGGGACCTTGCTCGAGAAGAAGCTCCGCGGACTTGCCTCGTCGCGCGAAGGCGCGAAGGCCCCGGCATCGCTCGCCGTGGAACCGCCGCCGCCCGTCGAGGCCGTGTCCATTGCGCCGTTCCGCTTGCCGGTGCCCGCCGAAGCGAAAACGGAGACCGCGCCCGCCACTTCTTCGTCCGCGCTGCGCACGGTAGCCTCACCGGCTCCGTCGAAACGGACCGGCACGCCCGCGCCGCGGAGCTCGAAAAGCCCGCACTGACGCCGCCGTTTCACGGAGCGTCGCGCAATCGCGGCTCACCACGCGCCAAAGCGCGCTAAAGTCGCAACCCCATGACCGCACGCTTTCTCGTGATGGGCGCTGGAGGCCTGGGTGGCATCGTCACCGCGCACCTCTTGGAAACGGGCCACGACGTCGTCTGTGTGACCACGAACGAGGGCATCGCGAAGGCCGTCGAGACCCAAGGCTACCGCCTTCGCGGCGAGTCCGAAGAACGCGTCGTCCGAGGGCCCATCGCACGTGAAGTGCCGGAAGGTCCCTTCGATTTCGTCATTCTCGCCGTACAACCTCCACAGGTCGACGAGGCCGCACGGCAGGTGCTTCCGGCGCTTGGCGAGAAGGGGCGCGTGGTCTGCCTCCAGAATGGCCTCTGCGAGCCCCGGGTGGAGGCCGTCGTCGGCAAGGATCGCGTCGTGGGGGCCGTCGTGGGGTGGGGCGGAGCCATGCCCGAGCCGGGGGTCTACGACCGAACCGCGCAAGGGGGCTTTACCCTCGGGCGCTACGACGGCGAGCCGCTCGAGCCCGAGGTCGACGTGCTCGTGCAGGCCCTCGAGGCCATCGGTCCCGTTGAGACGACCCGGAACCTTCGCGGCAAACGGTTCAGCAAGCTCGCGATCAACTGCGCCATCTCGTCGATCGGCACGCTCGCGGGAGAGCGTCTGGGCGCGCTCATGCAGCATCGGTTCGTCCGAAGGCTCGCGCTCGAAATCATGACCGAGACCGTGGAAGTGGCGCGAAAAGAGAACGTTTTGCTCGAAAAGGTCTCGGGCACCATCGATCTGGATTGGATCGCGCTCACGGACGAAGAAAAAGAGGCCGTGGGCTCGCCTGGCCTCCTCGCCAAGCATGGGCTCTTGCTCGCGGTCGGCTTCCGATTCCGTCGCATGCGAAGCTCGATGCTGCAGGCCATCGAGCGTGGCCGCACACCGGCGGTCGATTTCCTGAACGGAGAGGTCGTCGCGCTCGGAGAGAAACACGGCCTCCCCACGAAAGTGAACCGCGCCGTTCGCGACGCCGTGTGGCGCCTTTCGCGCAACGAAGCCCAGTCCGGGCTCGCTCTGGTCCGCGAGGTGTTCGACGCGACCGGTCCTCACGGCCGCTGAACCAAACGGCGTCCCTCGTTCGGCGACGCGACGCGCGAGCGCATTTTCGTTAGCTTCGTCCAAGGACGGTTTCGTTCGAGAAAAGCGGGAGAGCCAAATGTGCGGGATTGCAGGTATTTTCGCGCGAAGAGAATCAGCCAAGACGCCCTCGCGTGAGGAGCTCGCGCGGATGTGCGGGGCCATGCATCACCGTGGTCCGGACGAGTTCGGCATCTACCGGGACGCCCGCTGCGGGCTCGCGCACGCACGGCTCTCCATCATCGACCTTTCGACCGGACAACAGCCGCTCTCGAACGAAGATGGCACCCTTTGGATCGCCTTCAACGGCGAGATCTTCAACTACGTCGAGCTCCGCGCCGATCTCGAGAAGCTCGGGCACACGTTCCACACGAAGAGCGACACCGAGGTCATCGTCCACGCCTACGAAGCCTGGGGCGAGGATGCCTTCGCGAAAATGAACGGTCAGTGGGCCGTGGCCCTCTGGGACGAAAAAACGAAGAAGCTCGTGCTCACGCGGGATCGTGTCGGCGTGCGCCCGCTCTACGTGACCGAGCACGAAGGCCGCGTGCTGTTCGGGAGCGAAGTGAAGGCCATTTTTGCGGCCGATCCGAGCATTCCACGCGCATTCGACCCGATGGGAATCGAAGAGACGTTCACGTTCTGGAGCATCGTTCCGCCGCGAAGCGTCTTCCAAAACGTCGAAGAGCTTCGCGCGGGCTGGGTGCGCACGTACGAAAACGGCGAGATGCGCGAGCGCCCCTATTGGGAAGCGCAGTATTGCGAGCCCGGAGGCGCGAACACGTTCAAGGGCACGCTCGAAGATGCCACCGTGGCCGTACGCGAGGCGCTGGAGAAGGCCACGGCGCTGCGCATGCTCCGCGCCGACGTTCCGGTCGGAAGCTACCTGTCCGGTGGTCTCGACAGCTCGTTCGTGGCCGCCCTGGGCCTTCGCGCAAAGGGCGAAAAGTTCTCCACGTTTTCGGTCGGCTTCGAGGACGCAGAATACGACGAGACTCAGTTCCAAAAGCAAATGGCCGACCGTCTCGGCACCGAGCACCACTCCATCAAAGTGAAGCGCGGCGACATCGCCCGAGTCTTTCCGGACGTCATCCGTTTTGCCGAACGCCCCGTGTTGCGCACGGCACCGGCGCCGCTCTTTCTCTTGTCGAAGCTCGTGCATGATGCAGGCATCAAGGTGGTGCTGACGGGAGAAGGCGCCGACGAGATGTTCGCCGGCTACGACCTCTTCCGCGAAGGAAAGGTCCGGCGCTTCTGGGCCAAAGAGCCCGCGTCCAAGTCGCGGCCGCTGCTTTTGGATCGGCTCTACCCGTACCTTGCGCGGTCTCCGGTCGCGCAGAAGGCGATGGCGGTTCAGTTTTTCGGAAAGAACCTCGCGGGGGCGAAGCTTCCAGGGTTCGCGCACGAGGCACGCTGGCGCTCGACCGCCGCGTTGAAGCGCCTCTTTTCGTCCGGCGTCACCGAGGCGGTCGGAAAGCGGGACGTCGCGGCCGAGTTCTTGGCCACGCTCCCACCGCAGTTCTCGACCTGGACCGACCTCGCGAAGGATCAGTACATCGAGATTCGCACGCTGCTCACCGGGTATCTTCTGTCCTCGCAGGGCGACCGAATGCTCATGGGAAACTCGGTCGAGGGCCGCTTTCCCTTCCTCGACAAGGACGTCATCGCGCTCGCCGACTCGCTTCCTGCAAGCTACAAGCTCCACGTCTTGGACGAGAAACACGTGCTCAAGCTCGCGAGCCGCGACCTCGTGCCGGCGGACATTCTCGCCCGCAAAAAGCAGCCGTATCGTGCTCCGGACGCGCTGTCGTTCGTCGGCGATGGAACGCCCTCTTGGACCGAGGACGTGATGAGCGAAAAGGCCCTCGCCGAGAGTGGCGTGTTCTCCGTCGCGGGCGCGCGCACGCTGTGGGAAAAGTGCCGAGCCCGCGCCTCGAGCGGACAGTTCTCGAACGCCGACAACATGGCGGTCGTAGGCATTCTGTCGACGCAGCTCGTGTACGACTCGATCCTGGCGCGGCCTCTCCCGCCACGCGACGTTCCGATCAAGACCCTGATTGACCGCCTGGCCTGACTTCCGAAATCTTCGGGAAAAACGCGGCGAATTCGTTCGTCGCGACGGGCTTGTCGTGGCTTGGGGAACCTGAGACTATGCGGTGACTTTGGCCCAAATCGGGTGAGGGAAGAGACCCATGAGCATTCAGGCAGACGTCCGCCAATTCATCGTGAAAAACTTCTACGTGGCCGATCCGGCGGGCCTCGCGGACGACGCATCGCTCCTCGACAAGGGCGTCATCGACTCCACCGGCGTGCTCGAG
>JAYUKI010001122.1:0-8849 GCA_043764595.1 Myxococcales bacterium | reverse complement strand
ATGGCTGTCCTCCTTGGACTTTGCCGGTCGTCTGGAAGGAACATCCCTCGTCGACAACCTGGATAACCCTCTCTCGACGGGCCCTCCGGATTCGTTGCACATCCAACTTCACGAACGCATCGGGTGCCAGGCACTTCTTGGGATCCGCCGCATTGAAGTAAACGAACTGCTCGGACCCCACGCTATGGGCGGGGCCCAGGGCGAACTTCAGGAGTTGATACAGGAACGTGCGCAGCGTCAGGTGCGTCTTGCCCTCCGGCAGGTCGGCCGCTTCCGGAAAGTGCAGCGCCTCTGGCGCACGCGTGTACTGGAGATCCGGGCGCGCGGTTGTGTGGGGCCGCCGCGGCAGGTGGCTCATTGTTCGCAGAGCTTACCACCGGGGCTCGCTCGTGGGCATGCGAGCGAAGGTGGAAGGTCTGACCGAGGTGGAAGATCCGACCGACGTTGGCCCTAAGCGCTCGCGAGACGCGGACCCAGAAAGACTCCCATGCCGCCTTTGCAGCGGACTCGGGTGACCCGGCGAGCGTGGGGCCTGGTTCAATTCCCCGTGGTATCTCTCAAGGGGTGAAAAAGCCTCATCCGCTGCTGCTCGTCCTTGCTGCGCCGGTGCTGGCCGTACTCGCCTACGTGGTGTGGCCCGAGTCGGCATTGAGCCCGCTCTATTGCGAAGGTGGCGTGGTGGATGGGCGCAGCGATGGCGGTGCGTGCTTCGAGTTCTCCGACACGAAGCTCGACGCAGACCCGCAGAGCGTGGGGAGTGCCATGTGGCAGGGCGGGGGAGCGGGAGGGCCCTCCGGGAGCCGGCTCGGAGTGAGGCGCACCGGCAGCGGCAAGTACACGCTCGTCATCAATGGGGTCGTCGCGGGGGCGATGGAGCGCGACGGACGCTGGATCCACGTGACGTTCAAGGACTCGGGGGCAAAACCGTTCTCGCTCCGTTCGGATCGGGCGGGGCTGATGATTTGAAGGCCGATGCAAACGGGCGGGCGCTCGGCGCGCAGCCCACTTCGCCGGATGAGACGCCGCCCGCGCCGGAGCTCCATGCGATGCTGACTCCGACGCGCGCCCGGGAGATTCGTCGGGCCGCTCTGCGCGCCGAGAGCGAGCTACGCCGCGAGGCGAATTGCCCAACAGCTTCGGCTAGAAGTCCTTCGGGATTCGCAAAGACGCCGGCTCTGCCTCCCCGGTCCGACCGTGGACCAAGCGGAAGGAACCAGGGCGCATTGTTCGCGCAATAGGTATTTTGCCTGGTGACCCATCCGCGAAGCCGGGATGACGGTCGTGGCGACGCCGTGCACGCTCGCGTGCGTCCTCTACACCCTGCCGCGCTTCGATGATTCGGTTGGCACCCGAGGCCCGGCAGGCACCCTCGAGTACTTCGGAGGCCGATTCCTCCGGCCTGAGGAGCTTGCCCTGCTCGGTCCGCCTCATTGGCTTCTGATCGGCTTGCGCCAAACAATCCGCCGGATGACCCATCTGGCAAAATTCGTGCGTCAAAACTTGCTCAGAATATCCTGAAGATAGTGGTTAAAGAGCTCACGCTCGCCATCCTGGTTGTGACCATGGAACGGCAAATAACGCATCTCCATATGATCGACGACGTTCTCACCATCGGTAATGATTGTTAAATTCTCATCCGTTACTTTTACGAAGATTGTATCGACATCACTTTTGAAGAAGAAAGAGCGAGGTCCTACTTTCGCAAATCGGTGGGCACCGTTCGAGGGATCGCACAGGTGCCTCTCCAAGTAATCAATGAATCTCTGCTTGACCGCTGGCTCCACTTTTACTCCTTTACCTTATTCATCTGTCGCTGTTCTCTCGATCAACGCTCGAGCGGACCATTACCAAACCACGCCCCGACTTTGGCCTGGCCGAAGAGGGAAGGATCCGACTGACGTTGACGCTAAGACGTTGAAATTCCCGAGAGCTTGGCCCTCCCCTAAGCTTCGCTCTATGCGTCGGAGATGCGGATTCTTCCTGGTATCGTGCTGATGGGTTTGGTGATGCTTCCCGGCTTGGCCGCGGCGAAACCGCGCCATCGGGCGAAGGCGAAAGCCGCGCATGTCGCGCCGCCGCCCGCACGGCCCGTGGCGCCGCCTGCCGTTCGTTACCTCGGGGGTGATCCCATCGGTCCCCTCGCCGTGGTGCGAGACGGGAAGGTGAGCGAGCCCTCGTCGTCGGCGTGCCGCACCTGGGGGAAGGCCGGCTCGCGTTGGACGGAGCTCGATGCGTACGGGCGTCCCGCAGGTGAGGTGGTCGTCACCGGGGGCGAGCGTTACGACGTGACCAACTGCGACGAGCTCTCGGTCAAGCGCACGCAAGGTCGCGCCGGCGCAGGTGTGTACGTGGCGTCTTCGGCGACGAGCACCACCTCTCCGTACGAGCCCTCGCGCCTCGGCGAGACGAGCCGCGAAGACCTCGAGCGGGTGGCCCTCGCCGTGGAACGAACGGTAAAAGAGGTCGAGTCGGGGGTGAAGAAGGCTCCTCGTGCGATGCTCGTCTTCCAGGACCGAAAGAGCGGCGCGCGCTTCGCGGTGGTAGGTGGTCGGGCCCTCGTCATCGCGCGCTGGGACGGCTCACGGTGGATCGTGGAGCATGCGCAAAAGCCGACCGAAAAGAAGGCCATTGCAGGAGCGTACAAACCGCGCGCCGTGGTCGACATGACGCACGACGGACAACCATCGATTGTGTTCCACGGGCTGGAGGGCTTCGGCGAGACGTACTTCGACGAGACCCTGGTGCGCTCCAAAGACGGCCATTGGCATACCGTAGAAGCCGGAATTCACGGGTCCACGGCGTGATGGTCGGGGCGCGACGAATCCGCGCACGCTTCCGAAGCTCCTCGGAGCCTTAGGGTCCGCCGCCTCGACTTCGGGGTCGCCGACTCGAGGGCTACCTGATCGAGCTCGAGTAGCTCGGGTGGGGAGCTCCCTCGGGCGGAGCGTCCCCGGTCGGGTGACGCGCGTCACGACGCTCGTCATGCGGAGGGTGCACGGCCGCCCCGAAGTCGCGTTCGATTTCGCGGGCCGTCATCTTCGCCGACATCATGACCGACGGCGTGCCGCCGCCGGGCTGTGTCCCCTGGCCGACGAGATAGAGGTTGGTCACGTCCTCGCTGCGGTTGTGCGGGCGGAAGAACGCGGTCTGGGTCAGGCGCGGCTCGACGCCGAATCCGTTTCCGGCATAGGCGCCCAGCGTCTCCTCGAAGTACTTGGGCGTGATGAAACTGCGGTAGACGACTCGTTCGCCGAGCCCGGGGATATACCCACGCTCTTCGAGGAACTTCATCACTTTGTCGACGAACCGCTCGCCGACTCGGTCCCAGTCGATGTCGCCGAGCGTGTTGGGTACGGGGACGAGGGTGTAGGCCGCATGATGACCCGCAGGCGCTAGGCTGGGGTCGGTCATCGTCGGGATATGGAGATATTGCGAAAAGTCCTCGGCGAGGATCTTTCGCTCGAAAATATCGGTTAGCAACTCCTCGTAGCGCGGTCCGAGGATGATGTTGTGGTGCTGCAGATCCGGGTCTCCTTCGCGCTTCGTGTAGCCGAAGAAGATGACCAGAAGCGACATGCTCTGTTTCCGGAACTTGACGAGAGCGTCGCGGTTGACCCGTCGGTGCTCCTTGTCGACCAATCGCAGATACGTATTGGCGTAATCGGCATTCGAGACCACGAGGTCGGCTTTGATGTGCTCACCGGACGCGAGCGTCACGCCAGTCGTTACGCGCTTGCGACCGCGCTTCTCGACGTCGATGCGCCGAACCTCGGCGTTCAATCGGATGGAACCGCCGAGCTCCTCGTACTTGCGCAGCATTGCCGCGACGAGCGCCCCCGTCCCCCCCATCGCGAAGTGGACGCCCCACGTCTTCTCGACGAAGTGAATCATTGCGTAGATGGCCGGGACCTTGAGCGGATTGCCCCCGATGAGCAGCGGCTCGAAGCTGAACACCTGCCGCATCTTGTCGCTCTTGAAGAACTTCTTGATGAGCGAGAAAAGTGGCTGGATCGCGCCGAGCTTGAGCAGGTCTGGAACCACACTCACCATCGACTGGACGTTGCCGAAGTACGTGTATCCGAGCTCGAGGAAGCCACGCTGGAAGATCGCGCGCGCGGCATCGTGGAACCGCTCGTACCCGTCGAGGTCCTCCGGCGCCAACCGCTTGATCTGCGCGCGCACCCTCTCCGGGTCCGCGTCGTAATCGAAGTAGGTGCCGTCATCGAAGTAGATTCGATAAAACGGCAAGACGGGTCGGATCTCGACATAACGGCTGGTGTGCGCGCCGCCGCTTATGCCGCTCATGATGCGCTGCCCGTCGAGGACCCCGGCTGGGAAGTCGGGCTCGTCGAGCCGCGGCTTGCCTCGCTCGAGGGAGAAGAGCTCCTCGATGAAGTGCGGCACCGTCAGCACGGTGGGGCCCATGTCGAAGGTGAAACCCTCGGCGCGCCGCACGTAGGCTCGCCCGCCGGGACCGTCGAGCTTCTCCAGGATGACGCTATCGAATCCCAGGCTCTGCAAGCGCATCGCGCACGCAATGCCGCCGATCCCCGAACCAATCACGATCGCTTTTCGACTAGGCATCTTCTCAAATCCTCTCGAGAAGGGTTGGAGATAGCTCCGCGCGCTCGGTCGCGCGACCGGAAAATGGTGACACGCACGTTCTGCGCGGGCCCTCTTGCTCACGTGAGACGGAGACCCTACCGACTTCGATCGGCATCTCGCGCGCGAGCATCTCGGGGGCGAACGGGCGACCTGTCCGGAAAAGCGGGAGTAGCTCCGAGCGGCTTCTCGTTTGGACTCGTCTCGAGTCGAGGCCGTATCGTGGGCTGGCACGTCGAACACGTCGTCCGGCGAGACGACAGCACCAGGCTTGACCTCGCGTACCGTGCCGCTGCAGAGGCGCTGCGGGCGGTAGGGCTAATTGGCGGTGCTGACGGCGACGCGGCAGCCGACCTCGGGCGTCGCGCCCGCCGCTGCAGACTTCTTCTTCGTGGTAGCCACGAACGGTATCGTCGTGTGCTCCACTTCGATCGTCAACGTGTCAACCTTGGCCTCGGCTACTTCAGGTTCTGCGTAATCTGGCCGGCGGTGTCGGAGATCTTCTTCAGCAGGTTGCTGAGGGTCGACATCATCTTCGACATACGGTCCATCGCCATTTGCAGGCGCAGGGACTCCATCTCGCCCATCTCGCTCATGGAGTCGAGGTTGCTCTTGGTCTTGTCGATCTCGGCGTCGAGCGTCTTCACGGTGAGGTCGGTCTCGCTGGCGAGGGTGCGGACGGTCTGCATCTCCTTGTCGAAGGCTTTGCGCTGCTCGGGGGTGAGACCCTTCGGCGCCGGAGTCGCCGCCAACGTGCGCATGTCGTCGCGCGCCCTCGCGAGCTTGGCTCGGAGCGCGATGACCGACGTCCTGGAGGCCTTGGGCTTCTGGCTCGTCTTCTCGTCGGCGCGTGCGTCGCCGCTGGGAACGACGAGCAACGCAGCGGTGAGCACGATGGCGAAGCGAGCGACGGTGCGGAGCATCGCGGGAGCCTAGCGCACTTCCGCACCTCTGCAACGAGCCGGGATTCCACCGTCTCGGAGTGCCGCACCCAGGGTTTGGCAGGCCGTCGCGGGGCTTCGGGCGGGGTGCGGAGCGTGGCTCTCTGCGACCCCGACCGCCTCGGTTCCATCGCTGGAGTGGGTGGCCTGCTCGTGGGGCGAAGCGGGCTGCGACGAGGAGCCGCTGTCGCGCTCGGGCTCGGTTATGTCTCGTTTGCGGCCGGGCCATATTTCACTAGGACGCGCGCGGCGCCCACGTTTGACTCACGCTGACCACCGAGGCCAAGCGGCGCCTAAAGGGCGAACCCTTGATACCGCTCCAGAGCCGGCACAATGGACTGCGAGCAAGCCTTTCCCCGAGTGTGCCAACCGCTAGGTCCGTATCGCAACGTGCCAAGTCCAGCGCCGCCCAACGGCGCCACAGTGTTGGCGCCGAATGGGCCAATCTCGCCGAGGACGGCGAGCGACGCGACCGGTCACCCGCCCGCCGCAGCCCGGAATGACCAACCAAAACTACATCGTCGTAACTCTCGAAGACTATAGAAAAGTGGACTGATGGACGAAGATCTGTTCGGCCGCATCAACAACGTCAGTTTCACGAACCAAAATGGCAAGACGGTAACGCCTGTGCGCGCCACCAAGGGGCGCATGGAGGTGACCGAAGCCGGCCGGCGGCACGCGCCGCGTGCGGGGGACGAGGCCCTTCCGCGTGAGGGCCTCGTCGATACACTCCGCCTATCGCGTGTCGGCTTCTACCCCGATCCTTCGGGTCAGATCCCGCCCATCACCGAGCTGCACCCGCACATGCCCGCGCCTCCCGTGGGGGCGCCCTCGGCGAGCTCCCCGCGTGCCGAGCTGCATGGCTTGGCAGGTGCCCTTCGGCGGAGGTGGCGCGACCACCGAGACGCGCCCGCACCCGCAGTTCGGGCTCTCTTGGGTGCAGAGACGCACCGAGGTGCCGACGCAGCGTCAGCCGACCGGGCATGCCCCCGCCCCGCATGCCTCGCTCGCGGAGGGTCGCAAGATCGCGCAGGCGCCAGGGGCTCTCTCAGCGTCTCGTAGAGAGACAGTGAAGTCGACGGGATCGCCCGAATCGAGCCTGGACCCGCGCTGTTCGAGGAGCTCGTCGGCTGCCGCTGCCGCCGCCGCCGCCCATTTGCGGGGACACCCCAGGGGCTCGGGGATACGCTCCGGCGAAGGCGAGACTGTCGTCCCGCCTGAGGAGAGCGCGATGGCCAGCAAAAAGAAGCGAACTCAACCCCCCCAAAAGGCCGCTCCCAAGAAGGCTGCTCCCAAGGCCACTGCCAAAAAGGCCGCTCCCAAGGCTACTGCCAAGAAGGCTGCTCCCAAGGCCGCCAAGGCTACTGCCAAGAAGGCTGCTCCCAAGGCCGGTCCCAAGGCTACTGCCAAGAAGGCTGCCCCCAAGGCCGGTCCCAAGGCTACTGCCGAGAAAGCTTCGCCGAAGAAGCGCGCAGCCGACGGAGGGGTCGCTCCATTCTCGACCCGCCTCGAAGCCTTCAAGCGCGCGGTCCCTGGGAAGGTCACCGAGCAATCGGTGAGCCATTCCCGAGTCAAGACCGCCTTCTCCGCCGACAACCTCGGCGAGTGGAGCAGCAGCCCGCCGGTGTCCTGCATCTTCGAAGTGGAGGACCCCAAAGGGTACGCTCGCGCTGTTCTGACCGATCCTGGCAAGACGCTCGCATGCATCGGGATTGGCAACGCGCTCGCTACCTGGAACGCCAGGGGGACTGGCACTTTTGCCTGCGGCGACGGATACCTCATCGCCGACGTCAACTTCGTCCAAGAGCAGGCGGACGATGGAGACGGTGAAGGCCCGGGCGACTACGTATCCGTCGCGTACGCCCTCATTCGCACCGAAGGCGGGTGGGCTGGGGTGCTCTGGGACGGCTCGATCGACAAGCTGAAGGTCATCGCCGGGCTCGATGGGGTCGCGGTCCAGCAGGCGTGCTCGGTCTGGTACGGTGAGTAAGTAAGGCGGTCGACCCGCCGGTGCACCGATTCCGCCAAGGAGCTCGAACTCGAGGGTCGACCTAGACCTTTGGCCCGCTTGCCTGAATGGACAGGGTCAGCGATACTTCTTTCATGCGCGAAGGTTGCTCGGTTTGTCTTGCATCCGTGTGCTTGCTCGCGCTCGGATGCTCGGCGTCTCCTCGTGTGGACCGGCAGGTGCAACCCGACCCCGTGACGCTTGCGCCTTCGGCGAGTGCAAGTTCCAAAGGGTTCACGGACAAGAGCGGGCCTGTTGCGGCCGTTGTGTCCGCTCCGGCGGACTCCGCTTCGACAGAAGCGTCGGCAGCGCCCCAGGTTGACAGCCGTCCTTGTGCGAGGCTTCGCGTGGGATGCATGGGCGAACGAAAGCCGAACGCGAATCGGGTCGGAAAAAAGGCTCCAGACCTTTGATTTGCCTCGAAACGCGGCGCGCCCCGCTTGCCCGATTCGTTGAGCAACTCGTGGGTGCAAAAGCGACGCAAAACGATCCTGATTTGTCCGGGTTTTCTTTGGACGACATTGAATGCGCGCGCCTTGGTTGGGCGTCGCGGATTGTGGACGAATATCGATCCGTCGTCGTTTTTAGCGAGGTGTTGCACCAGCTTGCCGAGTTGTCTGCGCCATTTGCCGCGCTCGCGACGGTTCATGGGCTCGTAGGTGACGAGCTTCGGCATACGTGGCTTTGCGCGCAAGTCGCGGGTTGGCTGGGCGGAGTTGACGACCTTTCGATTGATTTGGATGGCGTGGGACTGCCGGAATCCTCGATGCCCGCCGCCGCGCGTGTGCTTGAGGTCGTGGCGCGCGAAATCGTCGTGGCGGAAGAAGAATCGATTTTTGTGCTCCGCGCGTATCGCGACGCCACCACGGAACCGAACATTGGGCGCGTGCTCGACACGCTTTTGCAGGACGAGGTTCGTCACGCTGCGGCCGGTCGCGAGCTCTACGGGCTGCTCAAGGAATGCCTCCCAGCGGAAGCGATTGCGGCCTTGCTCGTCGGCCTGCCTGAAACGATGACGAGCGATCGGCTACGGCTCCGGCACGGCTACTCGCTGGGCGCGATCGATGGGCCAGGACGGTGTCTTGGCGTTTCGCTACGGCCGGACGACTTGCGGGGTAGGGGGGTGTGAGGCGAAGGTGCAACTGGACGTGTCCACGTTCATCCCCACCATGGGACGCTTGCGCTCGCAAATGGGCCCATTGCACTGAATAGGGCGCATTGACGGCTGCCAAAGAGGGATGAGTCGAGGTGGCGGCAATCCGTGCGCCGTCGCAGCAGGAGTCGACCGGCTCCTCTTC
>JAYUKI010001121.1:0-2612 GCA_043764595.1 Myxococcales bacterium | reverse complement strand
AGGAATTACTTCCCCTTGACCTTGGCCTTCTTGTCTCCCGAGTGCCCGTGGAACGTGCGCGTCGGGGCGAACTCGCCGAGCTTGTGGCCGACCATGTTCTCGGTCACGAACACCGGCACGAACTTGCGGCCGTTGTGGACTGCGAACGTGAGGCCGATGGCATCCGGCGTGATGGTGCTGCGGCGGGACCAGGTCTTGATGACCTTTTTGGACTGAGCTGCGGACGCCGCGGCCACCTTCTCTGCAAGGTGTCCGTCGACGAAAGGGCCCTTTTTTACTGAACGCGGCATCGCTTAACCCTTTTGGCCCCGGCGCTTGACGATCATGCTGTCGGTGCGCTTGTTGTTGCGGGTCTTGAGACCCTTGGAGAGCTGACCCCACGGCGAGCACGGGTGGCGTCCGCCAGAGGTACGACCCTCGCCGCCGCCCATGGGGTGGTCGACCGGGTTCATCGTGACGCCGCGCTGGTGCGGGCGTCGACCGAGCCAACGCGAACGACCGGCTTTGCCGAGGCTGATGTTCGCGTGGTCCGCGTTCGAGACTTGGCCGATGGTGGCGCGGCAGTCGAGGTGGACCTTGCGAATCTCGCCCGAGGGGAGACGCACCTGGCCGTAGTCGCCGTCTTTCGCCATCAAAACCGAGGCCGCGCCGGCGGAGCGGACGATCTGTCCGCCCTTGCCCTTGCGGAGCTCGATGTTGTGGATCGTCGTTCCGAGGGGAATGTGACGAAGCGGCATCGAGTTGCCCGGCTTGATGTCGGCCGTGCGGCTCGAGACGATCATGTCGCCTTCTTTGAGCCCGTCCGGAGCGAGGATGTAGCTCTTGTCGCCGTCCACGTAGTGGAGGAGCGCGATGCGAGCGGTACGGTTGGGATCGTACTCGATGCTCGCGACCTTCGCCGGAACGCCGATCTTCTCGCGCTTCCAGTCGAGGACGCGGTAGCGCTGCTTGTGTCCACCGCCGCGGAAACGCGAGGTGATGCGTCCGTGAGCATTGCGGCCGCCGGAGGCGGTCTGGTGCTCGAGGAACTTCTTCTCGGGCTTCTTGCCCGGGGTGATCTCCTTGAAGTCGGAGACCGAGTAATAGCGACGCGCAGGCGACGTCGGCTTGAATACTTTGATGCCCATCGCTTTACTCCGAAGCCTCGGCGAAGAAGTCGATCGAGTCGCCCGCCTTGAGCGTCACGATGGCTTTCTTCCAGTTCTGCAGTTTGGCGTATCCGCGACCCATACGGCGGTCTTTGCCGCGGTAGTTCTGGGTGTTGACGGCTTCGACCTTCACGTTGAAGAGGGCCTGGACCGCTTCGCGAATTTGCACCTTGTTCGCGGTGCGCGCGACCTCGAAAATGACCTGGTTGCCCGTGTCTTTGAGCAGCGAAGCTTTTTCGGTGAGCGCGATGGGGCGAAGAATGACTTGTTCGTGGTTCATTGTGCACCACCAATCTTCTTGCTGGTCAAACGGGCCTCGAGCGCCTGGGCCGCGCTCTTCGAGAGAACGAGGGTGTCGTGGCGGAGGAGGTCGTAGACGTTGACGCCTTCGGGGGGGAGGAAGGAGTGGTTCGCCGTGTTGCGAATCGAGAGCTTGAGCTTCTCGTTCGTGCCAGCGTCGACCACGAGGGCCTTCTTCTCCGTCTTCAGCGTGGCGAGCGTCGCGAGAAGACCCTTGGTCTTCACTTCGGCGAGCTCGAACGCGTCGACGACGAGGAGGCGGCCTTCCTTGTGGAACTTGGAAAGGGCCGAGCGGAGAGCTCCGACGCGGACCTTGGCCGGGGGACGGTAGGACCAATCACGCGGGCGCGGCGGGTGAGCCTGGCCACCACCGACGTAAATCGGCGCGCGTTTGGAGCCGTGGCGTGCGTTGCCCGTGCCCTTTTGTTTGTACATCTTCTTCGTGCTGCCCGAGACGGCAGAGCGGTTCTTCGCTCCGGCCGTTCCCTGGCGACGCGAGGCGAGCTGCGCCTTCACGACTTCGTAGAAGAGGTGTTCTTTGACTTCGGTCGCGAAAACTTCGTCTGCGAGGGTGAGCTCGCCGACTTTTTCGCGCTTGAGATTGAAAACGTCGATCTTTGCCATGACTTCGGCTCCCTCAGCGAGGCGTCTTGATCTCGACGTCCACCCCTGCGGACAAATCGAGCTTCATGAGGGCGTCTAGCGTCTGCTGCGTGGGGTCGAGAATGTCGAGCAGGCGCTTGTGGGTACGAATCTCGAACTGCTCACGCGACTTCTTGTCGACGTGCGGTCCGCGAAGGACCGTGTAGCGCGAGATGTGAGTGGGAAGCGGGATGGGGCCGGCAACGCGGGCTCCGGTGCGCTTCGCGGTCTCGACGATGTCGGTGGCCGACTTGTCGAGGAGCTGGTGGTCGAACGCCCGGAGGCGGATACGAATGGTGGTCGCGGAGGACATGGCTTACTCCAGAATCTTGGTGACGATACCGGCGCCGACCGTGCGGCCGCCCTCGCGGATCGCGAAGCGCATTTGCTCTTCGAGACCGACGGGAACGATGAGCGAGATCGTCATGGTGATGTTGTCGCCCGGCATGACCATCTTCGTGCCCTCGGGGAGCTCGCAGGTGCCGGTCACGTCGGTCGTACGCATGTAGAATTGCGGACGGT
>JAYUKI010001120.1:0-8864 GCA_043764595.1 Myxococcales bacterium | reverse complement strand
CGGCTACTTTGCCGGACGGATCGATCCGGTCCTGTAGTTGAGGGTATGCCAAGTAGCCCTGCCGAATGCTCGAGAATCACGACCGCTGATTTAGAGCGACAAACATGATGACTCCCTTCGGCTTTCGCACGTTTAGCGGCGCTGCGCGTCGTTGCTCCTCCTAAGATAGACGACTATCCGTCGTCGTCGTGCGTACCAGGTGCGCCAGCTTGCTAACGGCACGAAATCCTCGGTCCGTCATCATGTTTGTCGCTCCAAATGACCGTTCACGATTCTCAATCAGGTGCCGCGGTCGTTTTGGGCTCGGGACCCAAAACCAGGAGGTGGGGGCCCATCGGGCTTTGCGCGCACCAGTTGGGGGGGAGGACGGAGTTCTCCGATGACAAGTCAGTCCAAATCAGCGGGACTTGATCGGAGATCATGACCGCTGATTTAGGGTGGGAGCTCGATCTCCATCTCGATGACTCCCAAGTAGGGGACGGGTTGGCTTATCTCTTCCTCCCACGATGTGCCATCACGGAGGCGTCGGAGCGCGCGGACGATCCCCGCATGCGCGACGACGAGCAGGCCGTCCTCGGACGAGTCGCGTGCCTGCGCAAGCTCCGCGACGAAGCTGCGGACGCGTGCGTCGAGGTCCGACACCGTCTCGCCTCCCGGGGCCGCGAGCTCGGTGTAGCGCGCCATCCACTCCGAGAAGCGGGCGGAGTCCGAGGTCTCGATTTCGGCGAACGCGCGCCCCTCCCATTCGCCGAACGAGAGCTCCGAGAGGCGAGCGTCGACCCGTGGGGCCTTCTTGCCCGAGCGCCGTGCGATGGCCTCGGCGAGCCCGCGCGCGCGCTCGAAGGGCGACGTCACGATCGCGTCGAACGGAGCCCCTCCGAGCGCGCCACATACCCGCTCGGCGGCCTCGTCGTGGGGAATCGTCATGGGGATATCGGATTGTCCGTAGCAGATGCCCGTCACGGCGGGAGGCGCGTGGCGTACGACGCGGAACCTCACGACACACCCCACGCGACGACGAGCAGGCCCGAAAGCTCGGCGAGCTGCTCCGTGGCACCGAGAAAGTCTCCCGAGATGCCCCCGAGCCGAACCATGTACCGGTACGACGTGACGAGCGTCACCGCCGTTTGGACCGCGACCACTGCCCCGATCCGCGCGGGCGACATCCCCCCGAGCCAGCATGCGATGATGGCTCCGATGGCCGCGTACATGGTCGCGATGACCGCCTGAGGCACCCGTGCGCGGGTCACGTCGCGGCTCTTCGCTCCTTGCTCGGTCGCATACGGGAGCGCGACCATCTGCCATACGGGGCCCACCCGCGCCGAGGCCGACACGAACGCAGTGGCGACGACGATGGCCCCAAAGGACCATGGCGCGAGGCGCGCCAGGAAGGCTGCCCGACCGCACACCGACACCACGAGGGCCGCGGCGCCGAACGTTCCGACGCGGGAGTCCTTCAAGATGGCGCGCAGCTTGTCGCGGTCGAAGGCTCCACCCATGGCATCACTCGTGTCGGCGAGGCCGTCCTCGTGGAAGGCACCGGTGAGAAGCATCGCGAGACCGAACGCCACGATCCCCGCGCCGAGCGCGCCCGCTGGCCTGAGCGCCGCGAAAGCCGCGCCCGTAGCGGCTCCGACCAGGCCTCCCACAAGAGGAAATTGCGCCGAAGCCCAGGCCCACTCCTCGCGCGAGTAGGGGAAGCCTCCCACGGGCACACGCGTGAGGAAGATGGTTGCCGCGCGAATGGACCTGAGGAAGGTCGTCATGCGAGCCCCAACCCGGCGAGCGTGCCCATCTCTCGCTCGAGGCGGATTGCGTCGGCGACGAGCCCCATCCCGAGGACCGCACCCGTGCCCTCACCGAGACGCATCCCGAGCGAAAGGAGCGGCTCGAGCCCAAGCGCTTCGAGGGCGATCGACGAGCCTGTCTCGGCAGAGACATGCGACGCCACGAGGCCCGCACGCACGCCGGGCGCCATTTCCGACGCCACGAGAGCGGCGGCTTGCGCGAGAAAACCATCGAGGACGACGAGGCAGCGGTTCTGGACGGCCGTAAGCATGAAACCAACCATCGCCGCGAGCTCGAGGCCCCCGACTTCGCTCAGTACGGTGAGCCCTGTGGCACCTTTCCGCAGGCGGGCGACGGCCTCCGTAACGACCCGGCGTTTGCGCGTGAGGCCCGCTTCGTCGACGCCGGTCCCTCGGCCGACGATACGCTCGGCGGTCTCGCCCGTGAGCGCGCACACGAGGCACGCCGCCGCGGTCGTGTTGCCAATGCCCACCTCGCCCACGCCCACGACGCTCGCCCCCCGCGCGACGAAGGCGAGGGCCTCTTCGGATCCGACACCGATGGCTTGCTTCACCTCGGCCAGGCTCATGGCGGAGGTCGTGCGGAGGTTCGCGGTTCCGCGGCGTATACGCTTCTCGGCGTATCGAACGCCACGGCCTGGCACCAGAACGTCGATGGCGTCGCCGACCGCAGCCAGAACCCCCACGTCGACCACCGAGAGCTCGACGTCGTGAGCGCGCGCCAACACCGACACGGCAGCGACGCCGCTCACCATGGCGGCGACCATGCCTCGGGTCACTTCTTTCGGATACGCGCTCACGCCTTCGACCGTCACGCCATGGTCGGCCGCGAACACGGCGAGGCCGAACCGAGGTGGCTCGGGCGTCGTGAGGTGACCACGGACCGCCGCGTAGTGCACCGCGAGCGTCTCGAGCGCTCCGAGCGCACCAGGCGGCTTCAACAGCCCGGATTGGCGCGCAGCCGCGGCATCCCGCGCTTCGATCGATGGCGTGAACGAGAACGGGACGTCGCCGGATCGCCCTTCGTCGGTAGAGCTCCCGTCTTCCTCTAGAGCTGACGCAGGGTGAGCGACGATCGATACGAGACGGTTCATGGTGGCTCCACAGAAGGATTCCGCGGAGGACGCGAGAGGCCTCGTCGCGAAGGCACGGCCTTCGAGGCGAAACGCGCATGGCTTCGCCCGGCGCAAGCCACGCAAAGCCCCGGCGGGTGCCGTGGCTTTGATGTCCTCTCGCCTCCCCGCGGAGGCTTGGACGAGCCCAATCGGAATTCTCCCGAGAGGGCGCCGCGCGGAGGTTTTCGGGCTCGTGGGCGCTCGACCGAGGCCGCTGACCTACTCCCCGAACCTTCCCAGGAGAGCTCTCCCAGTGGAAAAAAACGGGTTTCGTTCCCACTTACCGCTGCGGGGCAGCCCCGGAATTTCACCAGGTTCCCTTTCGCGAGACCGCCCCTCTCTACGCCCACCCGTCGTGCCATGCAAGAGGCCACGCGCACGAATGGCTTGCGACCCGTCGAGCGTCTTACGCTACAAGGCGGCGACGACTCGCGTTGTGGACTGGACATGACGTCACCCGGGGCCTCCGTCGGGCGCACGTTTGATGCGCGAACGAAGACGCCAAATTGGTCCTGTATAGGATCGGTTTGTTCTCTTTCGGCTCAGGGAGCCGGTGCTTTCCGAACATTGTTTGCGGCCCCGAAGTTGCTAGCGTCGAGCGATGATGTCTGTGGCGCAGCGAATGGTACGTCCGGTCGTCGTGTCGTGTGCTCTCGCCTCGGTGACGTTGGCGTGCGGATCCGGAGTCCGGCGGGTCGCCCCCGACGGCTTGGACGAAGTTGGTCCAGAGGCTGGCTCGGCGATGCCAGGTTTGGGAGGCTTCGAGGACGCATCACTCGATGGGGGCGGCAGCAGCGCGTGTCGCAAAATGGATATCGTATTCGTGATCGACAACTCGTTCACGATGGAGGAAGAGCAAGAAAATCTTCGAAAGAACTTCCCCCGTTTCGCCCAAGTGCTCGATCGATTCACGACCAAATCGGGAGAGCTTCTCGATTACCGCGTCGCCGTCACGAGCACCGACTCGGATCGCGACAAAGGAGCCTTTCGGACCAATGGCGGCTCTGGGCGACCTTGGCTCGATCGCTCTGACGGAATCATCGTCGATGCCTTTTCCCGCCGCGCGACCTTGGGTACCGGCGGATCGAGCTACGAGCGGCCCCTCGAGTCGCTCCTCCTCGCCCTCACCGATCGCATCGCCGACGGCGCAAACGGCTCGTTCCGGCGCGACGACGCGCTCCTCGCCTTCGTGATCCTCACGGACGAGGACGAGGGCGGCGCCATCGAGGACAAGCCGGCTCGTCCGATCGTCGACTATCTGAGCTTCCTCGACGGATTCACCGGCAATCGTGCGCGCTGGGCGACCGCGCTCATCGCCGGGTTGGGACCAGGGCGCTGCGAGTCGAGCTTCGGCGAGGCCTACGAGGCCACCCGCCTCCTCGACTTTGTCGCAAAGACTGGAAAGAACGCGACGTCGTCATCGATTTGCGATTCGGATTTGTCGAACGGGCTCGACAAAGCGCTGCGAACCTTCGAGTCGGCGTGCAGCTCGTTCGTGCCACGCTGAGGCTTTGTCGTTCGATTCGCGCCTCCGATCCGGCGCGATGGCCTTGCCCGATACGGACCTCGTTCGACCACCCTACGTGCACCAAAGCGGACCGTGCGGCCGTTGCTGGGAAGCTGGCGCAGTTTAGCGGGGCAAAAAGGGATGTGTCCAAGCCGTCGTGATGGCTCTTTGGAGCGCCGTGGAGTGCCTAGAAGCTCTCGGCCCTTGACGCACGCGCAAATGGGGCTACAACGCGCCGCACATGTAGGCAGTGGGCCTACAACTGGCCAGGAGCCAACCATGCCTTCGTTCATCTCGCGTCTCGCCGTCGTCGTCGTTCCGCTGTTCTTCACGGTGGGGTGCGCCGTCGAGTCGGCGAGCGAGGCGCCCACCGAAGACGACATGGGGGAGAGCGAAGAGGCCCTGTCGGCCTGTGGCTCGGCCCACTACGGCGAGGCGCTCGCGCACTACAAGGCCGCGGTGAAGGCCGCTCAGTCGCGCCTGCGCGAGGGGGTGTGCCAGAGCGACGACGGCTTCTTGCAGACCATCGCCGACCACGCGTCGAGCGCCGTGATGACGTGTGGCACGTTCCGCTCCGTGATTCGCACGAGCCCGTGGGCGGCGCCCGTACGCACGACGCTCGCGCGCACGCTCACCTTGCGTAGCCTTACCGGCGAGCTTGCCGTGATTCGCGACTCCGACTTCCAAAACTGGACGGGGGTCGACGCCTTCTTCGCGAAGGGGCTCACCTTCTCGGCGCGCCCCGTGGGCGCCTACGGATCGCCCGTGATCGTCGAGCTCGAGGCGAGTGGTCGTGCGGTGTGGCGCGAGCAAGTCTACGACGCGAAGACTGGAGATATCTCGATGCGCGCCGTGCCCGCGCGCTACACGGTGGCCTCCTCGTCGGGCCGCGCCTCGGGCCCGCGCCTCGTCACGATCGTGCACGCGGGAATCACCGAGAAGTTCGCCCTCGGCGCGCGCAACCCGGCCTCGTACAAAGATGCTCCTGGCTTCGTGCTGACGCCGCTCGGAAACGGCGCGGTGCTGGGCGAGGGCGCCAAGGCGCCGGAGCTTTTCGCGATCGTGTCCGAGTGCGACGCGTGACTCGAGGCGGCGAGCGTCCACACGTTCGCCGATCTCCGCGCACGCCTCCGTGTGCTCGGCGCGCCACCTTCGCTTCTCGAGCATGCCGAGGCGGACGAGGTCCGGCACACCGAGGCCATGGCGCGCTTGGCGGTGCGGTTCGGAGGCACAGTGAGCCCGCCCGTCATCGCGCACGTCGGGGAGTGCTCGCTCTTCGATCTTGCCGTCGAAAACATGAGAGAAGGATGCGTTCAGGAGACCTACGGTGCCCTCCTCGCGAGCTATCAGGCGCTCTGCACGCGGGATCCCGAGGTGCGGGAGACCATGCGCTCCGTAGCGGCCGACGAGACGGCGCACGCGGAGCTGTCGTGGGATTTGGCGGCCTGGTTGTCGCGCGGTTGAGCCATGCCGAGAACGCGGCGCTCGAGGTGGAAAAGCGCAAGGCCATCGCCGATCTCGCCCGTGGTGCGCGAAGACCCGGCGCAAGAGGTCATGGCTCGCGCCGGCATGCCCGACGCCGAGTCCGCGCGGCGCCTCTTGGCCGAGTTCGACGCACGCTGGCTGAGCGCCGCGTAGCACGGAGAGCGACCTATCCCCGGTCTATGAAGGCGCCATCGACCACTTCGCGAGGTCAGACCGTGGTGACGTCGACACCAGGAGATGCCATGGCCTTCTCTAGTGCCTTGTCGAAGCCACCGCCCAGCACGAGTTTCTTGAGGCCGACGATTTGGCGCAAGATGGCGGCGGTTTCGGCGAGCGGAGTGGCAGAGCTGAAGAAGAGGGAGAGCTCGGCTATCTCGGCGCCTCTGAGGATTTCCAGTCGTTCGAGCTCCCAGAAATTGGACATCTTCATGGCGCGGACTTTGATTCGAACGTTCGGTGGCGTCCGTGAATCCCAGCGAAGACTATCCAGCGGAAGCTTTGCGATGGACTTCGCGTTCTTCACGTAGCCACCGACGACTAGGTCCGAAAGGGACAAGAGCCCGCCCAGCGGCTTGAGGTCGAGCGGCTTCTTCTCGTTCACGCTCGCGCCGTAGCAATCGAGGCCGAGGGACTCGAGGGACTCGAGCGCCGCAATTCCTTCGAGGGACTTCACGTCATAGTGGTCCGTTTCCCCTCCCGTCGTGAAGCCGTCGCCACCGATGGCATCCTCGAAGCTCATGTAGATCTCCGCGCCGCCGTCGAACCCGAGCCGCGCGATCTTGGCCGCAGCCTTCCGCGGAATTCCAACACGATGAAGCTGCGCGAGGCCGTCCAGGATCGCTTCGTCTTCCTCTTCGTCGATGTCGAACTTGGTCTTCAACGTCTTGAAGAAGCCTTGCAGCTTCTTCTTGAACGCAGGGTTCACTTCGGCTGCGGCACCGGCGACGGCCATGTGCAAGCCAATGTCCTCGAAGAACAGGTCGTCACTTGCAGCCGTCGCGTCGCCCCCCGACTTGGAAGTCTTTGGCGCCTTCCCCTTGGCCTCGGCGGGTCGTTCTTCGTAGCCCTTCTTGGTCTTCTCCGAGACGAGACGCTCGTAGAGTCGCTTTGCCGCGTCCGCGCGTCTCATCGAAGGTAGCCAAATTCGGCACGCTCCAGCATCGTCAGCATCCGTCGGCCCACGTGCGCACTGAAATGTCGACGGACTTCGTGGCCGCACCAAACGCGTGACGATTGCCAATTTCGATGCAGCCTTGTGCCTTCTCCACGGAGGGCCAACCACCGCGCGTAATCTTGAAGAATGCGTGCCCTCCCCGCGGTGCGCGAAGGGTTCCGGTGGCAAATTCTCCATTCCGAACCAAGGGAAGGTGCTGCCAGCTCGCGCCAGAGCTCGCCACGGTGATGGGTCCTTCAGGAGTCCCCGCGGGCAACCGTACGCGAAGCGGAACCTCCACGGTTCCGTTCTCATCGGTCTCACGCGACACGGCAACATCGAGCACGAACGAACCCACCTTCTCCACCCGAACGAGCAACGAACGATCGGAGGAGTCCCAAACGTAAGTCCCAAAGGCCATAGGACTTCCAGGGGCGGCTCGTGTGAGCGACTTCCCGTCCAAAGTCACCCGAGTGGGGGCGCGGTCGACGCGACGCATGCGCACCGTCGTGATCGCGTGACGCGTGACGAACGTACCTTCGGTCGGCTTCGCCTCGAGCCGAATTCCAAGGCTCGTTCCATCGAGGACAAAGGACGTTCGGGCAATTTGTGGACGTGCGCTGCCGTCGTCTTCGTGGAGGGTCGCGTTGCTCTTCCCGAGTCCAGCAAAGACATCGATCGTGAGAGGCGTCGCGCGAAGCAAACCCGTGTGGGCCACGGCCTCGGTTCGAAAAACGATGGCCCCTTCGCGTGCGAACATGGGCAACGTATCCGTTGGTAACGCAAAAGGTTTTGCGTCCAATGTCACCGTGCGCCCTCCCTCGTAGATCGCGCCCGAGACGAAGTCGAACCAACGGCCCTTTGGCAAGTAGATCCGACGACCTTCGGAATCCGTGGGTTTGAGGAGAGGGGCAACGAGGAGCGAATCTCCGAGCATTGCACTGTCGGAGATGGCGTGAGTCGCTTCGTCTTCCTGGAAGTCGAAGACGAGCGGACGAAGCACGGGAGCCCCCGTACGCGCGGTCTCCTCGAACGCAGAAATGAGATAGGGCATGAGCTCATATCTCAGATTGATCAAGTCCCGACTGGCACTTTCGACATCTTCACCAAACGACCAAGGCTCCTGACGCCGCGCGTCTTTTTCCGCGTGAGCGCGAAAGAAAGGCGATATCGCACCCAGTGCCATCCATCGAGCAAAAAGCTCTGGGGAGGTGTCTCGACCTGAATACCCCCCGACGTCGCTCCCCGCAAACGCCATACCTGACAGTCCCAAGTGGAGCAGCTGCGGGAGGGTCATTTCGAGCGTAGTCCATGTGCTTGGCGCGTCACCCGTCCAGACCGCGGAGAATCGCTGTTGGCCCGCAAATGCAGCGCGCGACAGCACGAACGGACGCTCGGAAGGTCGCGCTCGAACCATACCTTCGTGCGTAGCCATCGCCTCGAAGTAGGCATAGACATTGTGAGCTTCGGCCATCGTCGTGGCTCTGCCGTTCCCGTCCGCGAGCGTGGTGTCCGGTACGGTTCCGTCCTTGAAGTTGGACGGCTCGTTCATGTCGATCCACATGCCACGAAGGCCCAGTCGAGCCGTTCGCTCCACTTCGGCAGCGAAGAATGTGCGGGCGTCTTTTTTGGTGAAGTCCGGAAAGACGGAAGGTCCCGGCCAGACTTCCCCTTGAAATACCTCTCCAGACGGCGTCTTTAGCACTACTGCTCGATGTTGAATTCAACTGCTCGATTTTGCTCGTGAAGCGGACGTGTGCGGATGTCGTTTGTTTCCCACTTTGTCGCCCCGATTT
>JAYUKI010001119.1:0-8868 GCA_043764595.1 Myxococcales bacterium | reverse complement strand
ATCCTCTCGCTGCGGCAGGTGGGCTCTTCGCTCCGCTCCTCAGACTGCGGGAGTAGGCTTCCGGTGCTCGCTCCTCGGGCAAAAGCCTTGCGTCTCGACGGAAGCTGACACACCCATTTCGACCGGGCGCCTAAGGACCCGCTCAGAAATAACGTGCCCATCTCGGCGGTCCCGTGCGCCGGATGCGGCGTTGCGGCTCCTCGAAATACAGCAGTATTCGTCGTCGCCGCGCCTTGCCTGCGACGCCCGGTCCTCGCCGCTATGGGCAAGTTATTTCTGGGCGGGCCCTGACGGCCACGCTTCGAGGGGCAGGGGATTCCGCTGCTTTTGTGTGTCGGGGGCCGTCCACGGGCCTGGGTACTGTTCCCGAAACAATCGTCGGCGTACCGTGAGACACCCCGATGTCCATTTCGGTCGCTCTCTACCACCGCACGACCTACCGCTACGATCGACCGGTTACCCTAGGGCCGCAGGTCATTCGGCTCCGCCCGGCACCGCACTGTCGGACGCGAGTCCTCTCCTATTCGCTGAAGGTGTTGCCCGAGCCGCACTTCTTGAACTGGCAGCAGGATCCGCAGTCGAACCATCTCGCGCGGCTCGTCTTTCCGAAGAAGACCACGTCGTTCGAGATCGAGGTCGATCTGCTCGTTGCGATGGAGGCTCAGAACCCGTTCGACTTCTTCCTCGAGCCCTATGCGGAGAAGTGGCCCTTTGCCTACGATCCTTCCCTCGAAGAAGACTTGGCTCCGTACCGAAGGACCCTCCCGGGAACGGCACTCTTCGAGGCCTTTCTGGCGAGCGTACGGCCAACAGGGGATTCGCCGACGAGCCCGCTCCTGGTCGAGCTCAATCGACAGGTATCCGAGCACATTCACTACAACGTGCGCCTCGAGCCGGGCCTCCAAACCCCGGAGGAAACGCTCCACAAGCGGTCCGGCTCGTGCCGCGACTCGGCGTGGCTGCTCGTCCAGATTTTGCGTCGATTGGGCTTTGCGGCGCGCTTTTCGTCAGGATACCTGATTCAGCTCACGGCGGACACGAAGCCGCTCGAGGGACCCGAGGGCCCGAAAGAGGACTTCGTCGATCTCCACGCGTGGTGCGAAGTGTATTTGCCTGGCGCAGGTTGGATTGGCTTCGATCCCACCTCGGGGCTTTTGGCGGGAGAGGGGCACTTGCCACTTGCGTGCACGGCGGAGCCACAGCTCGCTGCACCCGTCACGGGCCTCGTCGACGCCTGCGAGACTACGTTCGAGCACGAAATGAGAGTCACGCGCGTTTTGGAAACGCCGCGGGTCACGAAGCCGTACACCGAAGATGCATGGTCCGACATCGTCGCCCTCGGGCAGAAGGTGGACCTTTCGCTCCAAAAAAACGACGTGCGACTCACCATGGGCGGCGAGCCGACGTTCGTCTCGCTCGACGACATGGACGCCGACGAATGGAATACGGAGGCGCTCGGGCCGAACAAGCGCAAGCTGTCCCGGGACCTTTTTTTTCGCCTGCGGGACCGTTACGCGAAACACGGGCTCGTGCATTTTGGACAGGGCAAGTGGTACCCCGGGGAGCCCTTGCCCCGCTGGGCCCTCAGCCTTTTCTGGCGCAAAGATGGCGAGCCTTTGTGGAGCGATCCCTCGCTGGTAGCCGACGAAACCCGCCCGAGTGGCGCCGACGAGTCCACGGCAAAAGCGCTCTTGTGCGCCGTCGCCGAGCACCTCGGGCTTCCGTCGAGCCATGTTTTTCCCGCTTACGAAGACGTGGCCTACGCGCTCATGCGCGAGCGAAAGCTGCCCATCAATGTCGATCCGAAAGACTCGAAGCTCGACGATCCCCTCGAGCGCGAGCGCTTCCGAAAGCAGTTCACCGAAGGATTGGGGAAGACCATCGGGCACGTGTTTCCCGTTGCGAAAGTGCCACTCTCCAAAGAGCGAACGGCTTTCCGTAGCGGGCCCTGGCACTTTCGAGGAGGTCACTGCTTCCTGGTCCCGGGCGACTCGCCCATTGGTTTGCGCTTGCCGCTCGACTCTCTGCCATGGGTCGCGCCCGAGGACCGCGACCCCGTCGGGGCCGACCCCTCACGTGACGTGTCCGCCCTAGCGAAGGCCGAGGAGCTGCTCGAAGCACACGAACCGAGCACGGAAAAGGTCGAGAACCGCATACCCAAATTGGGTGAGTCGGCTTCGTGGAACGTTCGGTCGGCCATGTGTGCGGAACCACGCGGTGGCGTGCTCTACGTGTTCATGCCGCCGCTCGAAGAGGCCGATGACTACGTGGAGCTCGTGGCCGCCGTTTTCGCGGCAGCATCCAAGCTGCGCGTGCCGGTCCTGTTCGAGGGATACACCCCACCACGTGATCCGCGCATCGCCTCTCTCAGCGTCACGCCCGATCCGGGCGTCGTCGAGGTGAACGTGCATCCCACGGGGTCCTGGGACGAGCTCGTGGACCAGACTACGCATCTTTACGAGGTTGCACGCCTTTCGCGGCTATCGGCCGAGAAGTTCATGATCGACGGCCGTCATGTTGGGACGGGCGGAGGTCACCACCTCGTGCTTGGCGCGCGCACGACCAAAGACTCGCCTTTTTTGCGCCGGCCGGACCTCCTCCGCAGCCTAATTGCCTATTTCCAGAAGCATCCTTCGCTTTCGTATTTGTTCTCGGGAATGTTCATCGGGCCCACGTCCCAGGCGCCACGTATCGACGAGGCCCGCACCGACTCCCTATACGAGATCGAGATCGCGTTCGCCGAGGTGTCCCGCAGCCTCGCCGAGGGCAAAGAGCCCATCGATCCTTGGCTTACCGATAGGCTCTTTCGCGACCTCTTGGTCGACGTGACGGGCAATACCCACCGTTCGGAGCTCTGCATCGACAAGCTCTATTCGCCGGACAGCGCCTCAGGACGCTTGGGGCTCGTCGAGATGCGCGGCTTCGAGATGCCCCCGCATGCGCGAATGTGCCTGGCGCAACAGCTCTTGATGCGTTCGCTCGTCGCGTGGCTCTGGGAAAAGCCCTTCACCCCCGCCCGGCTCACGCGGTGGGGGACCGAGCTCCACGACCGGTTCATGCTCCCAGCGTTCGTGTGGGACGACTTCGCCGAAGTGCTGACCGACCTAGGCTCGGCGGGATTCAAGTTCTCCCGTGACTGGTTCTTGCCGCACTACGAGTTTCGTTTCCCGAAGATCGGTGACTTTTCGGCCAATGGCGTCGATGTGTCCATTCGCGCGGCACTCGAGCCTTGGCACGTCATGGGGGAGGACGGGACCTCGGGCGGCACCGCCCGCTACGTGGACTCTTCCGTCGAACGCGTCGAAGTGCGCGTTTTTGGCCTCTCGCCCGAGCGCTACGCCGTCACGTGCAACGGGCGCGCGCTGCCGCTTCGACCCCTTGGTCGCTCGGGGACCTTCGGCGAGGTCGTCGCTGGGGTGCGTTTTCGCGCATGGCAGCCACCGCGCTGCCTTCACCCGCACATCAAGGTCCACTCGCCGCTCACCTTCGATCTCGTCGACTCATGGTCACGAAGGAGCCTCGGCGGCTGCGAGGTCCACGTGGTTCATCCAGGCGGGCGCACGTACGACACCCGTCCCGTGAACGCACTCGAAGCCGAAGGGCGTCGTCGAACACGCTTCTCACGAACCGCCCACACTCCGGGGACCCTCGACGTCCCGTCCGTCACCCCGAACGAGGACTTCCCGTTCACGCTGGACTTGCGTCGGGGATAGCCGTCCTATCGGTCGCCGGAGCAGTCGACACGTCACGCCATATCCTCGCGGGCGCGTGCGACCTCGTCCGCCGGTATCATCGGGACGAAGCGCACTGCACCGAGGTCCTCGGCCGTGACGTGGCCCTTTTTCTTTCGGTATCGAACGAGCCGCTGGGTTCGCGTGTTTGCACCGACGGGAGCGACCAACGTTCCGCCCTCGGCGAGCTGGTCGAGGAGCGTCTGCGGAAGCTCTTCGGGTGCGGCCGTGACGATGATGCGGTCGAACGGAGCGTCTTCGGGCCAGCCGTCGTACCCGTCGCCCGCGCGAACGGTCACGTTCGTGTACCCGAGGCGAGCCAGGCGCTCGCGAGACTCGCTCGCGAGCTCGGGGACCACTTCGATCGAGAAGACCTCCGAGGCGAGCGCCGACAATATGGCTGCCTGGTAGCCCGATCCCGTGCCAATTTCCAAGACTCGCTCTCCACCTCGAAGGTCGAGCGCATCGCTCATGATGGCGACGATGCTGGGCTGGGAAATGGTCTGGTCGTAGCCGATAGCGACCGGAACGTTCTGGTACGCGCGTGCGAGTGACGCACCCGGCATGAACAGATGCCGCGGAACGACGGCCATGGCCTCGAGGACGCGGACATTCTCCGTGTCTGCGCCCACCTCCCGGAGGAGGTCGATCCGGTACCTTCGTGCCTCTTCGGTGTCGTTCACTCCGTGCTGCATCGGGAGTCTCCTGAGCAAAGTGCGGGCCGGCCTCGTTTCCGACGCGCTTTTTACTTTGCGCAACGGAAACGGAGAAGGGGGAAGGGCGGCTGGGCTCTCGGGGCGAATTCCTCGCGCACACCCTCGCGGAGGGACGCGCACCGTTTTCGTCGGCACGCAGAGCGCGCATGCGATGTTCGTCTTTACCGAGGAGCTGGTCCGAGGTCCAATCGAGGCCGGACGGTGGTCGAAAGGAGTGCACATGGCGGAAACAAAAAGGCTCGTGAGCCCGGTCTTTCCCGAGGACGTTCGAGAGACGCTCGCCGAGCTGCGAAGCGTCGACCCCGCGCGCAATCTCGCGGAGCGCTGGGCACTCCTCGCGGAGCTTCGACCCGACATCGTCGAGCGGCGCCTCGGCTTCGTGCCCATGGTGGCGGAGCACGGGTGGGCGGTCATCGCGCTCCCGAACGATGGCTTCGCCTACACGATTGGATTGAAGTACAACTTCGACCATCCCGAGCTTCTTATTGTCGCGCCAAACCTGTCTCCACAGGACATTCGGCAGCTCTTGAACGCCGTTGGGCTCTACGCGTCGCTCGGAAATCGAATCCTTCCCGGAGAGCCGGTCGATCTCACGGACTTCGGAGTCTCGCTCACGTTCGCCGCCTATTCGAACGAAGTGTTCGAGCGCTACGCGACCGGCTACCTCGCATCGTTCGAGCGGTTCTTCGCCGACGTCGACCACGCGTCAGGGGACACGCTCCCCGTCCTGTGGGCCGAGCTCGTCCTGCTGAGGACCAGGGCGAAGGCGAAGAAGGCCGCGCCGAAGAAGGCCGCGCCGAAGAAGGCCGCGCCGAAGAAGGCCGCGCCGAAGAAGGCCGCACCGAAGAAGGCCGCACCGAAGAAGGCCGCACCGAAGAAGGCGACGCCGAAGAAGGCCGCGCCGAAGAAGGTGACGCCGAAGAAGGCGACGCCGAAGAAGGCCGCACCGAAGAAGGCCGCGGCGAAAAAATCCCCGAAAAGGCGCTGACTCTTTGCGGCGCTTCGCGTCGGGCGATTTCGCCCTCCGAACCGAGGGAAGGTGGGGCTAATCTAGCGATACCTGTCAGGATTCCCCCTCGTACGCTCCGTGAGCCTCCTCCTTCACTACAGCCCATCCGAAGGCCGTTTCGACGAAATGGTCGATGGCTTGCGCGCTCCGCGTGCCCATTGGCGCTCGCTTCTTTCGCACCTCGCGACCGTTCCGGCCGAGATCATGCGAAAGCAAAGCGAGTTCGTGAACGAGGCCATCGCCTCCGATGGTGTCTCGTACAACGTGTATGCCGATCCTCACGGGACGAGCCGTGCGTGGGAGCTCGACGTGATGCCACTCGTCCTTCCGCAAGAAGAGTGGAAGGTGATCTCGGCCGCCGTCGCGCAGAGGGCTCGGCTCCTCGACGCCATCTTGCGCGATCTCTATGGGCCGCAGATGCTCTTGGCCGAAGGATTCATTCCTCCTGCGCTCGTGTTCGGCCAACGCACGTTTTTGTGGCCTGCTCAGGGTCTTACGCCGCCGGACGGTGTCGCGCTCCACGTGTATGCGGCCGATTTGGCGCGCTCTCCGGACGGCCAGTTTTGGGTGCTTGCCGATCGTACTCGCGGGCCCGCTGGAGCGGGCTACGCCCTCCAGAACCGGATGACGTTGGCGCGTGCGTTCCCGGAAGCGTTTCGTGACGTCCAGATCGAGCAGCTCGGGCCCTTCTTTTCGGCCTTGCGCGACACGCTCACGAAGCGGGCCCTCACCCGTACGAAGGGGCGCGGCTCGCGTTCGCGGGAGGACGAGCCGCCGCTCGCCGTATTGCTTACTCCCGGGCCTTTCAACGAAACGTATTTCGAGCACTCGTTTCTCGCAAAGCACCTTGGTTTCCCACTCGTCGAGGGCCAAGACCTCATCGTTCGTGGAGACCGCGTCTATCTGAAGACGCTCCGCGGTCTCCAGCGCGTGCACGCCATCTTGCGCCGCCTCGACGACGACTTTTGCGACCCGGTGGAGCTCCGCGCCGACTCCGCGCTCGGCATTCCCGGTCTCCTTCACGTGGTTCGCGCGGGCAACGTCGTCGTGGCCAACACCTTGGGCAGTGCAGTCCTCGAGACTGGGGCCTTCTCCGGCTTTTATCCCGCAGTGGCGCAGCGGCTCTTCGGCGAACGCCTCCTCATGCCTTCGATCGCCACCTGGTGGTGTGGCGAAGCTCCCGCGCTCGACTACGTGCTTTCGCATCTCGACGAGCTCGTGATCAAGCCTGCGTACCCTTCGATTCGAATGCAGCCCGTGTTCGGGCACACTCTGAACAAGGAAGAGCGCGCGCGCCTCGTCGAGCGGATGCGAAGTCAGCCCCACGCGTACGTGGCACAAGAATGGGTTCGGCTCTCGCAGGCGCCTACGTGGGAAAAGGAGCCGGGCGGACTCGTCCCGCGGGCCACCACCTTGCGCGTGTTCGCAGTGGCGACCGAAGAAGGGTATGTCGTGATGCCGGGCGCCCTCGCGCGCGTGGCGCCGCACGACAACGACGTGGTCTCCATGCAGTGGGGCGGCTCCAGCAAAGATACCTGGGTCCTTGCCGACGGCCACGAGCGCTCGCCCGCACACGCCCACGCCAAAAGGCCCCGAGTGGGCGCCTCGGACGTGGCCAAGAGCGTGGTCGATATCCCATCACGCGTAGGCGAGAATCTCTTTTGGATGGGCCGCTATACCGAACGATGCGAGGGAATCGCTCGGCTCCTTCGCGCCGCCCTACTGCGCCTCGCCGACGCCTCCCCCGACGAAGCAAATGCGCTCGAATCCTTGGGAAAAGTCGCAGAGAAGCTCGAGGTGACCACCCTGCCACGGGAGGCCGATGCGCCCACCTCGGGGCCCGATCTCGAGGACTCGCCAAAGGAAGCTCCCGACTTTCTCGGAGCTGCGAGCGATCCAAGGTTCTCCGGAGGGCTCGTCGCCAACGTGCTTCGCCTCCACGGATGTGCGGCGTTGGTGCGCGAGCGCCTGTCGATGGACAATTGGCATATCCTGAGTGGCCTTCCAAAACGACTTCCGGGCGATGGTGCCTCGCTCGGTGCAGCGCTCGGCTCGCTCGACGAGGTCATGATGGCCTGTGTGTCCCTCGCCGGATTCGCGATGGACGACATGACCCGTGACGAGAGTTGGCAGTTTCTCCTGCTCGGCCGGAGATTGGAGCGGCTCGCTCACCTTGCGGGCGTCGTCGTACAAATCCTGGGGCTCTCGGCCGAGAGTCGTGCCAATGCCCTCGAGTGGCTCCTCGAGGCTGCAAACTCGATCGTCACGTTCCGCGCCCGCTACCGCAGAGAGCCCGAGCTCTTGCCCGTGCTTCATCTCGTCGTCTTCGACGAGACCAACCCCCATGCGGTCGCGTTCCAACTGCGCGAGCTCTCGAGCACGCTCGCGCGCGTCGCCGAGGAGCTCGGGGGAGATCCGGTGGGTCGCACGTTGGCTTCGCTCGCGCTCGGGCTGCGCCGGTTCTCCCTGGACGGATTCGAGCCCGAGTCCGGCGAAACCGTGGACCACGCATGCGTCGAGCTGGCCAAGGTCCTCGAGCGGGTCGAAGCGACGGCCTTCGACGTTTCCGACGAAATCCAGCGCCGCTTTTTCACCCATGCCGGCAGTCCTGTCCCACTCGGTTTCGAGGCTTCGTGACCGATCGCCCTCTCGTGCAAGATGCTCCAGGCACGGAGACACGGAGCTACGCCGTGGTCCACGACACACGCTACGAGTATGCCCAGCCCGTGCGCCTCTCTCGGCAGGTCTTGCATCTCAGCCCGCGGGAGGTTCCATGGCAGACCTGCCGCGCGCACGGAATCACGATTTCTCCGGATGCGGAGATGCTCGCGGCCACGCACGATGCTTTCGGGAATCCTGTGCGTGCATTCTGCATCGAAGACGATCACGAGTCGCTCTTCGTCCGTGCGGCCTCGTGGGTGCGCGTGTCGGCTCGCGAGCTCCCCGAGGGGCTCGACTCGCCGCGCTGGGAGGACGTGAAAGACCGGCTCGCCTACCGTGCGGTGGTCTCGCCGTCGCCCGAGGACCTCGAGGCCATGCGCTTTTTGTTCGAGTCGCCTCGCGTGCGGAACAAACGCGAGCTCGCGGAGTGGGCCAAAGCCTGCTTCCCGAGGGGTACGCCCGTGCTCGTCGGAGCTCGTGCCTTGATGCGCCGGATCTACGCGGAGATGACATTCGATCCCAAAGCGACGAACGTATCCACCAAAGTGATGGAAGTGTTCGAGCGGCGTCGAGGGGTTTGTCAGGACTTCGCACATCTGATGCTTTCGTGCCTCCGGTCGCTGGGGCTCGCGGCGCGCTACGTAAGTGGCTATCTGCTCACACGCCCACCTCCCGGAAAGCCGAGGCTCGTGGGGGCCGACGCCTCGCATGCGTGGGTATCGGTGTATTGTCCGGATTTGGGCTGGGTCGA
>JAYUKI010001118.1:0-2614 GCA_043764595.1 Myxococcales bacterium | reverse complement strand
CCCTTGTTGCTCGGAGTGCGCTAGGCAGCGGCGGTGGCCGAGCCCAGCCCGAGCCCCCACGGCATGATCCGTCACGTGCCCGCACTCGACGGGTTGCGCGGGGCTGCCGTGCTTGCGGTGGTCCTTTTTCACTCGGATGGCTTGCTCAAGGGCGGCTATCTCGGGGTCGACCTCTTTTTCGTTCTGTCGGGCTACCTCATCACGAGCATCCTCGTAGCCGAGCAGGAGAAGAACGGTCGCATCGCCCTCGGACGCTTCTGGGTGCGGCGTGCGAGGCGCCTTCTGCCTGCCTTGCTCGCACTCATGCCGGGGGTCGCGCTCTACGCGCTCGTCTGGGCGAAGTACGCGGAGCTTGCTGGAATTCGGGCCGACGCCCTCGCCACGTTGGGCTACGTCGCGAACTGGCGCGCCATCTTCACGAACAAAAGCTACTGGGACCTCTTCGTCGCCCCTTCGCCGCTCGAGCACACGTGGAGCCTCGCGATCGAAGAGCAGTTCTACGTCTTCTTTCCTCTCCTCGCCGCCGCCGCGCTTTCTCGGCCTTCGCGGGCAAAAGCACTCTTTCGCCTGACGCTCGGCCTCGGGCTCGTGTCGGCGGCTCTCCTGGCTTGGAAGTACGATCCGGGGCGCACGGCGCGCGTCTATCTCGGGACCGACACGCGCGCTTCAGGCATGCTCCTCGGCGCGGCGCTCGCCACCCGCATGTCGCCGGACGCGCGCCTCGAAGGCTCGCGGGGACGCGCACTCGGATTCGGCGCGCTCGTGGCCTGCGCCCTGCTTGGCATCGCGTGGGCGAAGCTCGACGGCCAAGATCCGCGCCTCTACCACGGCGGTTTTTTCGTCACCGAGCTCCTCTGTCTGATCGTTCTGGCGGCTGCGGTGATGCGCCCCACGAGCCTCGTGGCGCGGTTTTTCAGCCTCGCGCCGCTCCGCGCACTCGGGAACGTGAGCTACGGCGTCTACCTTTGGCACTGGCCAGTCTTCGTCGTGATGACTCCAGAGCGCGTGCACGTAGGCCCGTGGGCGCTCTTCGCTCTGCGTGTTTCTCTCACGCTGGCGATCGCGCTCGTTTCGTACCGCTTCCTCGAGACACCAATCCGCAAAAAAGGTCTCCCGTTCGGCAAGCCGGGCATCCTCGTGCCCCTCGCCTTCGTGGCCTCGTTCGCCCCCATCGGAGCCGTCACGTTGCTGAGAAAGCCGACGGCCTGGTCGGGTCCGGTCGATGCGTGGTCGCCTTGGCCCAACAAATACTCGGTCGGAATGCGCACCTTGCCTCCGGCCGACAAGCTGCGCCCAGGCACCTTGCGCGTGCTCACTCTGGGCGACTCGGTGGCTTCGTTCTTGGGAATGGCGCTTCGTCACGCGCAAGACGACCGGGACGTGTTCGTGGCCGAGCACGGAGTCGGTTCGTGCTCCCTCTTCGAGGCCGAGACCCGCATCGTGGACGGCCGGCGCATCGACAGCACGAGCTGCTCGCAAGACTGGGTCACCGACGTGGACACGCTTCGCCCGGACGTGTCGCTCGTGGTCATGGGTGGGGCATTTCTTGCCCCGAAGACCTGCGAGCCCGAGTTTCGCGTGGCCTATCAAAAACGACTCGGGAGCCTGCTCGATGCCATGGGCCCGCGCGCCGGAACGGTCATCATCGCGCTTGTTCCCTACCCCGTAGGCCGCTGGCGGTGGGGCGACGTCCCGGAGCGCGTGCTGTGCCTAAACTCGATATTGAGCGAGTTTTCCAAGCAAAGAGGCCTACGTACGCTCGATCTCATGGGGTTCGTATGCCCCACGAAAGAGTGCACGCTGCTCAGCAAAGGCGAGCCCGTGCGCCCCGACGGCCTCCACTTCGATGGCGCGGGTGCCGAAGAGACCGCCGCATTCACGTGGCGCGAGATCCGACGGATCTCGGCGTCTCAGGGGCAGAACGTCCGCGACGGCGGCCCCTGACAGGCCCCTGACGACGCGTCGAAAGAGCACTTCGCAGTGCGTTGATTTTCCCGTCGGTCCGAAAATCAACAGCCTGTTAGGGCGCGCCTTAGCGATGGGCGGCGCGCTCGATTTCTTCCTGGATGATCTTGGCTTGGTGCTCGGCGGAGAAGTGCGTCTCGATGCGTGCACGCCCCGCGGCGCCGTGGGCCTTGCGGAGCTCGGGGTTTCGGAAGTAGCGCAAAAAAGCCTCTGCGAGGCCATTCACGTCCGGAGGTGCGCCGCCCACGAGAGTGCCCGTCTCCCCCGCTCGTAGCATCTCGGCGACTCCGCCGACGTCGAACGCCACCACCGGTTTTCCCATGGCCATCGACTCGATGACCGCTCGAGGCAACGGGTCGGGATAAACGCTCGGAACGACGGCGACGTCGAAATCGGCCACGTACGGACGAACGTCCACGCGAAAGCCCACGAACTGCACGAAAGCATCGAGACCGAGCGCCGACACCTTCTTGCGGCACTCGGCGAGGTGATCCGGAAAAATGTCCTGCGGGGTGTCGCCGAGCACGACGAACCTCACGCGGGCTCGCTCGGACTCGCTCATGCGCGCGAGAGCGATCTTCGCGGCGTCCACGAGCTCCATGTAGCCCTTGCGCGGAAGGATGCGCCCCTGGCTCCCGAACACCACCGT
>JAYUKI010001117.1:0-8897 GCA_043764595.1 Myxococcales bacterium | reverse complement strand
TCGCGCATCATCTCGTCGCTGATTCGTGGGAAGCGTTCTTTGCCGCCGAAATGGTTGTAAACCACACGCGCTGCGGACGGGGCCGAGGCGTCGATGATGTGGTTCGCGGGTTTGTCGACCACGCGCGTGACCTCGCTCAGGTGGTGGTCGAAGGCCAAGTGCACGCCGGGCACGTATGGGACGTTCGTCGTGATGTCGCGGCTCGAGACTTCGACCTTCCCGTCCTGCATGTCTTTCGGGTGCACGAACTTGATGTCGGCGAGCATGCCGAGCTCTTTGAGGAGCACTGCGCACACGAGCCCGTCGAAGTCACTTCGCGTCACCAGCCTGTATTTCTCGGTCATCGTGGGCTCCCTTTTGAGTTTCGATCCGAGAGCGTAACGGTTTGCCAAACGGAGCCACCAAGAAAAATGGCGGGCGCGTCGGCCGGTCGTCGCGGCCTCTGGACCCACGCGCTTCGTCCGACGAACCCGTATGGTGGGACGGTGCGCCTCTACTCCTTCCGTCTCTCCGCGTGTGTCCTCGTGGGATTCCTGGGGTGTGCACGAGAGGCGGACCCGGTCGTCGTTCGGTTGGCACCTCCCGTGCCTTCCCCCACACCTTCGGCCGTTCCCCGAAGCACGACGACGAAAGCATCCCCGGTTGCCATGGGGCCCCTCGAGGGGCCACCCGCGCCACCGAAGCGAGGGATCGATCCGACGGTGAAGGTCGGAGGATCCGGACTACTCATGGCGTCGTCCGACACCGAAGCGTGGCTCTCGCTGAGTGGGTATTCGGTAGTGGTCGACAAGGCTTCCCATTGCGCGACGGAGTCGTATCCGAACGCGAAGCTCCTCGAGATCCTGAAGGCCGCGCCGGACCGGAATTCGGCGCTCGAACAGCTCGCCTCGCCAGACGTGGTTGCGGCCGTTCGTGACCTGGTCGGGCTCGGACGGCGCTTCGGGCGCGGAACGCCGCCCTACTTCGTTCTCGAAACCGCGTTCGATCCTGCCGGACGCACGATCTATGTCGCGACCGCGGGAAGTCTCTTCCGCTCGATGGATGGGGGGCGATCCTTCGGTATGGGCGATCCGCATCCTGCAGGTCGGCCCGTAGTGAGCCCGAATGGCAAATATGTCGTCTACGAACGGTGCGTCGACCAACACTGCTCGACGGGTCGGGAATACGTGAGCGCCCCGACGGATGGCTCGACTGAGCCCCAAGTGCTGACGCAGGGGCAGACCTTCTTCTTGTCGATGACGGCCGACTCGCGAGCGATGTTCACCCGAAGTGGTACGGACGTGTGTCTGGACACCTTCGCACTCGACGGCTCGGTCCCGAAGGCCTCCGTATGCATTCCACTTCCGAAGGGTGACCGGTCCTTGGCCTGCGCAAGAGTGGCAAGCCGTGTCTCCGTCGGGAAATTACGGAATCGTGAAATGGGAAGAAGGACGCAAGAACCTCGCGGGTGCAGTTGCCCTGACGTACGTGGTCTCGCTCGTCGACCTCAAGACGGCTCGCCTCGTGAAGACCGTGCTCGACGTCGCCGGGAGCGTGGACGACCGTGGAGACATGGTGATGCAATCGATGGGCGAGGGCGGCGGTGACCACACCTACGTCTTCCCTTTCGCCGGTGGAAAGAAGCTCCTTGGGCATCACTCACTGGCCGAGTGGAATGGCAAGAGGGCGATGCTCTCGGTATGGAAGCAGGGAACGCTTGGAACGCGAAAGTGCGACTTGGTGAAGCTCGTCGACACCCCCTGACGCAGGCGGAAACGGCTTGCACGAGGGTGGGCCGTGGCGGACCATGGACGCCACCGATGTCCAAGACCAAGCTCGATTCCGTGGACGAGTATATTGCGCAGAAGCCGGAGACCGCCCAGGGGGTACTGCGGTGTGTTCGGGACGCCATTCGTAGGTCGCTCCCCGCCGCCGAGGAGGGCATGAGCTATGCAATCCCGACGTACAAGCTCGACGGCCGTGCGGTGCTTTATTTTGCCGGCTGGAAGGAGCACTTCTCCATCTATCCGGCCACTCCGAAGGTGGTTTCAGAATTCGAAAACGCGCTGGCTCCCTATGACGTCAAAAAGGGCACGATACGGTTTCCGCTTTCGGAACCCGTCCCAGTGTCCCTGATCGAAGGTATTGCCAAACTACGAGCGAGCGAAGTTGGCCCATCCGCAGGCGAAACGGCCGCCCGGCCGAAGCCCCGGAGCCGAAGATAGCAGCCCGCCCAGGTCAGCGCCGGGGCGCTTTTTTTGCCACGTAGAGGTCCGTTCCGCCGGAGGAGGGCTTGCGCCCGTCGGATGTAAAATACAATGTGCATCCGTCGTTCGAGATGTCGACGGCGAATTCCGAGCCCGACGTATTGAGCTCCGTCACGGGAACGGCCTGACCGAGCTCGGCCCCGGGGGAGGCTTTCTTGGCCATGTAGAGCTCGGCATGTTTCGGACTCTGGTCGGTCCAGCGCGTAAAATAGAGCTTCGTCCCATCGACGGTGGGCACCGGGTCTTGTTCGGTCCCGTTCTCCGAAAGGGTCGTCAAGGGATCGAGCTGCGTGGCGGAAAGGGAAGTATCGAGCGTCGCGCGGTAAATCTTGCGGTCTACGGTGCGGTCGGAAGAGAAATAGAGTGTGCGACCATCGCGTGAGACGTACGGGTCGAACTCTGCGGCTCGCGTCGAAACACCTTCAATGGGCTTTGCGAGACTGAGTGAGACTTCGCCCGTCCCGTCGCGCGGAATGGCAACGATGTCGAGGCCACCCGCGCCCGAGACCTCGAGGAAGAGGGTGCGTCCGTCGGAGGTAAAAGACGGATTGTCGAAGACCTGCCCTGTGCCCGAAAATCCCGGCACTCGCGCGAGTGCACCCCACCTTGATTCGGACGTCGAGCGTTTCGCCACCCACAGGCTCCGTCCGTAGCTGCCATCGACCCGCTCCGCCGTGACCACGTAGGCCGTTCGTCCCTCGTCCGTAACGGCCAATCCCACGTCGTCTCCAGGCGTGTTGAGCTCGGCGAGGTGGTCGATGGTCACGAAGGGGCCTTCGAGATCGCACGGTGCCCGCGCACTTGCGTCGGACGCATCGCTCGCATCGGCTGGAGGTGCGGCGTCTGCGACGCTCGCGTCGACCGGATCCGCCGCGACCACGTAGCTTCCGCTGCACGCTGCCGAGATGGACAGGGCGAGTGCGACGGCTGGCATTCCGCGACGAACCATTTCCTTCCACGATACGCCATGGATGGAAGGGTTGCCGCTCTCGATGCCCGTCGAACGCTTGGGAGTCTCGTGACTCTGGCCAACGTTGGGTCGGTGGGGCTCGTGACGGAGCGCCCAGAGAAACCTCAACACTTCCGTGAGGATTCGATGAGTGGCAGAAAAATCGTCGTTCGTCGGTGCAATTCCGGTTTGACCATGTGGGATATGGCGCTACATGGGCCCCCACAACGACGGTCCCCGAACGGGAGGAGCTCACGATGCGTTCTGGATTCTTTGCACTCGCCTCGGTTTTTGCGGTTTCGACTCTAGCGGCATGCGCCGCGGACACCACCGTTTCGTCGGACGAAAATGTCGACGAAGAGGTCGTGGGCGAGTCCGAGGACGCGGTCTCGGCGAGCGGAAACACGGGATACTTCGTCGTGACGCGCCGTGATTTCCGGCGCTGCGTCTCGCCTCTGTGTGGCGGGGTCTATGTGAAGCGCGTGAACCAGGCCACCACCCGCTGCGCCGACGGATCGTTGCAGGCCGAATGCTACGTCGCAAGCTACGACTTTCGGCAGACCGGTCTAGATGCGACGGAGGCCTCGGACTTCGAGAACGCCTTCGAGAGCGGCACCGGGCTCGTCCGCGCAACGATGGTGTCGACGCGATTCAACAGCGTGAAGCTCGGCAAGCTTCGTACGACCGAGGCCTGGAAAGGGGCCGGCGAAGCGGCCGTGACGGGCACGTTCTTTCGCATCGCCGACAACGGCATTCGCTGCATTACGACTCCTTGCCCGAGCACTTCGGCCTTCACGCTCAACACGTCCAACGAACAGCACATCGTTCGCCTCGATCTCGACGGCGTTCCGGCCTCGCGGGACGAGTCGGCTGCGGCTCGAGCGGCGCTCGCCACGCGGGCCGGCATCCTCGTCGGTGGCAGTCTTGGTCTCCCGAAATGCGCAGCTGGCGCGCGTGACTGCGGGCCCTTCGTCACTGCGGAAGAATTCTATCTACGCGTGACCCACAAGACCGGCCCTGCGGCATGCGGTGGCCTGATGGGCCTCCAGTGCAAGACGGGCGAATACTGCTCGTTCGCAGCGTCTGCCCAGTGCGGCGCCGCGGACCAGATGGGCACGTGCGCGGTCCGTCCCCAAATCTGCACGAAGGAATTCCGCCCGGTATGCGGGTGCGACGATCGCACCTACGGCAACGCCTGCTCGGCCGCAGCCGCGGGCGTCTCGGTGGTGAAGGATGGCGCGTGTGGGCCCACGCCTGGCGCGTGCGGTGTTCGTGGCGGGGTCCAATGCGCGGCCGACGAGTTCTGCTCGTTCCCCGCGTCGGCTCAGTGCGGAGCGGCCGACCGCCCCGGCAGCTGTGCAAAGCGTCCGGAAGCGTGCATCCAGGTGTACCAGCCCGTCTGCGGCTGCGACGGCCGCACCCACGGCAACGCATGCTCTGCGGCAAGCGCCGGAGTCTCGGTCGTCAGCAATGGCGAGTGCCCGCGCTGACCTGACCCATCTGGGTCGCGAAAGCCCCGTGCTCCATTCCTGGAGGCGGGGCTTTCCCGTTCATGGTTTCCGTCCTGGGTCGGGCGGCACCGGGCGAGCCATTCGCTTGAGGCTCCTTTGCATTCGTGATTCGGCCATGGCGATCACGTCGCTCGGGCAAACCCGAGAAAAATGAGCCGAACAACGGTGCGTACGGCCTCGGACAAAGTACATCCCAAGCGCGAACAGACGTCCTTTAGCTGCGATCTTCCATCGAGCTCTGAGGCAAAAACGCAGTCGGCGAGTCGGCATCCACCCGAAAGAATCTCCTCCGGGCTCTTCAGGCACTCGAGGACGAGATCGCCCGCCCGCTCCGCCGACAGGGTCGTGACGAGGTCCGCCAAATTCTTGGATGCGCCGAGCTCGACGGTCGGGAAAATTCCGGACTGAACCCCCGATGCCCCAAGCCGATGAGTGGGCTTTAGCCTCTTCGGACGCAGCTTTTCCCTGAGTGTGCGGAGCCGGTCGTCCGGCGCGGACCGCTGGAAGGCGTTCGCGCTCATCGTCGACCCCGGCGCCGTATCGGGCGGATGCACGAACTCGTCATGTAGGCTCCTTTGCGCAGCAGCTCGCATGAGGCCCTTGCGATTCTCGTGCCGACTCGAATGCTGCAAACGGAGCGGCATTTACGCCGTCCATGGCCATCGAGTCCTTCGGACCGACGGCAGGTACGGTTCCGTGGCGGAGCTGTAGCCGCCGGAGGCCCTGCGCGGCGATCGTCCTATTTTTTCGCGCTCTTTCTGGACGGCGCAATGTTCTTGGGCGACTTCGGGGTCTCGCCCGTGCCCGAGATCGCCTTGCGTGCCTCTGCCTCCGTCAGCGTTTTGACACCCAGCTCGTTGGCTTTGGCGAGCTTGCTGCCTGCGCCAGAGCCGACCACGAGATAGTTGGTATTCTTCGAGACCGAGCCCGTGACTTTGGCACCCGCCCGCCGGAGGAGCTCCTCGAAGTCTTCGCGTTCGATCGTCAACGTTCCGGTGACCACTACGGTCTTGCCCGTGAGGCTCGAGACCGCTGCGTTCTTGCCGGCCAGGGCTTGGGCTTCGAGCTCGCGGCGCTTCTTTTCCTCGCCCGCCCGCGCGGTGAGCTTGGCCGTCGAGACGGTCTTCTTTCCGAGAACGGCGAGCAGAGCGGCTTCGTCCGCGACCACGATCCCGAGGTCCTGTGCTTTCTTGAGCTTGCTGCCAGGCTGCGCCCCCACGAAAAGAACGTGGGTATTGGCGGACACCGAGCCCGTGACCCGCGCGCCAAGCGCCGCGAGCCCAGCCTCGGCCTCATCGCGCTTGAGCCCGGCGAGCACACCCGTCACGCAAACCGTCTTCCCTTTGACGTCCATCGCGCACCTCCTCGAATAGGATTGGGCGAGAACAAACCGACGGCAGCCCCGAGTCAAGCCGGATGGTGTCAGGCGACGAACGGACGCCCGCGTGTCCGACGACTTTACGCGGTTTCGTCGCGACCAAACCGAAGGAGCTCCGAAAGGGGACGCGGCCCAAATTCCCCTGCGGCGACCAGCGCGTCGAGGGCGGACTGCATGGTCTCACGGACCTCTTGCTGACAGCGTCGCACGATCGCGGGATCGTCGGCGTCCCGTGGTCCCAGCTCGGGCCACGAGATGGGCTCGAGCACTTGGAGCTTCATCCGAACGGGGATTGGGAAATAGAGGAAGGCTGGGCCAAACGACAATCCGAATGGGAACGAAAGGACGACGGGCAAGACCTCGATGCGCGTCAAGCGCTTGAAGCCCGAGCGGCGTGCGAGCTCTGCACCATCGGCGAGCACACGGAAAATTTCGTGTGCCCCGACCGAAACGACCGGCACGATGGGCGCTCCGGTGCGGAGGGCGACACGCACGAACCCCGTGCGTTCACCGAAGATGATCTCGTGCCGTCGCGCATACGACTTTAGCCCGTCGATGTCCCCTCCGGGATATACGAGCACCTTCGCCCCGCGTGAAAGCAGTGCTTCGGCGTTCGCGGGCCTGGCCGGAACGGCACCGAGCCGAGACATGACTTTTCCCGCGAGTGGGACTCGAAAAATGATGTCGTGCATCAAGCCATAGGCTGGCGCATCGGTGCCAAATCGTTCCCAATACGCCGCCATCAGCGCGAACATGTCGGGAGCGAGCGGCCCGCCGTTGTGACTCCCCACGATGAGCGCAGCGCCGTCGGGCAGGAGCCCGAGGCCGGTCGTGGTGGTGGAGTGGTAGCTCCGATAGTGCGCCGAGAGCTTCGGAAGAACGGTCCGGATGAACGCTGGATCGCGATCGTCGAGCGACGTGGTTGGCTTGCCAGGACGCGACGGCGGCATGGCTCCAGCCTCTCACGAATATCGCGGGGCTCGGAAGCCTTCGCGCATGGTTTCGGTGCCTTGGCACTTGCCGCGGACGAATCCGCCGGCTCCGTTTGTCCCTTGGGCGTCTCGTGGCCTCGGCTCGCCTCCACAGCGGTCGAGCTGCGTTACACCCTGGTCCATGCTTCGTGCTCGCTTCTCCGTCGTATCCGCGGTCCTCGTCACTGGCCTCTTCGCGGCTTGCGGTGGGTCGTCGAGACCGACGGGAACGTTCGAGCCGGAGCCCGAGGATGCGGCGACGGGCAGCGACGGCGCCGCCGACGTGGCGAAGCCACCGACGCCCCCACTGTTCACCGATGCGGGGACGTCCGATGGAGGGGGCGCGGAGCCCACGACCGAAGTGGATGTCGTGCTCACGGCGGACAACGCCTACGCCTTTGGCTGGGGTGACTCGACCCGAGTCGGTACGTATCGAAATGTGGCTCCCGCAAGGCTCGCAGGCGAAATCTTCAATTGCCCTGTTGGAAATGGTCCCGAAGCGTACGTGATTCCAGCGTCCGACGCCCCACGCGGGGCCTATCTCTATGTCGTGGCCTGGGCGGACCGTGCCACTTCGCAAGGGGTGATTGGCCAGTTTCGTCGGCGCGGCGGCGATCCCATATTTACGGGAAACGGCGCGTGGGAGGCCTGTGCCACGGGGCGCGAGTACGATCCGCAGACCGCCGAGTTTCCGACGCAGACCGTGGTCAACGAGCAAATCGGCAACTGCAACGCAGGCATGGGGGATCCGGCCAACACGAGTGCCGGGTGGGTCGGAGCGTCGGCCGCCGTCACGCCGAACGCGGTGGGGCGAGTGGCCTTTGGCGAAGACAATTCGGCCTCGGACGGCGTCTTTCCGATCGTCTGTCAAAAGGACGCGAACAACGTAGAGGGCGTATCGCCCTCGGCGAAGTGGATGTGGTACTCGCCGACCGCTGCCGATCCTTTCCGCTACGTCGGACCGGGAAATTCGACCCGTACGTTCTTGATCTTTCGATTGCCGGCACGCGCACTACCGGACCCGCCAAAGTAGCCTGCCAAAGACGTGGGAGCGCCTCGACGACGGGTGGGAGACGTCGGCGTGGTTCCGCGGTAGGCTCGTCAGCGCGTGCGAAGCGACGATTCAACCTCCGTCCACATTCGGCCGACCTTCGCCGTTGCACTCGCGCTCGCCCTGTCGCTTTGTTCGTGTGGGGGTGGAGGGCGCGGACCGCGGCCACTTTTCGTGACGTCCCGCAGCCTCGAAGCGACGCAAAGCTTCGAGGAGCTTCGCGACAATTGGGAGCGCCGGGATCTCGCACCAGACAGGCTCCGGCTCGTGATCGAGCGTCACGTAGCTCGTTTCCCGAAAGACGGGAGCACCACGACGGCGCGACTCTACGGAGCGTTCGTGCTCATGCAACTCGACGACTACTACCGCGCGGACGGAGTACTCGCCCTCATGGCTGCGGAGCCGCAGAACGTTCGGCCCGGACCCGAAGGGGACATGTTCGCCATCGCGCGCGCAAAATCGCTCCGCCATCGCGGCGACAACGCCGGTGCCCTTGCACTGCTCCAGCCACTCGCCGGAAAAGCAGTAGACGAGACCCTACGTGGCATCTTCCTGGAAGAGCTCACCCTCGCCGCGATTGGCGCGGGAGACGAGTACGAAGCGATCGCCTACATGGACGCGTGGCTTCGTGGCGTATCCGAGGACAAGCGCGAAACGAGCCGCGCCAAGATAGCGTCGGCGCTCGAGGCCATGCCTGCCGGCGTCATCGAAGCCACGTACCGCTCGATGCGCGCACAGACAGGCAGTGGCTACAGCCCCGACATCCAAAGGCTCGTCGCCACGCGTCTCGC
>JAYUKI010001116.1:0-8904 GCA_043764595.1 Myxococcales bacterium | reverse complement strand
AATCGGGGCGACAAAGTGGGAAACAAACGACATCCGCACACGTCCGCTTCACGAGCAAAATCGAGCAGTTGAATTCAACATCGAGCAGTAGTGCTAAGCGGTGCGTGCGTGCTTCAAGGCCCGCATGGTGTTCGAGTCATCCGATTTCCGCAACGCGCGTCCCGCCATTGGCGGGAGCGTGCCTCTCCGGCATCGAGTTTTCCAGGGCCGAGCGTTCCTCCCGCACCGCCCTTTCGCCCCGCGCCCTGCCCGCGGTAGAACCTTCGCATGGCCATGAACGAGCAGTGCATCCGAAAGCGTGTGGTTTGCCCGAGCCGACCGACGTGGAGCGTCGCATGAAGGTGCTCGTAACGGGTGGGGCGGGGTTCATCGGATCCCACATCGTCACGCGCCTCGTCCGAGACGGACATGGCGTGCGCGTCTTCGACAACCTCAGCACGGGGAAACGCGAAAACCTCGCGCACGTCGCGGCGGACGTGGAACTGGTAGTTGGGGACATCCGAGACGAAGTGGCCGTGGGTCACGCCGCAGCGGGCGTCGACCTCGTCTTCCACGAGGCCGCGATCGTCAGCGTTCCGTACTCGGTCGAGCACCCTCGGGAGACGCACGCGGTCAACGTGCTCGGAACGCTCAACGTCGCACTCGCGGCTCGCGATGCGGGCGCGAAGCGACTCGTCTTCGCGTGCTCGGCCGCGGTCTACGGCGAAGATCCGGAGCTCCCGAAGCGCGAGACCATGCGGCCCGTCCCTGTCTCTCCGTACGGCGTCGAGAAGATCGCGGGCGAGCAGTACCTGCACGCCTTCTCGGCGATTTACGGCATCGAGACGGTGTCGCTTCGCTACTTCAACGTGTTCGGCCCGAGGCAGGACCCGTCGTCGGCGTATTCGGGCGTCATCAGCATCTTCGCAGACCGCATATCGCGAGGTGCCGAGCTCAAGGTCTACGGTGACGGCAAGCAGACCCGCGATTTCGTGTTCGTCGACAACGTGGTCGACGCGAACATGTTGGCCGCCACGACGGTGGGCGTGTCGGGGCGTGCCTACAACGTCGCGTGTGGTCGCGGCACCACCTTGCTCGAGCTCGGAGCACTGCTCGGTGAGGTGTCCGGGAAGGCGGCCCGCATCGTTCACGCCGAGCCCCGGCTCGGGGACGTGCGTGAGTCGGTTGCGGACATCTCGCTGGCACGCGCCGAGCTTGGGTACGCGCCAAGGGTGACCGTGCGGGATGGCCTCGCGGCGCTCGTGGGCTCGCTCTTGGGTCCGGCCGGTTGAGACCCTTCCGCACTACGCGTGCGCTCGAATTGCGCCCAAGTCGGAGCGCGAGGGCCGCACTCGAGGCAGAACTTCTCATTCCTTCCGAGCACTTATGATCATTTTGTCGTGCGCCATCGGCCGCGTACACAGAGACCCCCGAAAACTTTGTCGGGAAGCCGCCAATGTTGGTACGCTACGAGACTGGCTGTGGTGTTGACTTCCCCTCGTTCCCTCCTTTCCACATGAACAACCCTCGCGGATCGTTTGTCGACTTCGTCGAGCGACGTGTCGGCATGATGGTGAAGGACAAGTGGCGCGTCGAAGCGCTTCTGGGCACCGGAGGTATGGCCGCGGTCTATGCCGCAACGCACCGAAACGGCTCTCGTGTCGCGCTGAAAATGCTCCACCCGACCATGTCGATGGACCCGGCGCTGACGGCTCGTTTTCGACGCGAAGGCTACGTGGCGAACACGGTGAACCATCCCGGAGTCGTCCGCGTCCTCGACGACGACACCTGCGAGGATGGTTCCGTTTTTCTCGTCATGGAGCTTCTCGACGGCGAGACCGCCGACGCCCGTGCGAACCGCCTAGGCGGGCGTCTTCCACTCAAGGACGCGATTTTGGTCATGGATGCGCTGCTCGACGTCCTGGTCGCAGCGCACGCGGTCGGTATCGTGCATCGCGACCTCAAGCCCGAGAACATCTTTCTCACCAAGGACCGCTTGGTGAAGGTGCTCGACTTCGGAATCGCACGACTGCGCGATTCGACGGCGGCTTCGGCCTTCACCACGAACGACGGCACGCTGCTCGGAACCCCGGCATTCATGCCACCCGAGCAAGCGCGGGGCCGAATCGAGGAGATCGACGCCCTCTCGGACATCTGGTCGGTCGGCGCCACGATGTTCGCTCTCATCTGCGGCGAGATCGTCCACAACGCCTCCACGCCGAACGAAATCATGATTCTCACGGCGACGACCCCCGCTCGGTCGCTCGCCTCGGCAGCCCCCACCACTCCGCGCGCGATCGTCGAAGTAGTCGACAAGGCCATCGCGTTCGACAAAGCCCAGAGGTGGAGCAGCGCGAAGGCCATGCAGCACGCGCTCCGGCAGGCCGCTTTCCAAGGCGGCCAGATCAGCATGCCACCGCCGCCCATGTCGGACGCCAGCGCCGGCGCAGGCGGATTCGGCTCGAAGCCGTCGCCTGCCAGCGCCTCAGGCGGGTACACGACCCTCTCGGCAGCGCGTGCACACGCCTCCGAAGTGCCCACGATGCCTCCGGAAACCGCGATTTCCGACGTGGCCACCGTTTCGCGGCACCCTTCCTTGGGGGGTGGTCACGCCACGGTCGACGGCGTCGCCTACACCGACGGTGGAAAGCGAAAGAACGCCGTCTTCGCCATGTCCCTCGTCGGCGTGGCCGTCGTCGCGGCCACCGCGGCGGTCATCATCTCGAAGCGCATCGACGCCTCGAACACCGGCACACCTCAACCCTCCACGACGACGAGCGCCCTCGTTTTGCCGCCACCGTCGGCCTCTGTCGCGCCTCCACCCAGTGTCACCGCCAGTGCACCGCCGGTCGGCCCCGACAGCATCGACTTTGGAGACATCGACGACGCGGGACTGCCACGCGCCTGGGCAGGCGGCCCCCGATTGACGCGACGCGACGGTGGACCCATCGAAGCGGGTCTGGGCCCACTCGGCGCTCCAAAAGACGGCGGGGCGAAGGCCGCCGTCGACGCAGGCGGCAGTGCGGCTCCTGCCAAAGTCTTCGCCGACGATCCGAAACCGCCGGACCCCAAACCCGAGCAAAAACCCGGCGAGTGACGCTCATCCCTCAGGGCTTGCAGCGATCGAGGAGCGACACGACGACGTCCTTCCGCCCACCTTCGTGAAAGGGTGATCGGGGGCCGACGACAGTCGTCCGTACGCGCTCCAAGAGGGCCGCATTGCCCGTTGCACAAGCGCCGTGCGCGAGCTGGCGAAGCGTCTCTCGCGCCAGGCGTTCGGTAGGCAAGGCTCCCGTGGCGAGCGCCTTCTCGAGGTGCTCTATGCCGTTCTCTACATGACCGCGTTGGAGCGCATTTCGACCGACCAAGTAGAGAAGCAGTGCGTCGTCCGGATGGGCCGTGAGGGCACGTCCGAGAGCGACACCTCCGACGAACGGATCGGGAGAACGCTCACGTTCTCCCATCAGGAAAAGCCCAACAGGACCGCGTAGATCGTCCCGGCGTGCGGCCAGCGCTTTCACCTCGAACGTCCGGGCCTGATCTTCGTCGAGCACCGTGGTCGCGAGGCGCGTGTAGCGCACCTCGGCTTCGGCGAACGCACCATCGGTGAAATCGGTGTCCGCCAAGGCCTCGCTCGCACGGTCTCGATAGGGCCTTGGCATGTCCCGATCGCTCTCGACGGACTCCAACGAAGCGCGGCCCTTCTGCCGGTCTCGGTAGCGACGCTCGACGTACGCGAGCGACACCTTCGCCGAAGGGTCCCGTGGGTCTTCTTTCAAGACGGCCAGATAGCCCGCGATGGCCTCGTCGACCTGTCGGGCATCCCGACAGCCATCGGCTTTCCGACGTAGGGCGTCCACGACGTGTGGACAGCGGCGACCGAAAACCGACGGTCTATCGAAGCGAGCCTTCGCGACGGCCGAGGCCTCTTTTGCGACGACCACGCTTCCGAGCGCCTCGCGAAACTTCGCTTCGATCACGTCCCACGGCACGCCCACCAAGTCCTCGAGCGCCGCGCCGTGGTACCACGCGCGAACCTTGTCGGCGCCGTAGGTTTCGAGGGCCCACGTCACGAAAGCGCCGGCGAGCGTGTAGCTCTTTGCCGAAGCCTCTCCCAAGAAGCCGAGGGAAAATATCTTCCGCATCGGTGGCAAAATCCCCAAGTCCATCATGGTCTTGGCCCATGCCAGGTCGGTCACGTCGTCGTCGTCGGGCGAAGCCGCAACCGCGATGCCTTCGATAAGACCAGGATTCGGAACGAGCCCTCCGAGCGACCCCGCGATTCGGAACGGCCCCGCGCCGAAGCTCCCGGCGACGACATGTGCGAGCTCGTGTCCGAGGACCGGGTGCGGATAGTGGTCGAGTTGAAGGTAGACCTCTTCGCGCCACGGCTTCGCGATGTACGTGTGCTCTGCACCCATCAGACGCCGCTTCTCTCCGGCGTCCCGAAAGAAGAACGCCGTGATTTTCGCGGGCCCTTTTGCACCGAGCCTGCGCTCCACCATGGCGAGATCGTCCTCGCAGTCCTTGCGCAGGAGCTTGGCTTCGTCGGGCGAAAGGGAGCTCGGGAACACGACGTCGCATCGCGCTCCGTCCAGGCGTCCACCAAGTGCGGCAATGATGGACGCTCGCGTCTGGTAGTGGCCGTACGCCGAGCCGTTGGCCGCCACCCGGGCGCTCGCGAGCCCTGTCACAACGCCCAAGAGGAGGCGCTCGCGAAAAAAATCGGTCTTTCGCCCAGCGAAGCGCAACGCTCCGCTCGGCGCGCGCACGAGCAACGAAGAGGCCGCCAGCAGCGAAGTCACGGTACACAGCGACGCCAGCCGGTAACTGACGAGGGGCGGACCGGCATCGACCACCGTGTCGTAGAGGGTCCCGCTGAAGAACCCGACGAACGGATCGTAGGCAAAAATCATCGGCGAGGAGAAGAACCGCCCGAGCGAGAACAGCGCCGACGCGAGTGGAAGACCTATGCCGAGCAAAACGGCCAGCAGGCGCGGACGCTTCGTTCGGCGCGCAATTTCGGCCACCACAGCGCCCCACGCCCCTCCCAACACCGTGCCGAAGCCCGCCGTGAGCACGAAGACTTCGAGGCCCCCGAACGGATCGCAGCTTTTCACCCGGAGACCGTGGACGAGCGCCACGCCGAGGGAAACGCACGCGAGCACGAACCCGAACGAAAGACCCGACACCACGTGGGACAGAGGCGTGCGCGGAGCGCGCGCCGACAAGTGGCGAGCTACCGATACCGCCGCGAGGCTCGGGCAAAAGAGCCCGGTCGCGATATCGTGCTCGTACCCGACGCCGCCGAAGAGCGGCAAGAACCCGACCGCCACGCCAAAAGCAACACCCACCACGAGCCCAATCGCGAGAGCGGGCCGCTCCTTCACCTGCGTCTTCGCTGAAGCGAAGACACGTGCGAACCGGCCCGGCGCTCGCGCGTTGTCGCTCACGGGGCTTCCGCGGGCTCCTCGGGAGTCGGATCCGGCGGAAGAAGGACGATCGGAAGGATCTCGTCGACGCGCTTGATCAAGTGGATCTTGAGCGCGGCGAGCACGTCCTTGGGCACGTCCTCTAGGTCGCGCGCGTTCTTCTCCGGGAGCAGGACTTCGGTGATGCCCGCCCGATGCGCCGCGAGGAGCTTCTCCTTGATGCCCCCAACCGGCAGAACCGCCCCTCGCAAGGTGATTTCCCCGGTCATCGCGACCTCGCGACGGACGGCGCAATGAAGCAGAAGCGACGCCACGGCCGTGAACATCGTGACTCCAGCCGAAGGTCCGTCCTTTGGTGTTCCGCCCTTCGGGACGTGGAGGTGGAGGTCGATCGTCTTCAGGAACTCCGGATCGAGTCCGAGGTCCTTGGCGCGGCTTCGCACGAACGACATGGCCGCTTGCGCGGACTCCTGCATCACGCTCTTCAAGTTGCCGGTCACCGCCACCTCGCCCTTTCCGGGCATCTTCGTGGCTTCGATGAAGAGGATGTCCCCACCGGACGGAGTCCACGCCAGACCGGTGACGACGCCCGGGCTGCTCGTGCGCTCGGCCAGGTCCGGGAGGTACTTCGGCGCGCCGAGAATCGTCTCCACCATCTTCTCGTCGGCCACGATGCGAACGTCCTCGCCCTCGGCAAGCTTCATCGCCACGTGCCGACACACGCTACCGATCTCGCGCTCCAAACCGCGAACACCGGCCTCCCGTGTGTAGTGATCGATGATCGCTCCGATGCCCGAGGCCTCGAACTCGAGACGCTCGTCCGTGAGACCATGCGACGACAGCTGCTTCGGACAGAGGAACTCGCGCGCGATGTTTCGCTTCTCGGCGCGGGTGTAGCCCGGCACTTCGATGACCTCGAGACGGTCCCAGAGCGGTCCTGGAATCGTATCCGGGTTGTTCGCCGTCGCGATGAACGTGACCTGCGAGAGGTCGAACGGCGTGTCGATGTAGTGGTCTTGGAACGTGCCATTTTGAGCGGGATCGAGGACCTCGAGCAGCGCCGAAGCCGGGTCTCCCGCCACGTCGACCCCCATTTTGTCAATCTCGTCCAGGACCAACACCGGGTTCTTCACCGCGACCTTCTTGAGGCCTTGAATGATGCGGCCAGGGAGCGCGCCGACGTACGTCCGTCGGTGTCCACGGATCTCGGCCTCGTCGCGCACGCCGCCAAGGGCGATGCGGTGGTAGCGCCGCCCCATACTGCGCGCGATGCTGCGACCGAGCGACGTCTTGCCGACGCCCGGTGGCCCCACGAAGCACAGGATCGGACCTTTTTTGTCGCTCCGAAGCTTGCGCACGGCCATGTACTCGACGATGCGCTTTTTCACCTTCTCGAGGCCGAAATGGTCCTCGTCGAGGCAGCGGCGGCAGTCGGCCACGTCGATCTTGTCGTTGGTGGTTTTCTGCCACGGCAAATCGGAGAGCCACTCCACGTACGTGCGCGTCACGTTGAACTCGGCGGACTGCTGGTGCATCCCCGAAAGCCTTCCAAGCTGCTTCTTGGCGATCTTCATCGCGTCCTCGGGAAGCTGGGCATTGCGCACCTTCTCGCGGAGCTCCTCGATCTCGTCGTCCTCACCCTCGCCGAGCTCCTCGCGAATGCTCTTCGCTTGCTGCCGAAGGATCTGCTCGCGCTGGTTTTTCCCCTCGTCCGCCACCATCGTCGAGACCTCGCGCCGAACGCGGAACAGCTCGAGCTGACGGTGCACGATCTGGCTCACGGCGAGCACACGAGCCTTCACGTCGAAGGTCTCGAGGATCGCCTGTCGGTCGGCCACACTGGCCTGATCGGAGCTCAGATTCGACGTGATGAGATCGGCGAGGCTGCCCGCTTCGCGCACGTTGTCGAGCACGCCTTGGGTCTCTTTCGGCAGGTTCGGCATGAGACCAAGAAGCTCGCGGGTGGCATCCCGGAGCTGATTGGCGAGCCTATCGAGGTCCGAATCGCGCTCGAGGTCCTCCGAAATACGCCGCACTTTCGCGCGCATGTACGGCTCGATTCCCGCACGCCCCACCATGCGCAGCCGCGAGAGCCCGTGCAGGACTACCGAGTAGTTCGAGGGCCCGAGGCGAATCACCTTCACGACCCGCGCCACGGTTCCGACCTCGAACAGGTCGTCGAAGGAAGGCTCGTCGATCGTAGAATCCCGCTGACTCACGATGCCGACGATCGCGCGTTCTTGACCGAGCAAGTCCTCGACGAGCCTAACGCTCCTTGGCCGTCCGACGTTGATGGGAACCACGCTCGCGGGGAACACCACGCTGTTGCGGAGCGGAAGAATCGGCAGGCTTTCGATCTCGAACCTTTGTTCTTGCGACAAGAGAAGCTCCTCGGGGGGCGGTAGGCCCGGGCGGATGGTCCGCGATTCCGCCACGGTACCCCGAAATCCACGTCCACGAGAAGCGCCCCCGGCCGCCGATTCGCGACACGTCATCCGCACAGGCTCGCCGAGCGAGCCTCTCGAAGCCTGCGACGGAAGGTGGTACTCCTTGGAGCGTATGCTGCGCGTCCATCCTCAGCGCCTCTCCCGTCCTTCGTTCGCCAGCCGCGTCCTCCGGCCGTGGCTTGCCTGCGCGGCAGTGGCGATCACTGCGCAAACCGGCTGTGCGGGCGCCCACGCCGAGGACCCTCAGAGCGTACTTCGGGCGTATGCGCACGCCCTCGAAGAGGGTCGTTCCGACGACGCTTATCGCCTTTTGAGCGATGACGCGCGACGCGGAGTCTCGCTCGAAGCCTTCCGACGCATGGTCAAAGACAACCCGGACGAGGTCAAAGAGATCGGCCGCGCCCTCTCACGGCCCACCACGCCTCCGCTCGTCACGGCCACCGTCACGGGGGCATCGGGCGAGCAACTCGTCCTGGTCCTCGAGAACGGCAAGTGGAAGCTCGACCCGGCAAGCCTCGACTTTTACGCCCAAGACACCCCAAAACACGTCGTCATGGGGTTCGTTCGTGCACTCGAGCGTCGGCGCTTCGACGTCATTCTTCGCTACATCCCCGATGCTCACCGCGAAGGACTCGACGCAGAGCGCCTCCGCTTGGCCTGGGAAGGACCGGACAAGGAGGAAATGCTGCACGTGCTCACCGCACTCAAGCAAGCCTTGCCCACCTCGACCATCGAGGAGACCGGCGACCGAGCCACCCTCGGCTACGGAGCGGGCACTCTCCAGCTCGTCCGCGAGCGCGGTCTGTGGAAGATCGAAGACTTCGATTGAGAGCGGCACCGGGCACGGCCGTTCCCTCGCGGTCCGAACGTAACCTCCCGTAACGCTGAGCCATTCCGCCGGGTGCCGTCCAGGCATTCGGCGGCGTTTTTGTTCCCCGCGAGCGCGGTTCGTCATGCGACTATTGCATCGTGACGGGCTCGGCCCCGTCGAATGGGGGCGCGCGAACAATCGCGCGACTCTTTCCTTGGTGGAGGTTCCGCGCTCA
>JAYUKI010001115.1:0-8924 GCA_043764595.1 Myxococcales bacterium | reverse complement strand
TCCCGAGGCGCGTTCGTTTTGCAATCCGGCCAGACCAGCCAGCGCGACGCCGTGATGATCCTCGGTCGCTACACTCTCTGCGGAGAGATCGCGGCCGGAGGTATGGCGGCCGTGTATTTCGCGCGCATGGAAGGCACGGGCGGCTTCGCGAAGTCCGTCGCGGTGAAGCGGCTCCATCCGCAGTTCGCGACCGATCCGGATTTTCGCACGATGATCCTCGACGAGGCACGGCTCGCAGCACGCATTCGTCATCCGAACGTGGTGTCGCCCATCGACGTAATCGACATGGAGGACGAGGTCCTCTTGGCGATGGAATACGTGCACGGACAGGCGCTCTCGCGGCTCATCCGGGCGTCGGTCGCGAAAGGCGAGACGGTGCCCTTGGCGATTTGCGCGTCGATCATGACGGGCATGCTTCACGGCTTGCATGCGGCACACGAAGCGAAAGACGATCGCGGCGCGCCGCTCGGGATCGTGCACCGAGACATCTCGCCTCACAACGTCATCGTCGGGGCCGATGGGATCACGCGGGTCATCGACTTCGGCATCGCCAAAGCGAAGACCAGCTCCGAGGCCACCCAGGCCGGCATCGTCAAGGGCAAGGTTCCCTACCTCGCGCCCGAGCAGCTCGACGGCCGCCAAGCGACGGTCGAGACCGACATCTACGCGGCATCGCTCGTGTTCTGGGAGACGCTGGTCGGTCGAAGGCTCTTCGAGGCCGACTACGATCACGCGATCGTCGCCCTCATCTTGCGCGGTCGGGTCGATCCTCCGAGCCAATTCGTCGACGTTCCAAGGGAGATCGACGACATCGTCTTGAAGGGCGTAGCGCGGGACCCCCACGCGCGGTTCTCGACCGCGCGCGAAATGGCCCTCGCTATCGAGCAGGTGGTGGGTCTCGCGAATCCATCCACGGTGGGCGCCTGGGTGGAACGCCTCGCGGCGGACGATCTGCGCAAGCGGGCCGCGAAGCTCGCGCGTCTCGAGGCGCTTCCGTCGATTCCCGAAGACGAGCTGTCGATGTCCCTGTCCACCTCGCGTCGAGGGGGTCGGACGATGCCCAACCTCGGGATGGACCGTGCGCCACCGCCGCCCCTGTCGCAGCGCGGGTCCGGTCCGCCCTCGCGAGCCCCGCAATCCGTTCCCACGCCGCCCGCGCCGCCGCCGCGTTCGTCGTACGCGAACGCTCCCCAGCCGCCGCCGCCGCATCGTCCCGCGCCCGCGCCCATGCCACCGCGCAGCATTCCAGCGACGCTGATGTCGCCGACGGATGGGCCCCGTCCTCCGCCTTCGCTGCGAGGCCCAGACATCCAGATGGCCAATGTCGGGTGGCTTCCCCCGAACGCCACGCTTGGCGAGGTGCGCGCCGAGACCGTGCGGGCGCGGCGTGCTCCGTTCGGGCTCTTCTTGGTGGCCTTCTTGCTCGTTGCGCTGGCGGGGCTCGCGCTTCTGCTTCCAGGCTTTCTCCGCGACGGATACGTCAAGGAGGCTGCAAAGCTCGGCGTGACGCTCACCGTCGCGAAAGTGTCGCTCGCGCCGCGAAGCCTAGCGCTCGAGGGAGTCACGGGCTCCATCGCCGAGGTCCCCGGGGTCACGTTCAAGGTCCCTCGGGTCGTGCTCGATCTGCGTGGGCTCGACGTCGGTGCGGTCACCCTGGAGCACCTCGAGATCGACGTAGCCGGCCCGTACTCGGACGTGGACCTGGCGTTCGAGCAGTGGGTGAAGCAGAAGGCCATGCCGGCCAAGATCCCACCGGGAGGCTTGCTCACCAAGGTGACCATCACGGACGCGAAGGTCACGTGGAAGGGCGCCTTCGGTCCGGGCACGTTCGCCACGTTCGAGAACGTGAATGGCTCGTTCGACGGCGAGACCGAGAGCCCGTGGCCGCTCCACTACACGCTCGGTGCGGCCATCGTGAAGGCCGGCAGCGAAAAGACCATCTTCGGCCCCTACGAGCTCCGCGCCACGCGAGAAATCGAGGCGCGCTCGCTCACTTTGAAGCTCGATCCGTACGGCTCGACCGGCGCCGAAATCGGAATGAATACCGATGCTTCCAAGAAGCGGACGATGGCGTTTCGCGTGCCCCGAAGGTCTCTCGCCGAGCTTCATGTCCCGGAAGGGCTCTTCGGTGGGCTCGCCTCCAAAGACACACGCGCCGAGCTCACGGGGGACCTCGTGTTTTCGCAAGATCCGAAGCCGCACGCCGAGGGCAAGCTGACGTTGGCGGCCACCGCGCTTCGAATGGGGCCCGGCGGTGCTCCCATGGATGGACAAATCGACGCCGTCCTGGTCGGGACCGGCGAGGGGCTCCTCGAGGTCGCTCAAGGCTCCACCTGGACGCTCGGCTCCGTTCGCACGAAGCTCTATGGGAACGTGGATCTTCGCGCGAAAGGCTTCCGCGCGGACGTGGCCTCGAAGCGCTGCGACGTGGCCACCGAAGGGCCCCAAGGCACGTCGAGGCTGATGGTCCCGAGCGTGGATGTCCTCGGTGGTCTTCTCTACGTGGCCCCATGTTATGCGCCGGCTCGAAAATAACGTGCTCGTTCTTCTCTCCTCTTCTCGGGCCGTAGTCACCGCTTGCCCTCACGGAACGGCCAGCGGCGATACCCATGAGGCGCGCCGACCCTACGGGAGACCGAAGTGACCGCTCCACGACTTGCGCGCGCGGCGGCCACGCTCCGAAAAGGGGTCTTCGCGGCACTCGAAGAGCGTATGGCCGACGTCGCGCGCCAGGGAAAAATGCTGGTTCCGCTCCACATCGGGGACACGCATCTTGCGCCGCCAGAGGCCTCCAGAGCCGCTCTCCTCGAGTCGCATCCGTCGCTCTTTCGCTACGGTCCAACGGGCGGCCTTCCAAAGCTTCGCGAGGCCCTCGCCGAGTACGTGACCGAGTACCGTGGCACCCCCGCGACCGCCTCGGAAATTCTCGTGGGGGCAGGCGGAACGCACGCGCTCCACTGCATCGCGCGCGTGCTCTTCGATCCGGGCGACGAAGTGATCTTGCTCTCGCCGTACTGGCCTCTCGCGCCGGGCATCTTCGAGGCCCAAGGTGCGCGCGTGGTCGAGGTGCGCGTGGATCTCGGTGCAGGGCCACTCCGCGGCGCGGAGCTTCTGGAAAAGCTTCGCGGCGCCGTCACGCCACGGACGCGCGCCGTCTATTTCGTCTCTCCCGGAAATCCGGACGGGGAGATTTTTTCCGACGCGCAGCTCGACGCCATTCTCGAGCTCGCGGAGGAGCACGATCTCTGGGTCCTCGCGGACGAGGTCTATGCCGACGTCGCCTACGACGCTCCGCACGTTCCGTTTCGGGCTGGTCCCCGGAGCGCGTCGGCCCGCGCACGAAGCGTGAGCCTCTATTCGTTCTCGAAGAGCTTCGCGCTCGCAGGACAACGCGTGGGGTTCGCCGTCGCTCCGCCCGAGGTGGTGGCCGCGGCGCTTCGCATCTCCACGCACACCGTGTTCAACGTTCCACTTGCGTCCCAGAACGCGGCGCTTGCGGCTCTTGTCGCGCCGCGACCCTTTCTCGGTTCCACGCGGGAAACCTACGTTCGCACGCGCGACGCAGTGGCACGGGAGCTCGTTCTGCTCGGTGTGTCCGCGAAGGTGCCACCGGCCGGCGTGTACTTCTTTCTCGAGCTCGCGCCGTTCCTCGATGGTGCTCCGCTTTCGGAGCTCCTCCTGCGCTGCATCGACGAAGGCGTGCTGCTCGCTCCGGGCACGGCGTTCGGAGAAGGCTTCGAGACCCGCGCGCGGCTCTGTTTCACGAGCGCAGGGCACGAGGAAACACTCGCGGGCGTCCATGCGCTTGGTCGCGCGCTGAGCCGACCGCGCGCGCCCGGGCCCGAGGAAGAGCGCGAGGACGAGCGCGAGCGCGAGCGTGTCGCGCGCTGAGCCGCGGAGCATGGTCGGAGCCCACCAAGAGGCCCACGACACCCCGTGCGAGCTCTGGTAGGCTCGCGCCGCCGCTCGAGCGCCTGGTGTGCGTGACGAGCGAATTCGCGCCCAAAGCAAGGACTACTGCCGTGACTCGAACACGCCGTTTCGCTCTTCTCCTCGCCGCTACTGCACCTCTCGCGCTTGCGTCCGCGTGTGGCGGGGAAGCGCCCGCACCCGTGGTTCCTTGCCCCGAAGCCCCGAAGTCGTTCGGTCAGAATGGCGACGCCGGTGCGACGTCGGTCGCGGCCACGCCAGAGGACGCGCGGCGTTTCTTGTCCGACATCGACCACGACCTGCGTCGCTTGTGGATCATGCGCGACCGCGCCGCGTGGGTGAATCAGAACTTCATCACCGACGACAGCGAGGCCCTCGGCGCCGCAGGCGAGGAGGCCACGGCCGAGTACGTGACCCGGAAGATTCTCGAAGCCAAGCGCTTCGATGGCCTCAAGCTCGAAAGCGACGTCTCGCGCCAGCTTTCGCTGCTCAAGCTTTCCCAGGTCGTTCCGGCGCCGGACAACGAAGCCGAGCGCCGTGAGCTCGCCGAGATTCAGTCGTCGATGACGAGTACGTACGGCAAGGGCAAGTTCTGCCCGAAGCGTCTCGGTGGGGCGTGCCTCACGCTGGACGACCTGTCGCGTACGCTGAAAAAGAGCCGAAACCCGGTCGAGCTCGAAGAAGCCTGGGTGGGTTGGCACCAGATCGCGCCGCCCATGCGCGAGAAGTACGCGCGCTACGTGGAGCTCGGAAACAAGGGGGCCAAAGAGATTGGCTTCTCCGACATGGGCTCGCTCTGGCGCTCCGGCTACGACATGCGTCCCGCCGACTTCGAGGCCGACATCGAGCGTCTTTGGAAAGACGTGAAGCCGCTCTACGAGAAGCTGCATTGTTTCGTCGGAAAGAAGCTTCGTGCGAAATACGGCAAAGACAAAGTGCCTGTCGGAAAGCCCCTGCCGGCGCATTTGCTCGGCAACATGTGGGCACAGCAGTGGGACGGCATTTACGACATCGTGGAGCCCTATCCGAACCAGGGCTCGCTCGACGTGGACGCCAAGCTTCGCGCCAAATTCGAAAAGGGCGAGAAGGACAAGAAGACCCTCGACGCCAAGGGAATGGTGAGGGTCGGCGAGTCGTTCTTTACGTCCCTCGGTCTCGATCCGCTGCCCCAGACCTTCTGGGATCGCTCGCTTTTCCAGCGGCCGAAACAGCGCGACGTGGTTTGCCACGCGAGCGCGTGGGACGTCACGTGGTCCAACGACTTGCGCATCAAGATGTGCATCGAGCCCACCGAGGACGACCTCATCACGATTCACCACGAGCTTGGGCACGACTACTACTTCCATTATTACTACCGCTTGCCGATTCTCTATCAGCAGGGCGCAAATGACGGCTTCCACGAGGGCATCGGCGACACGCTCGCCCTCAGCGTCACTCCGGACTATTTGAAGAGCATCGGCCTCCTCGACGCCGTTCCGAAGAACGACAAAGCCAAGCTGAACGTGCAAATGAAGATGGCCCTCGACAAGGTCGCCTTCCTTCCGTTCGGGCTCCTCATCGACAAGTGGCGCTGGGACGTCTTCTCGGGGAAGACGTCGCGTGCAGACTACAACAAATCGTGGTGGGAGCTGAAGCAGCGCTACCAGGGCGTTGGATCGCCCGTGGCTCGCACGGAAAACGATTTCGATCCGGGCGCGAAGTTTCACATCCCCGGAAGCACTCCGTACATCCGCTACTTCTTGGCGCGCATCTACCAGTTCCAGTTCCACCGGGCGCTGTGCCGCGCGGCGGGCCACAAGGGCTCGCTCGAGACGTGCTCGATCTTCGGCAACAAGGAAGCCGGGGCGAAGCTCCGTGCGATGCTCTCGCTTGGGGCGAGCAAGCCCTGGCCGGAGGCGCTCGCCGTGCTCTCGGGGGAATCGCGGGCGGATGCCTCGGCGATGCTCGAGTATTTCAAGCCCCTCGAGGCTTTCTTGAACGATCAGAACAAAGGCGAGACCTGCGGCTGGTAGTGGCCTTCGGCTCCTTTGCATGTTCTTGCCCCGTTGGGTAAGCTGGAATTTCTCGATAATTTCGACAAAGTGCGGCCGTTCTTGCATCACTCGGCGGCCGCGGCGTCATCCCGATACGAGCACGCGCTTTTCATACCGATCGTCGTCGCGTAAGGTTCTTCGCGCAGCACGCAACCCCAAGGTAGGATCGTCATCATGAATCAGCCCCCCGGCGGCAACGGTTTTCCCCCTGGTCCTGGACAGAAGCCCAACTTCGGGCAGACACAGCTCATGCCCGGTGGCGCCTATGGCCAACCCGGCGCGCCTCAGCAGCCAGGGTTCGGCGGGCAACCGGACTATGGCCAGCCGCAGCAGCCGCAATACGGCCAGCCGCAGCAGCCGCAGTACGGCCAGCCGCAGCAGCCGGGCTTCGACCCGAACGCCGGTCAGTATGGCCAGCAGCCTGGAATGCAGCAGCCCGGATTTGGCGCTCAGCCCGGAATGCAGCAGCCGGGATTTGGCGCCCAGCCAGGTATGCCCCAACAGGCTGGCTTCGGTGGACAGCCGGGCTTCGATCCGAACGCGGGCCAGTACGGTCAGCAGCCGGGAATGCCGGGAGGCTACGGCCAGCCTGGAATGCAGCAGCCGGGAATGCCGGGCGGACAGCCGGGCTATGGCGCGCCTCCGCCCGCTGGCGGACAGGGCAACATGCAAATTGGCATTGGTGGAGTGAGCTTCCAAGCTCCGACCATTGGCGGCGTGAACCTCGGCGGCAGCGACTTCTCCAAAGACGCGCTCATGGCCGCAGTGGTTCAGGGCAAGGGCTTCGAGTCTCCCCGCAAGGTTGGCGGCGGCATGCTCGGCATCGGCATCCTGCTCTTCATCCTCAACTCGGTCCTGGTGTTCGTCCTGAACATCTACTTCCCCTACCTCTATGCCATCGGCGCCATCTTCTGGTGGGGCGGGTTGTGGCTTCTCATTACGGGAGCGCCCAAGCGCAACCCTGATGGCTCGCCGGCTCCCATGTGGGCGCGCGCTGGCCTTGGTGTGTGTCTAGTGATTGGCCTCCTCGTCGGCATCGGCTCGATCTTCGCGATGCACGCGTAGTCGACTGAAGCGATGTACGAAGGGCTCGGAGCGTCGCTCTGGGCCCTTTGTCTTCTTCTCCCAATCGAAGAAGCTTGCCCCAATTCGCCGAGTGACCTGCTCACTCCGGCTACGGCGTCTCTCGAATCACTCCGGAAGGACGATGTGAGGGCCCGCCAAATACCGAATTCCGTCGGCCACGGCGCCTTCGGTTTGCTTGCGAAGGTCGGCTTTCAAAGCGCGATCCAGCTCGGCGTGACTGCCGACATCCAGACCACCTCGGGTGGTGTACGTGTAGTCGATCACGTCGGAGCTCTCGGCGAAGACGTCTCCGGCACACACCACGCGATGCGTTCGCGTGTCCCATACGTAGGCGCGTCCCCTGAGGTGCCCGGAGGTGAAATTCAGGTGCGGAACACCGCTCGGAGCGCCTTCGCTCGTGACGTTCAACACTACCGAATAGCGGGCGAGGCCATCCCGCTTGGACAGCCGCTTTTCGGTTCGGGCGTCGAAGTCTTTGTCCCGCGTCTTTTCGGTCAAGGTTCGTTCGAGCGCGTCGGCATCGAGGCGTAGTGAACGGCACGCCGTGCAGAGCTCGGGATCGCTCATGCGGGCGAACGAGCTCGAGGTGTCGAGTCCTTGATTGAACCGGCTGTCCAAGTGCGAGTGCGTGTACGGGCACCGGCCGAGCTCGGGATGGGCTTCGAGGCCTTCGCGGATGGCGGCCGTTACACCCTCGCGAAGGGCCGCTTCTTCACGTGTTGCCGTTGCGCGCGCCTCGGCGACGCTGGCCGTGACCCTCGTCCGAACGGGGGCGGAGAGCCCATGGAGTGGGTTTTTCGCGCGGAAGATCAGGTCTGGGACGGTGCCCATCACGAGAAGCGCGACGAGCGGAGATACGAGCAAGATGCACGCGATCCCGGCATAGGTGACCTTGCGGTGCGAACGCGCGCGAAGCTCCTTTTCGTACGCGTCGAGCTCCGGCGTCGGGAGCGGAATCGGCTTGCCTTGGCGAAACGGTCCCACGCGAGGAGCATGACGCAGGAACGGCGGGAAGGGAAGGCGAGGGGCAAAATGCAAACGGCTCACCCCCGGAAGAGAGCGAGCCCGAATGCGTGCGGTGTGGCAGTGCGCGATCAGCCGATGCGACGAAGCTTCATTTGCACGTCGCCCGACCAGTGGTTGTCGAAAGCGCGAACGCAGGTGGACAGGTAGCGATCGTAGTCGTCGAAGAGGGCATCGCCCCACGTCTCCCGAATCTTCGCTTCGTGGAGCTTCATGCGGCGCAGCCACTCGGCCGTGGTCTTGCTGTAGTCCTCGCGGCGCATGTAGAGCTCTTGGAGCTCCCAGTGCGGGTTGAGGGCCATGATGAGCTCTTCGATGCGGGCATTGAGGCCGCCGGGGAAGATGATGTCCGCGGTGAAGCGCAAGTCTTCGAGATCCTTGCGCGTTCGGGGAACACGATTCCGGAGGATCGACTGGAAAGCGAAGTGGGCTCCGGGCTTGGCGAAGTCCGCGCACTTCTTGAAGTACTCACGGTAGAGATCGACGGCGAGCCCCTTCGCGGCTTGCGCGGGCGAGACCACGTGGTCCACCATTTCGATCGACACGAGGGCGTCGTAGGGCTCGGCGGGGACGAAGTCGTTGTAGTCCTTGCACCAGACCTGCACCGACGGCAGCTTGCGCGCCTGGATTTCCTCGGTCTGGAGGGGCGAGAGCGTCACGCCGTGGGCGGCCTTCGCGCCACGCTTGGAGATGTACTCGAGGTTTGCGCCCCAGCCGCAGCCGATGTCGAGGATGCTCTTGTCCTTCGACATTTCGGCGAGCTCGTAGAGGATACGGCTCTTGTTTTCCTGGGCCTTCTCGAGAGTGTCGTTCTCTTTGTCGAAGACCGCGCACGTGTAGTGCATCTTCTCG
>JAYUKI010001114.1:0-2626 GCA_043764595.1 Myxococcales bacterium | reverse complement strand
TCGAGCTTCGAGTCGAAGAGCGAAGGGTGGCGGGCAGTCGGCTCGTGGGTCGACGCCGCGGATCCACTCGGGAGCTCGGTGGATCGAGGAAGGAGTGTTCGTTCGTCGTCCGCAGAACGAGCGCGTTCGATTCGCGGCAAGCATCCCCTTGTTTCGAGGAAACAAGGGAACACTCCGCCGCTGGATGGCCTAAGGCGCCCGGTCGAAATGGGTGTGCCAGCTTCCGTCGAGACCGACGCGAGGCTTTTGCCCGATTCGCTCGCACCGGAAGCCTGCTCCCATAGTCTGAGGAGCGGAGCGACGAGGCCACCTGCCGCAGCGAGAGGATCGGCGGGAGATGGCACACCCATTTCGACCGGGCGCCTAAGGCTTCCAGGCGGGAGGACGCCCATGCGACTGGAATCCGACGCTCGCGACCCGATGGGATCTAAACCTGGATTTCGCTCCACCTGGTCGTCCGTCGGCATTTCTCGCGTCTTCGAGCGCATCGTCGGGAGCCTTCGTGCTCGAGATAGCGGAGCGCGAAGTCCCCGAATCTACGCCCGAATTCGCGTAGAAGTGCCGGCGGCCCTCCGGCGGCAGAGCGAAATCCAGGCTAAAGCGCTTTCCATGACTTTTTCCAAGACCCACCCGCCGAAGGGGCGCGTCCTCGTGGTGGCAGGCTCCGACTCGGGCGGAGGGGCAGGCATTCAGGCCGACATCAAGGCCGTGACCATGCTGGGCGGCTTTGCCATGACCGCTGTCACGGCCATCACCGTGCAAAACACATTGGGGGTTTTCGGTGTTCACCCGATTCCGCTGGAAATCGTGACCGCTCAGATCGAGGCCGTCGCATCGGATCTCGGGGTCGACGTCGTCAAGACTGGCATGTTGGGCAGCATCGAGATGGTCGAAACGGTCGCCGCGGCCCTCGAAAAGCACACGAAGCTGGCTCCGCTCGTGGTGGATCCCGTGATGGTGGCCAAAGGCGGACACCCTCTCTTGGAGGAAAAGGCGGTATCGGCCATTCGCTCGCTGCTCGTTCCTCGGGCCTTTCTGTTGACCCCGAATGCCCCCGAAGCAGCTCGACTTTCGGACGTGGAGGTAACGACTCTCGACGGTCAGCGACGGGCCGCCGAGCGCCTGCTTCGGCTCGGTGCGAAGGCGGTTCTAGTCAAGGGTGGCCACGTCGAAGGGAATCGGTTCACCGACCTTCTGCTCACCGATCAGGGCGAGCTCTGCTTCGAGGCGGAGCGAATCGAGACGTCGTCCACGCACGGAACGGGCTGCACCCTGGCGAGCGCCATCGCAGCCCTCTTGGCTCAGGGAACTTCGCTGGAAGAAGCCGTCGAACGGGCGCGCACCTATGTCTTCGAGGCGATTCGGCGCGCGCCAGGCCTCGGTGCTGGGCACGGCCCCCTCGACCACGGCTGGCCGCTCCGAAGCTGAGCTGACGCACGAATGCTCTATGGGAGAGCCGGTGAGGTAACCGTGCACCGACCGATCCGAAATCCACGATCAATGCACTTCGTGTCGACTTCGCGCGAGGTGCTGGATCACCCGTAGGACGAGCCCGTAGCCATTCACGGCCACGATCGCAAAAAGGCAATACGCGACGAAGCTCGCATTTTGCGCCCAGTGGATGAGCGCGGCGGCGGCAATGAGTGCCGAGTGCATCGTCGGGCCGGAAAGGCTCCACATCCGGACCAGACGGTCGTTCTCGGATCGGAACTTCTCCACGCGGCGCGCGTCGCTGGCCGTGAAGCGCGCGTCGCGGATCGCGTCTTCGGCGGTGCGACCGACCTGAGCGGCCACGTAGCGTGCAAAGAGCACGAGCAGCACCCGTTCGACACGGCTTTGCGAAGCTTGCGCGGCACGGAGGTACAGCTCGGGAGACTCGGGCTCGCGGGAAGCCCCGGTATGCGCCAAGTAGCGCTGCTTTTCGTAGTCGAAGTGGCCCGCGTTCACGGCCATCGAGACCCCGGCGGCGAGGACGAAGAAAAAGAGCTCGAACGAGGAGAGCCTATGGCCGAAAAAGGTCACTCCCATTCGAATCAGAGACAGGAGCATTCCGAGGTGCACGGCGAACGCGACCCAATAGTCGGCATAGCCGTCCCAAATGCGACCCGCCACCGTGCCGCCACCGCGCTGACGCGCCAGCTGGCCGTCGCTGCAATCGACCACCATGCACAGGAAAAGGCACACGGCCCCGACCGCTGGCGCGACGACGAGCCCAACCCCCGCGAGGGTGCCAAAGAGGGCCGAGAGGGCCGTCAACGTGTTGGGAGTAATGCTCGGGTAGCGCGCCACCCAGCGCACGAGGTGACTCGCGAGCGGCCGATTCACGTACGCATCGAGGACTTCGTCGGTGACCGAAACATGAGGCATGGGATCCGGGTGCAAAGCCAGGGTCGCGGTGCGAAGCGAAGGCAAGTGCCCACTTGGTGGGTGCACCCCGCTTCCTTCGCGAAAAGACGACCTTCGGTGACTCCACCTTCGGACGCTCCGGGCCTATTTGCAACGCCCATTCCTGCGGCCCGTTGGCGACCCTAGAGCGACAAACGGGTTGAATCCCGTCGGCTTTCGCCGGTTTAGCGTCGCCTCGCGTTGTCGCTCCTCCTCGGATACGAGAGTATCCGTCGTCGTC
>JAYUKI010001113.1:0-2630 GCA_043764595.1 Myxococcales bacterium | reverse complement strand
CTCGAATAGGCGAGCCGAACCATTTGGCGGAGCGTTTGCGCCGATTGGGCAATGGCGATTCCCTGTCGGGGCTGAGCAGGAAAAATAGCTGGGTCGTGCGACGGGCACGTTCTGGGCCGAGCCAGCGGGCGCAGAATTCCTTAAGGAATTTCGCGGGCGGGGTGTCCGGGACGGCTGGAGGGATGTCCCTGGACGGTGCCGTGTCCGTTGCCAGAGCTCGGGTCCGCCGGCCGTCATCGACCGGACTTCACACACTTGGCTTCAACGTCAGTCGGATCTCGCTTGGTCCCGAGTTTCGGGAGTGGATCACGTTCCGAGGCAAGCGAGGGGTGGGCGCATCCCGGTGCCCACGTTTTCGTGCGCTCCGAGCGCGATGCTCACGCGCAGCGACGGTCGCCCATGCTGTGAGCGCGCCGTTGCCTGTGCGGATGGCAGTGGGCCAAGAGCACTGCGTTCGGCACCACCTCCTCCACCACGGCGCTTGCCCGCAGCCAGTTGGTGCGCTCCGCGCTTGACGAGCTGGACCGCTCGTCGTACGCGCCCAGAGATGTATTCCCGCCTTCTCCGCGCCGGGGTCGCCAGCCTCACGGTCATCGCCATCGCGGCGTGCACGGGCCAGGCGACCAGCACGCCGGCAGACGGGGACGCGGACGCCGGCCCGGGGACCGACGCCGGGGGGACCGTCGCCGATGCGGGCGCCAGCGGCGATGCGGACGCCAGCCGCGCCGCCGAGCTCCTCGGCTTCACCGACCTGCCTCGCACCCGCGCGACCCAGGGGCTCTCGGCGACCTGGTTCGATGAAGCGACCCGCACGCTCTGGGCCCTGCAGGACACCGAGCCCAGCATTCTTCCGATCGAGGTGAGCGCCGATCTGACGGGGTTCACTCCGAAGGAGCCGATCCGGCTCAGCGGCCGCACCGAGACCGCGTGGGACGGCGAGGGTCTCGTCGTGGTGAACGGCGACTTCCTCGCAGTGACGAACGAGACCACGCCCACCGTCGAACGCTTCGACAGGTCGGGTGCGCGCAAGGAGGCGGTCACGTTCCCCGCGCACTTCGCCACGCAGGCGGGCGGGAACAAGGGCCTCGAGAGCCTGGCGCTCTCACCGAGCGGCCGGTTCCTGTTCACCGCGAACGAGGGGGCACTGACGACGGACGGCGAGCTCTCGTCCAGCACCCGCGGCACGACCGTGCGGATCCTCCGCCGCGACCTCGCGTCCGGTGTCGACGAGGAGCGCGCCTACCGCACCGAGCCGCAGGGTGCAGGGACGGGCGGCGAGATGGGCGTGTCGGATCTCGCCGCCATCTCCGACACGACCGTGCTCGTGCTCGAGCGCGGGTACCAGGCCGGCTACGGCAACACCGTCCGCATCTTTCGCGTCGATCTGCGCGGCGGCCAGGACGTGCTCGCGACGCCCGCGCTCGACGCGACGACGCCCGTGCTCGCCAAGACCCTGGTGCTGGACCTCGCGACGCTTCCCGCCGGCGCCGCGAAGAACCCGCAGCAGCAGCCGAACCCGCTGCTCGACAACTACGAGGCGATGGCGATCGGGCCGCGGCTGCCCGACGGACGCCTCGTGGTCTTCGTCACCTCCGACGACAACGCGCAGGCGCTACAGGTCTCACGCATTCTCGTGCTCGCGCTCCCGATCCGCGGCGAGTGACGCGTGCGCCGAGAGGAGCGCGGGCGCGCGCTTCGGCACGTCGGGTCGGCTTGCCCATGCCGCGTAGGTATCGAGCCACGCTCGTCGGAGCCATGACGAGCGCGAGCAACTCCATGCTTCCGCCCAGCATGGGCAGGTCAGAACGTCGAACCCAAACGTCCGCTTGAGAAGCTGCACCATGTCTTCTGGTTGCGGTGAGACGACCAGGTCCGTGAGTTGCACTTGGCTTCAACGTCAGTCGGATCTCGTCCCACTTGCATCGTGGCTGCCATCGGACGTCGTCCTGATAGGCTCGGGCGCGATGGACGCTCTTCGGCTTCTCATGACCGGCACGTGTCCGCACTGCCGCGCGATGTTTCCAGTCAATCGCCTCGCAGAGGCCGCCTTCTGCGCAGCGTGCGGGCACGACTTTCCCATCGCGGAAGGCATCTGGTCGGCGCTCCTTCGCGAGGCCATCGTCCGCGCGCCTGGCCTTGCGGAGGGGGACACCGGGAGCGTCGCCAAGCGCGATCTCCGGCTCTCGTACAAGCGCATCGCGTTCGGCTGCCTGACCTGCGGCAAGGCATTCGCGTCCAAGGACGCGATGGGCGCAAGCGAGGACCGCTGCAGCGGATGCGGTACGCCGCTGTCGCTGCGCCCCGTCGAATCGACCGCGTATGCGTCGTTCCTCGGCGAGCTCACCCATCTCTATGGGGAGCAGCCGGGGCGCGGCGAGATCTCTGCTGGGGCACCGAAAGACGTCGCGCAGTATCCATGCGCCAGCTGCGGGGCCGCCCTTTCGCTCGACGGCAATACCCAGAGTGTAACCTGCACGTACTGCCACCGCCCGAGCCACGTGCCGCTGCGCTTCCTGTACCGCGGTCATCGTGACGTCCCCGAGCCGTGGGGCGTGCTGTTCGCGTCGCCATTGCCGCCGAAGTCGACCGAGCTCGGAGCGGTCTTCGACTGGGTGTGCGTCGAGACGGAG
>JAYUKI010001112.1:0-2631 GCA_043764595.1 Myxococcales bacterium | reverse complement strand
CGTCGGGACTGGGTCATGGTCGAAGAGCTCGTGGGCTCTGCCGTGACGCGGCTCGAAAAGCGACTCGAAGGTCGAAGGCTTTCTACCCGCATCGCTCCGGATGTAGGCTTCTTGTCCGTCGACCCGGTCCTATTCGAACAAGTGCTTCTGAACCTCGTGGAAAACGCGCTCAAGTACACCCCCAAAGGGACCGCCATCGAGATCGACGCGACCCGCAAGGGCGACGCCGTGACCATCGTCGTCCGCGACCATGGCCCGGGTTTCCCCGAGGCCGATGGGGAGCGCATCTTCGAGAAGTTCTATCGCGGGCACCACGTGGGCATTCGTGGAGTGGGTCTTGGACTCGCCATTTGCCGCGCCATCGTCACGGCGCACGGGGGCACCCTCGTGGCGAAAAACGAGCCGCCACCGGACACGGGCGCGTCGATGCGTATCGTTTTCCCGAGCCCCATCCTCGAACCCGAGCCCGCTTCTCTCGATGGACGGGATGACGACGCAGAGGCAGGTGCGGCATGACGGACGCTTCGACGAACGCACAGCGCACCGTGCTCCTCGTCGAAGACGAGCGTGAGATGCGGCGCTTCTTGCGCGTTTCGCTCACCCAACACGGGTTCCGCTTGATCGAAGCGGAGACGGGGAAAGATGGCCTGGCGCTCGCGTCGACCAGCGCTCCAGATGTCATCTTGCTCGACCTCGGACTGCCCGATATGGACGGCATCGAGCTCACGCGCCAAATTCGCGAATGGAGCCGAGTGCCCATCGTCGTGCTCTCGGCGCGCGGACGCGAAGACGACAAGGTCGTGGCTCTCGACGCCGGCGCCGACGACTACCTGACGAAACCCTTCGGGGTGAACGAGCTTCTCGCGCGCATTCGGGTCGCCCTTCGGCACGCCGAAGTGAGCTCGAGCCACGGCGAGCCATCGGTCGATCTGGGCGGGCTCGTGGTCGACTTCGCCCACCGCGAAGTGAAGGTGTTCGGCGAGCGCGTGCATCTGACCCCCATCGAGTACCGCCTCCTCTCCTACCTCGCCAAAAATGCCGGAAAGGTGCTCACGCACCGGCAAATTCTAAAAGAAGTGTGGGGGCCCGGACACGCCGAGCGCACCCACTACGTCCGCGTCCACATGGCCGAGCTCCGCAAGAAGATCTGCCAAGATCCCGCACGCCCGCGGTGGTTACTCACCGAACAGGGAGTGGGCTATCGCCTCCTCGATCATCACGACGATTGAGGAGCGAGTCGTTCAGATCTCCACTTGAATGCCGAGCTCGACCACCTGCCCAGGCGGCAAGCGGAAGAACGTCGACGCAGCGACGGCGTTCTGACTCAAGAGCTTGAAGAACACTTTTCGAGGAAGGCTCATCGGCGCCTTGCCCGTAAAGACCAACGATTCGCGGCCAAGGAAGAACGAGAGCGCAAGTGGGTTCACGGCAATACCGTGATCCTTCATGCCCATGAGCACCTTGGGGATGTCCGGGGTCTCCATGAACCCGTAGACGATCTTGGCGCCGAACACTCCCTCGCCGTGCTCCACGACCTCGGTGAGGCGTTCGGCTTCGGGAACTTCCGGAACGTGCCGCGTTTGCACGGTGAGCAGGAGGATTCGCTCGTGGAGCGTTTTGGAGTGCTTGAAGTAGTGAATGAGCGCTGGCGGCGCGCCGGGGTTCGACGTCATGAAGACCGCCGTGCCCGCGACGCGATGGGGCTTCTCCTCGCGCAGGCTCGACAGGAACATTTCGAGAGGCATGGCCGCCTTCGAAAGCACGCTGGAGAGCGCGGCGCGTCCCTTCTTCCAGGTGAACATGACGAACGCGACGAAGGCCGCCATGAGGATGGTCACATACCCACCCTCGAGGAACTGAGTGGCATTGCTGACGAAAAACGCGAGGTCCACGAAAATGAGCACGAGGCACAAAGGCCCGATGAGGGCGACGTGCCACTTCCAGACGCGAGTGGCCACGAGGTAGAAAAGAACCGTGGTGAAGGCCATGGTCCCGGTGACCGCAAGGCCATACGCCGGCGCCAGATTGTGCGAGTTCTTGAAGCCCAGCACCAAGAAGATGCACAGAACGAGGTATCCCCAGTTGACCTCCGGAACGTAGATCTGCCCTTCCACTTCGGCGTTCGTGTGCACGACACTGGTGCGGGGGAATAGCCCGAGCTGGATGGCCTGATTCACCAGGGAAAAAGCCCCGGAGATGAGCGCTTGACTGGCAATGATGGTCGCGAGCCAACTCACGATGACGAGCGGATACACGAACGCGGGAGACGAAGGCACCAGCGCGTAGAAGACGTTGCCCTCGACGATGGGGGCGGGGTCCAAAAGGCGCGCCCCTTGGCCAAGGTAGTTCAGGGCGAGCGCCGGCCAAACCACGAAGAACCACGCGCGGCGCACGGCCTTGCGGCTGAAGTGCCCCATGTCGGCGTAGAGCGCCTCGCATCCCGTAATGCAGAGGTCGACCGACCCCACCACGTACAGCGTCGCGCGGGGAAACTTCAGCATGTACCGCGCCGCGTAAGCCGGATTCATGGCGTAGAGCACGTCGGGGTGCTTCACGAGATTGGCGAGGCCCATGGCCGCGAGCGCGACGAACCACACGGCCATCGCGGGTGCGAAAATGGCGCCGACTTTG
>JAYUKI010001111.1:0-8947 GCA_043764595.1 Myxococcales bacterium | reverse complement strand
GACATGGCGACCAGCGCACACGTGGCTCCCTCGGTCATGATCGCCGCCGTGTACGGAACGAGGGCCGGATGGAGCGCGATCACGAGGGCCCCCACGAGAGCCCAACGCGGCGACGTCGCCCGGTCCAAGAGAACGAACATGCAGAGTGCAAGAAACGCCCCGAGGAGCGCATTGACACCCATGGCCACGGAAGCGTGCGACCCGAACATCCGATACGCCGGAGCGAGCAGCGCCGGGTAGCCCACGGGGTAGTGGGACGCGTAGGTCACCGCGCCATCGGGCCAGGCCCAGGTGTAGCCCAGGCCGCGCGCGAGGCGGTCCGCGAACGTGTGGTAGTACGTGCCGTCGGCGCTCGGGGGGAAGCGCTTGGCGGAGACCACCACCATGGCGATCCGTGCGAGAAGCGCGACCGCGAAGACGAGGGCCGCGCGAGCGCCTCGCGACGGCCGCGGCGACCACGGCGACGAAGGCGCCGAGACCTCAGGGGCCACGGAAGCCGAGCTTCTCGAGTGCCACGGCGACCTCGCACGCGGGCAGTCCGACGACGTTCGAGTACGAGCCCTCGAGCCGCGACGCGAAGGCGGAGCCGAGCCCTTGCACGGCGTAGGCGCCGGCTTTGTCGCTCCCCTCGCCGCTCGCCGCGTAGGCACGAACCTGCGTCGCCGTGAGGGGTCGAAAGTGCACCACGGTGACGACCGTCTCGCCGTGAAGGACCTCGCCGGAGACGGCCGCAAGCACGAAGTGGGTACGCACCTCGTGGGAGCGCCCGGCAAGCCGGCCGACCATGCGCTCGGCATCCTTTAGGTCCGCGGGTTTGCCCAAGATTTCGCCGTCCAGCACGACCGACGTGTCGGCCACCAAGATCGCCCCCGCCGTGTCGCGGAGTGCGCCCGGAAGGGTCTTCGAGACCTCTGCCAGCTTCGCGAGCGACACACGCTCGAGGTAGGCCGAGACTCCTTCGCCGGGCGCAACGTCCTCGTTCGCGTCGGCCTTGTGGACGACGAACGGCACCGCGAGGCTCGACAAGATTTCGCGGCGCCGCGGAGATCCGCTGCCGAGGACGAGCGGACGCTCGGTGGAAAGGAGACCCATGCGCGCGGTATGCGCGTGCCTGGCCCCGCGTGTCAACGCGCAAGCCGTCGAGTGGCCGTCCTCGGCTCGGGTTCGCAAGACCTTCAAGCCGATTTGCGGTCCGCCCAACGCCCGGGCTCCGAAGACCTCTAGCGTGTCTCCACTGGAATCAACGAGGCCCCCAGCTCATCACAAAGACAATGAATATCATTACGTTAGCAAACCTAGCCAGGACCGACGACGAGGGCCCGTCGGCTTCTCGAGGAGCCGTACGCCGCGCGGCGAAGGCAAACTCGCGGAAGGCGATGGCTTTCAACCTATTCGGTGCTCTAGGGTGCACGGTCATGAAACTCGGCTCGCCCGCGCGCCGCACCGAACGGATGCCTCGGCCCACGAACCCCGGGCTTCCGTCGCCCTCTTCCTCTCGCCGAGCAGGCCAGACCACAAGACGTCACGCCGCGGGCCGCGCGGGGCGAGTCGCGGCTTCGGCGCTTGCGCTCCTGCCCATCCTGCCCATCCTCCTACTTGCGTCGCCCGCGCGCGCCGAAAGCTCCTGCGGAAGCCCATCGTCGGCGTGCATCAACAGCGACACGTTCTGGCCTTCTTCGGGTCCTTCGCGCTTCGTGGGTGTCTCCAGTACGCAAACCGTCCCCGACGGCGCGCTCGGCGTCGGGCTCGTCATGAGCTACCAGTCGCGCCCCATCGTGTTGCAGACCGCGTCGCCCGGCCCGGGAAGCGCGGGGACGAAGAGCTACGCCGTCGACGATCAGGTCACCGCGAACTTTCTCTGGCAATACGGCATCACGCAGAGGCTCGCGTTCGACGCGGCGCTCCCCATTACACTCGGACAGAGCGGCGAGGGACTGGCGGCCTTGACCGGAGGCGGAAACCTAAAATTCACGGCTATCCGCGATTTTCGGTTCGGACTCGCCTTGGCGCTCATCCCTCGGGAACGCGTCGACGTCGACACCACACGCAAGGCCTCGGGCCCCGGGCACGCCTACTCGGTCACGCTGCGGCTCGGAATGGTCGCACCCATCGGCGACAAACCCGAGCTCGCGAGCGAACGCACGGCGGTGTTCACGCCTGCCGTCGCTGCGGACTACCGCATCGGGCCCGTCTTCGTGGGAGCAGAGCTCGGCGCACGCATTCGCCCCACCACCGAGGTCTTCGGCGCGCGCATCGGAACGCAGCTCTCGTCCGGCGTCGGCGTGGGCGTCGACATCCTCCCTCGCGAGCTCCTTTCCGCGTCCCTCGAGATGCGTGCGCTGTACAACCTCCCGGAACAAGCCGACGTGACGCGAACGTCTGCCGGTTTCGTGTCCACTCCGAACGGCCGCTACCTCTTTCCTGCCGAGTGGATGCTCTCCGCGCGCACGGCTCCCCTCGCCTCGGGCGACGTTTCCATCACCCTCGGCGGGGGCGGTGGTCTGGCCACCGATACGGTCACGGTCCCGCGCTTCCGCTTCGTGCTCGGGGTCGTGTACGCGCCGGAAGGCCGCGACTCGGACGGAGACGGCATCCTCGACAAGGTCGACGCGTGCCCGCACGTCAAAGCCCGTGGCGAGCCGCGCGACGGCTGCGACCACGGAGACTCCACCCAAACCTCCCCCGAGGGCCCACGATGAGCACACGCATCTTCACGATCTCCGAAGGCTCGGATCTGGTGGCCGCCGCACGTGACCTCGCCAGCCAAGGCGGCAAGGCCGATCCCGCCCGCGCCTGGATTCGCGCCAATGGCCTTCTGTCGGCGGTCGAGCTTCGTCGCTCGGGCCACGAGGCACAAACCCTCGACGGCGATCTGCTCTTGGTATCGCTCGAGGGACCGGCCCTCGGCCCACTCGTCGGGCTCGTGAGCGTCAGCGATGCGCTCGGAACGCGGCTCGTTGCGGGCGAAGTCATCGCGGCGTTGGTAGCGACCACGACGACCATGTGCATTCTGCACGAATCGGCCGAGCCCGAGGTGGCTGGCGCGCCGGAGCAGGTCCTCGAGCGGTCGATGGCCCCAGCACCGGAGTCGCCGTCCCAAGCACCTGCGACCCAGTCGTCGCCTGCCCTGCCGCACCTGCCTCAAGCCGCCCCGTCGAGCCCCGCGGAAACGCCACGCGAACGCGAACGCGAGCTGCCGCCGGCCCGCTCGTCGGCGCCAACCTTGTCCCTCTCCCAAGCCATGCCGACCCGGCCGATGAAGCCCGTGGCCGCCGAAGTCGAGACCCTCGTCCCGGACGCCGGAGATCGTTGCGAGCACTTCGCCTTCGGGACCTGCGAGGTCGTGAAGAGCGACGGCGACAGGCTCCACCTTCGACTCGGCAAAGACGGACGAATCAAGGAAATCGCTCTCGAGATGCTGAAAGTGACCGAGCTCCCCGACGACGGCGCGCCGGGAAGACGCTTCAAGCTCGAACGGCGCCTTTAGACGGCCCCCCCGGACGCGACGCAATCCGTTTGCGAGTCGTCTTCAGGCGTCCGCGGTGGCGGGAGCGATTTCGTGCACATTGCATGCGACGGATCCGGCGTGGAGGGTCTTGCCTTGGCTCGTCGCGGCAGCCTTGACCATGGCGATGGCGGCGTAGGCAGCTCCGTCGGGCGCGACGCTGGAAACGTTGCCGACCTCGGCGTCGCCGTCGAGCAGCGCGGCGCCTACCGGAACGGCGCCGTCGCACGCGAGGCGCACGAGCTTGCGCTTTGCGTGACCGCGGTGCTCCAGCATGTAGAGAACCTCCTGGCCGAGGTAGCAGCCTTTCGAGAACGACACTCCGAGGCCGTGGAGCGAGGTCTCTTGGGGGTAATGGGCGGGCCCGAAGTCCGCTCCGAACCGGGGGATACCTAGCGAAACACGGAGGTCCTCTTCGAAGCCTTCGGGAGCTAAGCCACCGCCTGTCTCTCGAAGCGCGTCGGCGAGCTTCTCGGCGAACGTGTCCGCGTCTTCCGAAGCGACCACGTGGGCCACGGGCAGGCGAAATGGAGCCCCCTGCCAGACGGCGCCGGAGAGCGCGTTCGCCACGCCTTCGGCTTTGGGCCCATAGACGCGAAACACGGCGCGGTCGTCGCCGTGGACCTCGACGTCTTCCATGATGAGGTGGTGTTCGAGCGTGGCGGAGACCGCCTCTCGCGCTTCACGCGGCAGGACGAGATCGAGTGATGTTTCGTGCAGGAAGAGGTGCATGTCGCACAGGATTTTGCCCTTCTTCTCGCACAGGAACGAGTACGCGGCGGCGCCCGGCCGGAGCTTTCCGACGTCCTGGGTGAGGAGCCCGGACAGCCACGAGAGGCGGTCTTTTCCGGTGATCCGAAGGACGGTCAGATCGGGCGCCCGGGCCACGAGCGCGTGTGTTTCCGAGACGTTTCGTGCTTCTTCGAGAGAGAGAGGCTTCACGCGTACGACCATACGCACGCGCCGAAGAAATGCGACCCTTCCTTGACCAAACGATTCCTTCGGGGGAAACCTCTAGACTGCATGGCTGGAATCGGTGTCGTCCTCAATCCGAAGAGTCGCAAGAACCTGAAGGACCCGCGCGCCGCCCGCAGGCTGGCGAGCACCCTCGGCGACCACGGCGTCGTTCGTGAGGCGCGGTCTCTCGACGACCTCTACCGCATCGCCGAAGACTTCAAGAAGCTCGACATCGACGTGCTCGGAATCAGTGGGGGCGACGGCACGAACCACGTGACCCTCACCGGCTTCATCGACGTCTACCGCGGCAGCGCTCTGCCGCAGATCGCGTTCTTGCGCGGCGGCACCATGAACACCGTCGCGAACTCGTGCGGTGTGGCGCGAGGCAAACCCGAGGGGCTCCTCACGCGCGTCCTCCGCAGCTACATGACCCGAGCCATTCGCCCCCTCGAGAACGTCGAGCGTCACGTCGCGCGAATCGGCGAGCACTACGGGTTTCTTTTCGGGACGGGCGTCGTTCGCGGCTTTCTGGCCGAGTACTACGCCGGCGGGCCCCCGGATCCGGTCATCGCGGCCAAGACGCTGCTCCGTGGCGTCGGAAGCACGCTCGTGGGCGGCGAAATGGTGAAGCGCATGTGCGCGCCGTTCCGCGGGCGCGTGCTCTTCGACGACGGCACGACCTGGGAAGAGCGCGACTACCTCACCACCGCGGGCGGCACGATCGACCAGATTGGGCTGAATTTCAAACCCTTCTACCGCTACGCCGAGCGGCCCGACTGCTTCCACCTGCTGGGCATCTACGCGAGCCCTGCCCGCTTCGTCCAGAACCTGCCGCGTGTGCTTCAAGGCAAACCGCTGAGCCCCGGCTCGACCTACGAAGCCGTGGTGCCGGCCGCGACCATCGAAGCCCGCCGTGGCGAACGTGTGGAATACATGATCGACGGCGATCTCCACGACGCAGGCCGCGAGCTCCGGGTCGAGATCGGGCCCAAAGTGCGCATCGTCGTCGGCTGATGGGCGCCCACGCCCGTAACCGGTAAGAAGAAGCCACAAGTCGCCTCTCGTAGCGCTTGCGCGGCGCCCTTTCCGGCAGCTACCTTCTGCCGCTAGTGGACCCTCACGACGCGCCGTCACGAAGAGGAGGACAGGCAGGGTTCTTTGCGAAGGCGAAGACCTGCCCCGCTCGAGCGCTCACCGCGGCGGTTGGAATCGCCGTGGCGGCAGCGTTTCCACTCTCGACCGCGCGCGCCGAGTCCCTCTCGTCGGACGAGACGGCCAAGCTCGCGCGAGGCGAATCGGTCGCGCGTCCCGTCACACTCGACGGCGAGGATCGACGCTACGTCGGGGGAATCACGTACGCCGTCGTGCGCGCATCCGTCTCGGAGCTCCAAGAGCTCTTCGAGGACGTGAGCGCCTACACGAACGTGCTGCCCCGCACCAAGCGCGCGGCGCTCGTAGGCCACGAAGGGCTCGATCAGCTCGTAGAGCTCCACCAGGGCAATGCCGTCATCGATGCAACCTACACGCTTCGAGTCCGCCACGAGGCTTGGCGGCGCGACGTTCGGTTCTGGCTGGACCAAAAACGCCCTCACGACATCCGCGACGCATGGGGCTACTTCCACGTCGATCCCATGCCGGACGACGAGGGCGGGTCGCGCAGCTTGGTGACGTATGCCGTGCTCGTCGACCTCGGCCCGGGCATCGTCCGCGAGCTCTTCGAGGAACGCCTGCGCACGGTGCTTCTCTCGACCCCGAGCATCCTCTCGCGCTACTTGGTCTCGCGAAGGCGAACGCCACGGCAAGGGTAGAGCCATGATGATGCGCATCCTCGCCATCGCCTTGAACTCGTACCGCGAAGCCGTGCGTGCGCGGGTTTTGTACGGACTGTTCGGCCTCGCCCTGGCCACGACCGCCTATTCGGTCGTGCTCGGCGCCATGTCGCTCCATCAAGAAAAACGCGTCATCGCCGACGTGTGTGCGGCCTCCATTTCGCTTTATGGCGTGCTCGTGGCCATCGTCCTCGGCGCCACGTCGCTCCACCGCGAGATCGAGCTGAAGACGCTCTTTCCGATCCTCACGCGCCGCCTCGTTCGCCACGAGTTCGTGCTCGGCAAGTTCTTCGGGATCTTCATCACGCTCGGAGTGTTCGTGCTCCTCGACGGTGGCACGGCGCTCGCGCTCTTGGCGCACGAGGCCGGTCGTTCGCCCGCGGTCGTCTACGGCACGATCGTCGGCTTTGCGTTGGCGCTCGCCGCTGCGCTCTTCCGATTCGAGCGTGTTCGCGTGTTCGTGCTCGTTCCGTTCGCCGTCGCCTATTTCGCGACCATGGTCGTCCTCGCTGCACCCGCAGGCGGCGAACGAACCGTCGTGGTGGCGGCGTGTGCTCTCACGCTGTGCGAGGTCGCGATTATCACGTCGGTGACCCTGCTCTTTTCGTCGTTTTCGACGCCGTTTCTAACGGCCATCTTCACGCTCGCCATCTTCGTCTTCGGTCGTTCGGCCGACACCCTCGCCAACCTTCCGGCGAAAACGGTCGGTTCACTCGCCAAGTCGGTCGGCTACGTGGTGTCGAAAATCGTACCGAATCTGCACCTTTACGTACCCGAGCGGGCGATTCTCCTGGGCGAGGTGGACGGCGTTCCCATCGTCCCGTACGTGGCGCGGGCCGCGGCCAATTCACTCTTCTACGCAAGCCTCCTCCTCGTCGTGGCCTGCCTGATATTCCGCAAGCGCGATCTCCAGTGACCGAGCGCGCGAAGATGCAGAAGGAGCCGCGGGCGACTCGCGCGCCCACCCAGCCAAGGGAGGGAGGCATGACGGCCCAAGGCAGCTCGCGGGCCGTCGGGGCGAGCGTCGTCCTTGCCGTCGTCGCGGTCCTTCTCCTCGCCACCCTCCACGAGACCCGGGAAGGCTCGCGTGCGCTCCTCGCAAGCGAAGTCGCAATGGCTGCAAAAAACCCCGATCTGGCCATCGCGGAAGCCTTCGATGCGGCCACCCACGTCGCGCCGTTTTCGCCCTGGTCCGAGCAAGGCTTCACGCGCCTCCAATCCATCGCCGAAGACGCCGAAACCCGCGGCGACGACGAGCTCGCCGAGACCGCATGGCGAGCCATACGCTCGGCAGAAGTGGGCATACGGAGCCCGTTTTCGAGCGACGGGGCGCGCCGCAAACGCGCAGAATCGGCCCTTGCCCGCATCGACGCGCGTCGCATGCTGGTCACGGCCTCGCGCTCGCCGGGGTTCGTCCGCTTCGAAGAGGGCCAGCTCGCCAAAATGCACGGTCGCGATCCGACCCCCGCAACGGCGACGTTCGCCGTGCTTGGGCTCGGCGCGTCCGTCGCCCTGGGTGCGGCCATTCTGCTCGCGCGATCGGGTTTTGCCTTCCGCGGGCGGATGTCGCTGTTCGGCGCGGGCCTCGCGGCGGCGGGTGCCGCCCTGGTCGCGCTTGCGCTCTCGCGCTAGCCCATCGACGTCGACGCAGGACTGCCGCATTGCGCCATGGTCCAAACGACCGATTGGGCGCCCATCCGCGAGTCACGTCGCTGGAATCTATGGAATTTCGCGCCGATGTGGCAGAGAGGCAGGCATGGCCACTGTCCCCATGGACGCACACAAAGTCGGACGCTGCCGCGAGCTCGCAGGCGAGGTCGCCGACGACGTTCAACGCTACATCGATCGGCACACGAGCGTCGGAGCGGAGCGAACCATTCTGCGCTCCTACGGCGTCGACGGTCTCGACGACCGCGGAGCCCCCCTCGTCAACGTCGCGGTGGAGCGCTACCAAAAGGAGGGCCTGCTCGGGCGTGGCATCAGCTTCTTCCTTGGTCGAGCCTTGCTTCAGGGCGCGGAGGACGTCCAAGACGCCGCGGAGCGCCTCGCGTTCGGGCCCGAGGTCGATCGCGGGGAAGGCGGTCCGGACCTCCACGCCGTCCGAGCCATCCTCGCGCCTCACGCGCACGCTGCCATGAAGCGCATCGACGACGCACGGGCCCTGCGCGAGTCGAAAAAAGCCAAGATCGTCCCCGGGCCGACGCCGCTCAAGTACGTCATCGTCGCGACCGGCAACATCTACGACGACGCGGTCCAGGCAAAAGCAGCGGCGCATGCCGGAGCGGACATCGTCGCGGTCATCCGTGCCACGGCGCAGTCGCTCCTCGACTACGTGCCGCACGGCGCGACCACCGAAGGCTACGGCGGGACGTTCGCGACCCAGGAAAACTTCAAGATCATCCGCCGTGCAACGGACGAAGCGAGCCAAGAGTACGGCCGTTACATCCACCAGACGAACTACTCGTCGGGCCTTTGCATGAGCGAAATCGCCTGGATGGCCGCGGTCGAGGGGCTCGACATGCTCCTCAACGACGCCATGTACGGAATTCTCTTCCGTGACATCAACATGTGCCGAAACTTCGTGGACCAGTACGTCTCGCGTCGGTTCATCGCGCGCTCGGGCATCGTGATCAACACGGGCGAGGACAACTACCTC
>JAYUKI010001110.1:0-8950 GCA_043764595.1 Myxococcales bacterium | reverse complement strand
CCTTTGGCGCGTCCCGCGGGGCAGCCGTCTCGACCCATTCGATCTCGTCTACGAGGTCCACGTTCGTGGGATTCACCAAGAACGACGACACTGTGCCCGAGGCCGAGCGAGGAACGTACCGAGGAGCAGCGCGACGCGCAAAGTACTTGCACGATCTAGGGGTTCGCGTCGTGGAGTTTTTGCCGCTCCACGAGACGCCGAACGACCAGAACGAACGCACGCCGGAGGCCCAAGGCGACAACTACTGGGGCTATTCTACGCTTTCGTTCTTTGCTCCCGATCGTCGCTACGCGTTCGACAAGTCTCCAGGCGGTCCGACCAGGGAGCTCCGCGCCATGGTGGACGCGTTCCATGCAGAGGGAATCAAGGTCTGGATAGATGTGGTATACAACCATACCTCCGAAGGAGGCGCCAATGGGCCGGCGGCCACGATCTATGGGTTGCGTGGCCTCGACAACCGCACCTTCTACGAGCTCGCCGACGACCCGTCGGGGTACGTCTCGAGCAATGGCGTCGGGCCAAACGTCAACACGGCCTCCCCGGTCACGGCAGATCTCGTCGTCGACTCCCTCCGATACTGGTACCGCGATCTCGGGGTGGATGGCTTCCGCTTCGACCTCGCTTCGGTCGTGGCCAATGGCTGTACGCGCGGCTGCTATCGCTTCGATCCGAATGGTCTCCCGAAGCGCATCGCCCGTGACCTCCCGGCGCGTCCGGACGAAGGAGGCGCGGGCGTGGACCTCGTCGCCGAACCTTGGGGGCTCGCCGATGGGAGCTACCAAGTGGGCGGATTCCCCAAGGGTTGGTCGGAATGGAACGACCGCTACCGCGACACCGTGCGCCGTAGTCTGAACAAGCTCGGAGTTGCCGACGTGACTCCTCGGGAGATGGCGACCCGTATTCGTGGCTCGGCGGACATCTATGCGCGCTCCGGAAGGACCCCATCGGCCTCCGTGAATCTCCTGGTGGCGCATGACGGAATGACCCTTTTCGATCTCTTTTCCTACGACGTGAAGTCGAATGCGCAGCCCTGGCCATTTGGTCCCTCGGATGGCGGGACGGACAACGATCTCGCGTATTCGCACGGGGGGAATCCGGCTCGACAAAGGGCCGCAGCGCGAGCCTCCTTGGCGCTCGCGATCCTCTCGGCGGGAGTGCCAATGATCAACGGTGGAGACGAGCGCCTCCGTACCCAACGCGGAAACAACAACGCCTACAACCTGGATTCTCCAGCAATATGGCTCGACTGGACGAGCGTTCCGAACGCCGACGCGTTTGCCGCATTCACGACTCGTGCTTTCGCCTTTCGGAACGCGCACGACGCACTGCGTCCGGCAGCGCACTGGCGAGAGCGAGGAGAACCGAAGGGCGCGCAAGTGGTCTGGCGTCGCGACGACGGGCAGCCGGCCGACGCTGCCTACCTCGACTCGCCGACACGGCACTTTCTTGCGTTCGAGCTCGACGGAGCTTCGCTCGGTGACACGTCGAAGGGCATCCTGGTCGGCTACAACGGGTCGGCGGGAACGGTGACGATGGCCTTGCCGCCGGCTCCAGAAGGGAGGACGTGGAGCGTCGTTGCCGACACGTCCGTCGCGGCCGAAGCGTGGGGCAACTGGCGCCTCGAAAGTGACGCTTCTGCGGCGGCGTCGACCTATGCCGTTTCGCAGCGCTCGGTGGTCGTCTTCCTAGCGCGCTGAGCCGACGGTATTGACCTGAGATAGGCACGATCCGAGGGTCGACTCAGAGAACGATGGCGCGAAGGGCATCGAGCTCGGATTTGAACGGGTGATCGAGCGCAGCCAGAAGTTCGTCAACGGTGGGCGTTTTGGCCTTGGACGGTCGCTTCTGTCGTCCTCGGTATGGCTTTGGATTCGGCACTATCCTGCGGAAATCGTGCTGCGTTGGCGGAGGGGCTCTGGTGCTCCGAGGATTCCTGCGATGGCCTGGGCGATCTTGCGGCCACCCGTGCCGGAGGGCTCTATGGGATTCGCAAAGTCCGTAGCCTCGGTGCACACGAGGCGCAGCTCGATGGCATCGAGCCCGAAGCGAAGCGCCGTTCGTAGGATCGCGTCGTCGAACATCGCCACGCCCATGCGTGCGCGCCGCGCCGTTGGCTCGTCGAATTGGCCATTGTAAATCGTGCAGACCGTCGTTGCTTTGCCAAGGGCGAGCACGGCTTCGACGGCGTAACCATACGAGACCTCGAAGAGGCCGACACGTTCTTCGAATACGTCGAGTGCCTCGCCCGTGGTCCGTATCGGCAGGTCGAGCAAGTCTGCTTGATGGAGTGCATCGTTTCCACCGAGTGAAAGTACGATATGGGTCACGCTGTCGGCCACGCGGTCGAGTTGTTTTCCGAACGACTCGGTGGTGCTCCCGTCGGTGCCGAGGAGAGTGACCTTCCACGTGGGCAAGAGCGCGCGCAAGTGGGCCGCAACCTCGGGCTTTCCCTTGGCGTACGCCTTGTTGTCGAATACCGAGTCGCCCAGGAGGGCCACGTGGGGAGACATCCATTCACTAGAGCACTGATTGGGCTCGAACGACAGCAGCTAGGTCCCTTTGGCAAGAGCATCCGCCCTTCAGGGTGGGATTCGTGGGTGCGAGAGATAGAGCTCTCTTTGAGTCGCCAAAAACCTCGGCGATGTCCCAATTGACCTCGGCCAACATCGCGAACCCTGGTCAGGTTCAGTTCTGCTGGGCGACGTCGGCGTTCAAGTGTCCTGCCACTGTCAGCCCACGACGGTCAATCGACAGCTGGGTCAGTTGCCCCAGGCTGTTGCTCACGAGGTCACGCCATACGAGGGACACCGCTCCTTGGACCATTTGGTGCGCAACACCACGTTCGGTGAGCGCACGGTCGACGGCCGCCGTGGCTCGCTCGTGCGAAGTGCCGAGCAAGAGGCGGTCGCCGTCGATCCGAAACGTGAGGTCGATGGGAATCCAGGCTCGGCCAGATTCCATTCCATGGTGGAGCCTTGAACGATCGCCGAGGAGAGCGGCCAAGAGCTCGATACCCGAGGATGCGTCCTCCATGCCACGCCAGCGCGCCTCTCCAGTCACGGCGATTCGATTGTTCGACAGCTCGACGCTCTTCACCCGGTAGTCCGTTGCGAAAGCCCGCCCGAGCAGCGAGCGCACGCCCTGCGCGTCGAGCTGAACGGCGACATCCGACGCGCTGGTTGGGGTGATGCGAGGGCCGCGATGGGTCGATTGAAACTGGAAAGTGAGGTCACCCGCAGGGCTGCGTGCAAGTTCGAGGTGCGTCGATCGTTCGTCGAACTCGGCGAGCTTCGGGACCATTCCGGCGCCGTGCAGGAAATCGTTCACGCCGATGGCGATCCTTCGCTTGCCGACGAGGGCGTCGCAGGGCATGCCCTGGCTACGGAGCGCGAACGCAAATCCTTCGATGATGCTCCGTTCGTACCATTCGTTCGGTCCGAGTCCCTCGATGTCCTGGAAGCTCAGCGAAAACCGACCGTCCTCCGATTCCATGCGAATGCGAATGACCACCGGGAGGTCGGGCCCGACGATGCTCAAGTTGCCCGAGACGACGTAGACGTCGTCCGCCAAGACGTGTTCGACACGCGGATCGGCCAGGCGCTCGTTGCCTCGCAAAGCCTTCTCGATCATGTGCTGGACGAGCGGTTGGCGTATGCGAATGGTGCCATTGGCGGCCAGTCCGTGCTCTGCCCCCGAAAGGGAAAGGTCGGCTTCCACTTGGGTGGTTTCGCTGGCAGTGGTGGGCTGCTCGCGGGTCGTCTCGCCTCGGGCGATCTGCGCGATCGCGAGGACCGAAAGGATCGAGATGGCAGTTGCGAGGCGGTTTCGGAAGGTCATGCTCGGGCTCCGAGAGCCCTACTGCAGTCCTCGTGCCGCGTGCGTTTCGGCGCACATTCGCAGTGTTTTGAGGCGCTGTCCGGGCCGCTGCGCAACCGCTTGCACACTCGTGGTGCACGGTTCCGTTCGGAGGCTGGTGCCCCAAGGGTGGGCATGGCCAGCGCGGACCTCGCGGAGCCCTTGCCTCGCGCCAAAATCTCCTCTCCCATGGGAAAATGAACCAGCGCCGCGTCCGAGCCCCACTCTCGCGAGCCTTGATGGCGACCGCTCTCGTCGCCCTCGGCGCCGTAACCCTCGCCGCGTGCTCCAGCGATACTCCCGCCGTCGCCCCTTTGCCCGAGCCCCCGACCGAGCCCACGGCGGACCAACAAGCCAAGGCGGCCGCGCTGCTCGAAGGGCCTGATTGGTACCGCCATGCCGTGTTTTACGAGGTCTACGTTCGCTCTTTCCAAGACTCAAACGGGGACGGAATCGGAGACCTGCCCGGGCTCGTCTCGCGGCTCGACGACCTGAAATCGCTCGGGGTGGACGCCCTTTGGCTTATGCCCATCTTCAAGAGCCCCTTCAAAGACTCGGGATACGACGTCTCGGATTACGACTCCATTTCGCCCGAATACGGCACGATGGAGGACCTGAAGAAGCTCCTCGCCGAAGCACATGCGCGCAAAATGCGTGTCTTTCTCGACCTCGTGTTCAACCACACCTCGGCCGAGCATCCCTGGTTCCAGGAATCACGTGCGAGCAAGGCGTCGCCCAAGTCCGACTATTACGTTTGGTCCGACACCCCATCGGCGCCCGGAAACGCATGTGGCCCTTTCAATTCGACGTTCGGCACCGTCCCTTGGACCCTGGATCCACGGCGAAATCAGTACTACTTCCACAGGTTCTACCCGGGCCAGCCCGACCTCAACTTCGACAATCCGAACGTCGTGTCCGAGACCCTCGGAGTGGCCAAACGCTGGCTCGATTTGGGAGTCGACGGCTTTCGATGCGACGTGATCGGCCTTCTCTTCGAGACCAACGTTCCAAAAGACTGCGGGATTCTCCAGCCAAAGACCGCCGACTACGTCCGCAAGCTGCGTGGCGTGCTGGATGGATTTCCGAACCGGGCGATGGTGGCCGAGTCGGTCCTTTTCGATAGTCCAAAAGCTTATTATGGGAATGGAAAAGATGCCTTCCAAATGGCGTTTCTGTTCGACTATGGCTACCTCTGGCCCCTCGCATTCCAGAGCGAAAGCCGGTCCCAGTTCGACAAGGCCTTCCAATCCGCGGAGACCTTCCCCGAAGGCGCGCAAAACGCCCTCGTGATTGGCTCGCACGATGTCGGGCGCGCATATGCCGTCGCTCAAGGCAAAGAGTGGCGCCATCGTAGAGCCTCCGAAATTCAGATGTTCGCGCGAGGCACTCCATACATCTATTACGGCGAAGAGCTCGGTCTACGCCCTGGCACGGAGAAGGTGGTCGACTCGCGCGATTCGGCCCGAACACCCATGCCGTGGACGCGCGCCGCAGGGCACGGTTTTTCTGCGGCCAAACCCTGGCTCGCGTTCGGTCCGGAGGCCGACATCACGAGCGTGGAAGCCGAAAAGTCCGACAAAGGCTCGATGTTCGTCCACTACAAACAAATGCTGGCCCTGCGGCGTGGCCGTTCCGTCTTCGGAACCGGAGCCATGAAGCTCGTCGACGTGGGAAACCCGAGCGTTTTTGCGTTCGTCCGGTCAGATTCGACCGAAGCATGGCTCGTGGTCGAGAACCTCACCGAGACCGCCCAATCCGTCTCGGCCGAGGTCGAAGGCACCCTGGCCGAGCGCGCCCTCGGGACTGGCACCGCCAAGCGCGAAGGCGGGAAAGTTGCGGTGGAGCTTCCTGCCACGGGGTCGTTTGTCGGAAAAATCCGCTGATCGGCCTCAGCACGGGCCGAACGGCCCGCGAACGATCCACTCGCTCTCGAAGTTTCTCGCATCTGGATCTGGACGCGGAGCCTATCCAGCACGAAAACCATCCTGTCCTGTCGCGGTCTCGTTCCGCGGCGCGCCACTTGTGCCACACTGGCCCCACGAGCCCCATGTCCACGAACGCCGAGCTTCTCGAACAGGCCAAAAAATACCTTTACGGCAACTACCGCCCAGCCCCGTTCGTGCTGACGCGCGGCAAGGGTTGTGAAGTGTGGGACGTAGAAGGGAAGCGCTACCTCGACATGGCGGCGGGCGTGGCCGTCTGCGCCGTGGGTCATGCGCATCCGCACTACGCCGCGGCGATCTCGGAGCAGGTCGCCAAGCTCGGACACGTCTCGAACTGGTTTTACAACGACGAGAACATCCTCCTCGCGAAGGAGCTTTGCGAGCGCTCGGGCTTCGATCGCGCCCTGTTTGGCAACTCCGGAGCCGAGGCCAGCGAAGCCCTCTTCAAGCTCGCGCGGCGTCACTTCTTCAACCAAGGCGACACCAAACGAACGCGATTTCTCGCTTTCGACAACGCGTTCCATGGTCGGACCATGGGCGCGCTCAGCCTCACGGGGACGCCCAAGTATCGAGAAGGTTTCGGGGAAGTCGCGGGAGTGACCCACGTTCCGTTCGGAGATCTCGCGGCCGTGAGGGCCACATTGAACGACACGTTCTGCGCGGTCGTGGTCGAGCCGGTTCAAGGCGAAGGCGGCGTCCTGCCTGCGCCCGAAGGTTTCCTCGAAGGCCTACGGGAAGCCTGCGACGCAAGCGGCGCCCTTCTCATGGTCGACGAAGTCCAGACGGGCATCGGCCGAACCGGCAAGTGGTTCGCGTTCCAGCACACGTCCGTTCGACCCGACGCGATCGCTCTCGCAAAGGGTCTTGGCGGCGGTTTTCCGATCGGCGCGATCCTCACGACCGAAGCCCTCGCTGGCTCGCTTCCGCCAGGAACTCACGGCTCGACCTACGCCGGAAATCCCTTGGGATGTGCCGCTGCGCGTGCGGTGATCGCGATCGTCGAAAAGGAGGGGCTCGTCGAAGGTGCGGCAAAGAAGGGCGCTTTCCTCGCTGCCGAGCTTCGAAAGCTCGTGGCCGAGCTCCCGAACCAGTGCGAATCGGAACGTGGAGTCGGTCTCTTGCGAGGGCTCGTGCTGAAGCCCGGGCTCGTCGCGCGGGATGTCGTTGCCAAGGCCGCTCTTTCAGGGCTTCTCCTCACGGGTGCGGGCGACCGAGTCCTCCGATTCGTTCCGCCGCTCGTCGTGACCGAAGCCGAGCTGTCGGAAGCGGTCTCGATGCTGAAAGCGGTTCTCCAGTCGCTCTGAGGCGAGTGACGCCGCTTTCTCGGCGGGATTCTTCTTCGTGTCGCAGACAGTGGTGCCTCTCACGATGCGGCGGAGTGCGGGCCTCCTGGCCATGTTCTGTGCCCCCGGCGCACGGGTTTTTGGGGGCCACGCCACCCGATTCTCGCGTGGCTTGCGCTTCTGCGGCAGGCGCGGCAAAAGGCGAAGCGAGATATGTCGCAGGCCGCGCAAGAACGGGTGGAGTGTCTCGGCTGCGGAAAGCCTACGGATCCGTTGCGTGCGGGACATGTCGCCATCCTCGATGGACAATTTCGCTATTTTTGCGGTCTAGCGTGCAAGGCCGCGTACGTCTCTGAGTCGCCCAGAGGCTCGATATCTCTCGATCGCACGGCGGACCCGCCGCGCGTGGCAGAGCGCGTGGCAGAGGTCGTTCGCGTTCGGGAGACGGACCCCGACGTTACGCCTAGCCCACGCGCCGAGCCCTCTGCCGAATCGGGCACGCGAGCCCGCAGCGACGAGAGCGAGCCCGTCCTCTCCGACGCCGATCCCGAAGCCGCGCCCACACGAACCACCATGCGCTCGCAGCGTTCGGCCGAAGCCGTCGACGCCGAGCCTAGGTTTCCGTCGCGCCCAACGGATGCCGTTCCGGAGCGCGCTGCGGCCCCGAACGATCTCCAGGGATCGTACCGAACGCCGTCGATCGAATACACGGACGACTCGGTCGATCCCATCGACTCGATCGAAGAAGAGCCCCCGTCTCTTCCTGCGCCGCTCACGCTGCGATCGGGCGCCGCGCCCGTGTCTTTCCGTCCGCCCGCCGAGGGCTCGTCGTTCGTGCTCCCTCTCGCTACGGTCGCGGCCGGCGTGGCCACCTTTGCCGTGCCACTCGCAGGTTTTTCCAGCCTCGTTCTTCGCGGAGGCCTCGCGCTTTTTGCTTCGGTCCTGCTCGTCGCTTGGACCGTCAAAAAGCCGAAGGCACTCGGGGAAGAGCTCCCAGCCGTCTCCGCGCTTGCACCCCTAGGACTCGTGGCCGTCGCCTGTGTCGCCATCGTTCGGCACATCGATCAAGCCGGGGTCATCGCGTCGACGGCCGGCGCAGCCGTCGCGTTCAACGTGCTCTCGCAGCTCCTCGTTCTGCGTGCCGAAGCGGACGTGCGCGCCTACACGGCGGAGCTCGGCTCGCTCGTGGACGGCGAAGCGCGAAGGCTCGCGGGTGCGGAAACGGTCTCGGTCGACACCACCGCTCTGCGCCTCGGCGACAAGGTCGTCGTGCGCGAAGGTGAGACGTTGGTCGTGGATGGCGTCGTCGTGCAAGGGACGGCCACCGTGGTCCCGTGGGCTTTCGGAACCAGCGAAGTGCCGAAGCGCGAAGGCGATCCGGTGATTGCGGGCCTTCGTGTCGTCACCGGCGAGCTCGTCGTTGCAGCTACTGCGGTAGGTCGCGAACGCCTCGTCACGAAGCCATTCGCCGGCCGCGAGACCTCGGGAATGTTCGGGCTCATTCGCGCCTGGACCCCTCGCTCGTTGCCTCTCGTCTGCGCGTTGGTCGGCGCCGCGGAGTTCGCGAGCAATGCGCCATGGCTCGTCGTGTTGGCTGCGGCCCTCGCGGCCGGTGCGTCTCTCTCCGTGGTCGGTGCGCTGGCGACTCTTACGTTGGCGACGGCGCGCGCCCAACAAGACGCTCTCGCGAGTGGCATCGCTTTCCGAGACCCACGAGCGCTCGAAGTGGCCGGCATGAGCGACGTCGCCGTGCTCTGCTCCCGCGGCACCGTGCTCATGGGCGAGCCCGAGGTCATCGCGGTGGACTCTCTCGTGGCAGCCTATCCTCGCAAGCGCATCCTCGCGTTCGCCTCGGGCTCCGATGCGTCC
>JAYUKI010001109.1:0-8953 GCA_043764595.1 Myxococcales bacterium | reverse complement strand
TGGTTCTTCATCACGCCAGTGATCGCGCCGTGTTGCTCGGGGGAGGACCACACCTGCGCCTCGGACCAGAGCGAAAGCTCCCTCAGCTCCTGGACCTTCGCGTGCGTGTCCGGAACGCTGCCAAAGACGGGGAGCTCGCACGGATCGAACGTGCGAACCTCTGCGCCAAGGTCCGAGACGATGCGGGCGGCTTCTTCGGCGAGCAGACGGCTGTACGAACGTGCGCGCAGCGAGCCATAGAGGAAGAGCACGCGTGGCGCATGCGTGGCACGCGGTCCGATGGGCTCTTCGCCGAGGACGAGAGGGTACGAGCTCATACGAGGACCGAGGCTCGTCGTGGAGCGACCATCGAGAGAGCTCGATGATCTTTTGGGCCGGCGTTCGGTCGTTCGTGGATGCGTGAATCCCTGTTCATCGTCAAATTACGATAGCGAGGGACGACCAACAGCGCAACGCGTCTACGTCGAGCGAGTCCTTGGTTTGCCAGTGAGCTCCTCGGCCTCGGCCAAGGCGGCCTCGCGGATCGCGAGCTCGTCTTCGATGTCGCCGAGTGCGTCTTTTACGGCCTCGTCGACGCGTACGCCTTTCTCTTCGCGAGAAGACAGGGCCACCACTCCGAGCGCGCTCTCCACACGAGCGAGCCCGGCGAGGGCCTTGTCGTGGTCCTTCTGGACCTCGAGCGCTCCGTCGAGCTCCTTTTCGGCCCATGCCTTCACGTCCGGCGATGCGCCTTGGTTCGCGAGCCGACGGGTCTTCTCTTCGAGCTCTCGGAGATCGAGCTTCGCGAGCCGTGCCTCGGTGGTCTCGCGCACCGCGTCGAGCTTCTCGGCGTGCCGGACGAGCTCGTCGATCTTCACGCGCATCGTGTCGAAGGCGCGGTTTCCCTTCGTCTCGGTGAGGGCCTTTTGCGCGGCCCTCCGCACGGCGGCCATGGGCGTTTCGCGTTTGGCGCGTCCGAGACCGAATACCGCAAAAACGGCCAAAAGGAGCCCGAATAGCGATGCGGCGAGGCCACCGGCGCGGGTAGGGGGAATGGGGGGCGGAGGAGCCTCGGGGAGCTCGGCGCTGAGCGCTCCGGTGAGCGTGGCGCGGAACTCTTGTTCGGTAAGAAGGCGCTCCTGGGAGGCTTCGGTGATTCGTGGCACGAGGCACGGGGCGGCCACTCCGAGAGCTGCGCACGCTGCGCCCGACGTGCCCGTCACGACGAGGTGCACTTCGTGGGTTTTCGGATCGTGACTCGCCACACGAAAGCCGGTGCTCTCGGGCTCGAACATCCCCCCCCGTCGGACGACGGCGCCCGCCGCCGTCGTGTCGGTGCGAGTAAGTGCATCATACACGGTCCCATCGAAGGACGTTCGAAGCGACCCTTTCAGGACGATCTCCTCGCCGGGAGTGAGATCCGGAAGGGCGATGGTCTGGAGGTTTCCAAGAGCGACGGTGCGCGAGGGCGGAGCGGGAGCCTTGATGTTGGCGACGGCCCCGCCGAGCAACGCGACGAGCGCACCCCCGACGAGGAGACCTCGGTAGAAGCGGGCGCGTTTTGCAGGGGCGGTTCGTTCGTTCATCGCCGTTTCGGAGGACGAGGGGAGGGAGACTCGAGACTACTTCAGGTAACCGTACGAAGAGCCGCGAAGAAGCACCGCGAGGGGGAGCGCGTCTTTCACTTGGTCTTGTCCGCCCACCGCGCGCGACAAACGCGCGAGTCGAATGGCGTCTTCGCCGAGGCGTGCTTCGTTCAAGGTGACCGCCGCCCGCTTCAAGAGCTCCGCGCGCTCCTGCAAGAGTCGCATCGCAGCCAAGCGGTTCTGCGCATCGACGAGGTGCTCGGCCGACACGATCGAGTCGCCGGCGAGGAAGGCTTGCACGGTGGAAACGACACTCGCGTTCGCCGAGGCTGCGCTCTCCGCGTCGTCCTTCGCGTATTCGATTTTGACCGGGAATTCCTCGGTCACGTTCTTCTTGCGGATGCGGTCCTTGTACTTGACTTCGACGCTCGCCAAGGCCCGCTCTCCCGTGCCCGGGGGCAGCTGGAGCTGCATCAAGATGGCGTGACGATCGTCGCGGGCGAAGGCCGGCATGAAGAAGCGCATTCCGCCAACGCTGTCCTCTTGGCGGTCTTGGGCAATGCCCTTCTTTGCGGCATTCTTGTCCATGGCGACTTCTTGCGCGCGAACTTGAGCCGCTTCGGTTTGCTCGAGAGCACGCGAGCCATAGACCCGCATCGGGGCGACGTCGGGGCGGAGGCGCACGCGAACTTCGACGCCGAGCGCGGCGGGCACGAGACGCGAGTCCATCTCTTTGGCGAGGGCGTTCGCGATTTGGCTCGAGTCGGCGAGGTAGTAGTAGCCACCCGCGCCGCGGTCGGCGATGGAGCTCATCAGCGGCGCGTCGAAGTCGGCTCCGAGACCGAACGAGCTCGTCTGGATGCCATCCTGGAAAGCACGCGCGCTGCGCTCGGCGAGAGACCTCGGATTGGTGTCGCCGCCGTTGGCGTGACCGTCCGAGAGGAGCATCACGATTTTTACGGCTTCCGGGGAAATCTTGGGGCTGTGCGCTTCGACGTAGCCGAGGTCGAGACCGGACGAGATGTTCGTTCCTCCGTTGGCTTGAACCTCGGCGATCGTGGACAAAATCTGCTTGCGTCGTGCACCTACGGGACCATCGGGAACGCGGACCTCGGCCGAGCTCGAGAAGGTGACCATCGAGAAGTCGTCGTTCGCGTCGAGTCGCTCGACGAGGCTCGCGGCGGCCTTGCGTGCGTTGTCGATCGCCGTGCCGCTCATCGAGCCGGAAACGTCGAGGACGAGGTGGACCGAAAGGGGAGCCCGCTTGGTCTCGGTTGCGCTCGAGCGAATCGCGATGCGGAAATTGACGAGGCCTCCCGACGGAGGAAGCTTCGCGCGCTCGGTCTCGGTCTTGAAGGACAAAGCGCCTTCTTTGGGAGCGTCCATTGGGGGCGCGTAGCGCGAACCGAAGTCGCCGACGAGATCCTTGTATTCTCCAGGGATGTCGCCCTTGGTCACGGCGGCATCGAAGGCCGCGAGGGCCGCTCCGCCGGGACGGTAGGTCGTGGCGTAGCGCGCGTTCGGATCGAGCTTCGGCGTGACCTTGGGGGCGGCGAGGCCGTCTTCGATGTCCGACTCGCGGGTCTGGTGTTTGAGTCCGATTGAAGGTGGCATCGCTCCGCGAGGCGCTGACGCCGGACGGGCGATTTCGGCCTTTTGAGCCTGCACCGGTGCGGGCCGTGCCGGGACCATGGTCGCGGGTGGGGCATAGGCTTTCGCTCGTTTCTCTTCCAAACCAGGCATGATGGCTGGGGCAGCGGGGGCTAGACCTCCGCCCGCGCCGGAGCCTTGACCTCCGCCGATGCCAGCGAGGCCGTACGCGTTGGCGGCCGCGGGATCGGCTGGGGCAGTGGTGGGGCTTGGCGTCGGCGCGCGCTCTTTGGGCATGTCGACCGCGACGGTTTCGTCGGCTTTGCCGCCTTTGCTTTTCTCTTCCAGCTTGGCGGAAGCGGTCTGCTCACCCGCCGATGCGGGGGCCTCCCGCTTTTGGCACCCGGAAACCGCGAGCGAGAGTCCGAAAATCACGGAAAAGAGCGGAACGTGCCTCAGTCTCATGGTTGCCTCGTCGTCCTTTTCGGCCCGGCCTACGATCGCTCTTGCGACGGTGGCGGCGCTGGAGGTCCCCATCGACGCACCATCTCGGCGAAAGTTCCATGCCGCCTGACAGAAGGCTCAGGTTGGGCGAGGATACGCGATTCGCCTCGGAAGCTGCGTCTTCTCCTCGGACCGGATGGGGCGGTAGGAGCATCGAAAGAGCCGTGAAGCTCGTTTTTACCGAGAACATGCACGCGTTGATGCTTCCGAAGGGGCACAAATTCCCGCTCGGCAAGTACGACCGCATCCACGGTGCCCTCTCGGCCGAGTTCCCCGGAACGCTTCTTCTCGGGGCGCCTGCTTCCGTTTCGGACCTCGAGCTCGTTCACGAGCCGTCGTACGTGGCGGCGGTTCGAGATGGGACACTCGACGACACCCGCGTGCGTCGGCTTGGGTTTCCGTGGTCCGAGTCGCTCGTGACCCGCGCCACGCGCAGCGTCGGAGGTACGTTGGCAGCTCTCTCGTGGGCCATGGAGCTCGGGGCCGCGGGGCACATGGCTGGGGGCACGCACCACGCATTCCGCGACCGAGGCGAGGGCTTTTGCGTGTTCAACGATTTGGCCGTCGCCGCGAAGGTCGCGATGCGCGATCACGGGGTCAAGAAGGTGGCCATCGTCGATCTCGACGTGCACCAGGGCAACGGCACGGCGTCCATTTTTCAGGACGATCCTCGCGTCTTCACGCTCTCCCTCCATGGCGCGCGGAACTACCCCTTCCAAAAGGAGCAGAGCTCTCTCGACGTGGGCCTTCCGGACGCGTGCGACGATGCCACGTACCTCGCAGCGCTCGACGCTGCGCTCGAGCACGTTCGGGCGTTTCGGCCGGACCTCGTCTTTTACCAATCCGGAGTCGATGCGCTGACGGGCGACAGGCTCGGACGGATGGACCTGACGTTGGCGGGGCTCTCGGTCCGTGATGCTCGGGTCTTTGGGATGGTGCGAGCGCTCGGAGTGCCCCTCGTCACGACCTTGGGCGGAGGCTACGGACGCGACATCGAGCCGACCATCCGAGCCCACGTCGAGGTCTTTCGTGGGCTCATGAGGACGTTCGGCTGACCGGGGCGAGTTTCATAAAATACAGCAATGTCATGAATTTGCCTCCGAGATGGACGCGGCTTTGCTCGGCCTCGCGCTTCCCACGCAAGAGGCCCTTTATCGTGCGAGCATCGGCCCTACGCTCGGCGCTGGACGTCGTCGTTCCATCGGGAGGTCATCGCGTATGAGGCTCGTTCGGGTCGGTATTGCCAACGTGAACACGACGGTCGGGGCAGTGAAAAGCAACGCCGACCGTGCCATCCTCCTTTCGCGCCGCGCTGCGGACGATGGCGTGACGGTGCTCGTGTACCCCGAGCAACTGTTCGCCGGGTACGCGCCGGAAGACCTCGTGCAGTGGCGCACGTTCGTTTCGGCCCAGTGGCGCGAGCTCGAACGGTTTGCCGCCGAGACCAAGGATCACGGCGTGGTGTCGGCCGTGGGCCTCACCGTGGCGCGAGGCGCACACGTCTACAACTGCGCTGCGCTCGTCCACGGCGGCAAAGTGTGGGGCATCGTTCCGAAGGAGAAGCTCCCCACGTACAACGTCTTCTACGAGCAACGCACGCTCGCGAACGGCCTCGCGGGGCTCCTCGACGAGGTGCACGGCGTGCCCTTCGGCGATCTCGTGTTCGAGCTCGACTTCGGCACGATCGCCCTCGAAGTGTGCGAGGACATTTGGTCGCCGGACGGGCCGATGCGGCGCCGCTCGTATGCCGGGGCCGAGCTCATTCTGAACCTCTCGGCTTCGCCATTCCGACTCGGTGTGGTGGACACCCGGCGCGAGATGATCGCGACCCGCGCGGGCGACAACCAGGTCACCGTGGTCTATGCGAACCTCGTCGGAGCGAACGACGGGCTCGTGTTCGACGGCGGCGGCTATGTGGCGCAAAACGGACGACTCTTGCTCGACGTGCCGCGCTTCTGCGAAGGCATGGCGGCGACCACCGTCGATCTCGATCGGACCGCGCGCCTTCGCACGGAAAACACCACGTGGCGCCACGACCAGATGGCCTTTGCCGCTGCCGAGGTGGGCGTGGCACACGTGGAAGTCGACGAAAAGACCACGCGCCGCGAGACTCTTCGTTACCCCGCGCCGAAGAACCAGAGCTTCTTTTTGCCTGCGTTCGCGACTCCTGCCGAAACCGTGTCTCCCCGAGCACGCTTCTTCGAGGACTTGCTCGATGCGCTTTCGCTCGGCATCGGCGACTATTTCGAAAAGACCGGCGCGTTCAAGACCATCGGTGTAGCCCTCTCCGGCGGTCGGGACTCGCTTCTGTGCCTATGGATCGCGCGAAGGTACCTCGACACGCGGTACGCGAGTGAATCCAAGGAAGCCCGCGACGCGCGCGTGCGCACGACCTTGCGCGCCTTCTTCATGCCTTCGCGTCATTCGTCGGCCGAGACCCGCAAGGCCGCCGAGGCCGCCGCGCTCGAGCTGGGGGTTCCGTTCGTCGTGGTGCCCATCGATGACGCCGTGGCCCCCGAGATTGCCGCCGTGGAGACCATGCTTCAACCGGGCGAATCGGTCACTCCGATGACACGCCAAAACGTGCAGGCGCGCCTTCGTGGGGAGCGCATGTGGAACTGGTCGAACAGCGCCGGTGGACTCTTTTTGCAGACCAGCAACATGAGCGAAAAGTCCGTGGGGTACACCACCATCGGCGGCGACATGGAAGGCGCGCTCAGTGTGATTGCCAACGTACCAAAAACGGTGGTCAACGCGATTCTCGACTATCTCTACGAGACCACGAAGTCCGAAGGCATTCGTCTCACGCTCGAAAAGCCGGCCTCGGCGGAGCTCGCGGACAACCAAGAAGACGAACGCGACCTCATGCCGTTTCCAGTGCTCGACGCGTGTTTTGCGCTCTACGCGGGCGAGAAAATGGCACCGAGCGAGGTCGCCGTGGCGCTCGAGTCGATCTTCCCGGAGCATCCGAAAGAGCAGATCGTGGCCTGGACGAAGAAGTTCGCGAGGCTCTTTTCGCAGAGCATCTACAAATGGGTACAGACGCCGCTTTGTCTTCACGTGGGCAATTTGGACCTCGACCGGGAGCGGGCTCTCCAGCTTCCAGTGGTTCAAAAGGGCGAGTGGCAAGACTGACCTTTTCGGGACGGGCGACGTCGTTCGACTCTCGGTGCTTCGAGAGCCGCTTCGGCGTCGCTTCGGCCCAGACTCCCAGGTCAGGGAACGCGGTCAGGGAACGCGGTCAGGGAACGCGAGGCGCGAGTCGAGCCATTCGCACCATGTCGTAGTAGATTCCGTTCACGCAGTACTCGTCGCGAAGCACGCCTTCGAAGTCGAAGCCGAGCTTCAAATACATCGCTTGGGCGTGGCGGTTGTCTTTTCGGACAATGAGCCAAATCTTCCGCAACCCTAGCTCGCCAAAGGCCTTTTCGACGATGCGCTCCACGGCCGACGTGCCGTATCCTCGGCCTTGGAGCTCGCGCCGCACGACGACGAAAAGACGCGCGTTTTTCGCCGGCCAATAGATTTGGTTCAGGCTTACTTGACCGACATAGACCTCGTCGTCGAATACCGAATAGACGCGCTCTTGCTTGGACGCGATGAGGCCTTCGATGTAAGTGGCCTCGTCGCTCTCGGTGATATCGGTTTGGCGATTCGCGAAGTACTGCATGACCTCGTGGTCGTTGACCCACGTCATGACGTGCGGCAGGTGGTCCAGCGAAAGCGGCTCGAGGTGAAGGGGCATGGGGTTCTCCGCTCAGTCCAAGGTGTCGTCGCGCTCGGCAAGAGCGGAGTCTGGGGGGGGCGAAAGCACGGTCGACGTGGCTTGGGCCGATTTTGGCTCGGGCGAGACGAGCTTTCGAACGAGGTCCGCGCGGTTCGACACGCCAAGCTTCGCATAGAGGCGCCGCACGTAGGTGCGAACGGTGTTCTCGCTGAGGCCGGCGATGGCGGCCACGTTGACGCCACTGTAGCCGGCCACGAGCAAGCGGGCGATCTCGCGCTCGCGTTTGGAGAGGCCGTCGAGTGGCTGTGGGGCTGCTTTTTCGACGGACTCGACGCGCAGCACGGCGCATCGCGCACCGCCGAAGACGGGATCCCCTTCGAGCTTTGCGACGGAGGACACCGTGCCGAACGGTAGCGCGGGCGGAGTGGGCAGCGCTTCACCTCGGGTTCGGGCCTCTATGGCTTGTTCGGCGGCGAAGACGATGGCCTTCGTGTGGGGGGCAATCTCGGCGTTCCAGTCGATGCCACGCTCGCGGTTGGCTGCCCACAGGACGCGCTCGAGGTCCCGATCGACGACCACGAGCGTAGAGGTGGACCGCTGGAGCGCGCGGAGCGCGGAGGCTTCACGCGAGAGATCGTCGAACGCGAGCTGCGCGCGGCTCTGGGTGACCACGAATGGGCTCAACGTCTCGAGGAGGTTGGCGTCTTTTTGGGTGAGCTCCGGCTCGTCGTCGCGTCGTTCGAGGCCCGCGACTCCGAAGAGGACGCCGCCCTCGTGAAGAAAGACAAAGAGCGCGCGGGTGAGCTTGTCGCCCGCGTGCGAAGTGAAATAGTCGAGGTTCTTGCGCTCGGCCTCTGGGTAGAGCTCGTCCGCGAGGTAGGCCCGACGTCCCGAGACCACCAGACTCTTTGCGTCGAAACCGAAGGCCTCGGACAACGTTTTGTCCTTGCCGGCGAACGCGCGCGTTGCACCGTCGACCACGCGTGTTCCCTCGCGGTAGGCGAGTGTCTCGTTCGTGCCGAAGCAGAAAAACGCGGCCGAAGAAGGCACGAGGCTGCGCATCGCATCCATCACGCGACGCTTGAAGTTTTGCCGCGTGCCCGGCTGCACGACGAGCAGCTTCGCGGTATCCATCGCCGATTCGCTCATGAGCACCGATGGTAGTGCCGGAGGCTCAGCCGTGGTGCGATTTCGGGCCGCCCATGGGAGACGTGAAGCTATGCGGAGTGCCCTGGGCCACCGAACCCGCCTCTTCGACGCAATGAGCCAGGAGGCCGTCACGATGGGCATCCTACGGCCGGGCTAAGATGCGAAGATCAGGCGCGATCGGCGAGGATATCGGCGCCTATCCGTGGCATACTTGAAGAATGACTGACTTTGCCACGGACGCAGAGCGCGCGTCCGAGCTCATCTTCGATTGGAACGAAGTCAACCGCAAGGGGCGCATCATCCCGAAGAACGCCACGTTCTTCGACGAAACCCTGCGCGATGGTCTTCAGAATCCGTCCGTCAAGGATCCCGGCATCGAGCACAAGCTCGAAATCTTGCACCTCATCGACGACCTCGG
>JAYUKI010001108.1:0-2647 GCA_043764595.1 Myxococcales bacterium | reverse complement strand
AAAACTACATCCCTTGGCAAGAGTCCACGTTCCCCGGGCTCCTCGGAAACGTGGTCGCCGGACGCATCACCAACCGGTTCGACATGGGCGGCTCGAACGCCGTGGTCGACGCCGCGTGCGCCGGTTCGCTCGCCGCCATCTCGATGGCCGTGAACGACCTCGCCCTTGGAAACTCGGACCTCGTGCTCACCGGCGGTGTCGACGCCCTGAACGACATCTTCATGTACATGTGCTTCGCCCAGACGGGCGCGCTGTCCCTCGGGGGCGATTGCCGTCCCTTCTCGGACAAGTCGGACGGCACCATGCTCGGCGAGGGCATTGGCATGTTGGCCCTTCGTCGCCTGGACGACGCAGAGCGCGACGGCGACGCCATCTACGCGGTCATTCGCGGTCTTGGCTCGTCTTCGGACGGACGCGCGAAGAGCATTTATGCGCCGTCGGCTCAGGGTCAAACCCTCGCCCTTCGTCGCGCCTACGAGCGCGCAGGCTACGGCGCCGAGACCGTGGGCCTCGTCGAAGCCCACGGAACCAGCACGCAAGCCGGCGACGCCGCCGAGTTCGAAGCGCTGAAGGTCGTGTTCGGCGAGACCAGCGCCGCCAAAAACTCGATCGCTCTCGGCTCGGTGAAGGGCCAAATCGGCCACACCAAGGCCGCCGCCGGCTCGGCCGGAATGATCAAAGCCATCTTGGCGCTGCACCACAAGGTGCTTCCGCCCACCATCAAGGTGGACGCGCCCAACCCGAAGATGGGACTCGAGGACAGCGCCTTTTACCTCAACACCGAGTGCCGCCCTTGGGTTCACGATGCGGAAAAGCCCTATCCGCGTCGCGCCTCGGTGAGCGCTCTCGGGTTCGGCGGAACGAACTTCCACGTCGCCCTCGAAGAATACGTAGGCCCTTCGGAGCGCCCGGGCCGCATGCGCACGCAGCCGTCGGAGCTCTTGGTCCTCTCGGCCGACTCGCCCGCGGCGCTCGTTGCACTCTGCAATGAAACCGCGAAAGCCTCGGAAATCGAGGGCTCGCTGTCGCACCTCGCCAAAAAGACCCAGCTCGGTTTCGTCGCCGACAAACCCGCGCGTCTCTCCATCGTGGCCACGAGCGAAGCGGACCTCCGAGAGAAGCTCGCTTTCGCCACCGGCACGATCGAAAAGAACGGCGCGGCTCCTTTTGCCTCGCCGAAGGGCATCCATTATGGCGTGGGTCCCGCGGCCAAAGCCTCGGAAGTGGCCGTGCTCTTCCCGGGCCAAGGCAGCCAATACGTGAACATGGGCGCGGACCTCGCCATGCACTTCGACCGCATGCGCGACGTGTGGGACGGCGTGGCATCGAACGTCCGAGACGCCTCGGGAAGCCTGGCTTCGCGCGTGTTTCCGAGCCCGAGCTTCAGCGAAACTGCGCGTGTCGAAGCCGAAACGAAGCTCACGGCGACCGAGTGGGCCCAGCCCGCGATCACCGCGACGAGCCTCGGAATGCTCCGTTTGCTCGAGCTCACGGGGCTTCACCCGACGATGGTCGCCGGACACTCGCTCGGTGAGGTCACGGCAGCCGTGGCTGCGGGTCTCTTCGACGAGCAGACCGGACTTGGCGTCGCGCGCATGCGTGGCGAGCTCATGGCCAAAGCGGCGGAGCTCCCCGGAGCCATGACGGCAGTCGCTGCGGAACGCGACGTCGTCGCCAAAGCCCTCGAAGGCGTGGACGTCGTGCTCGCCAACCACAACGCGCCAAAACAAGTCGTGCTTTCGGGCTCGGTCGAGAACATCCAGAAGGCCGAAAACCACCTCGAATTGAGTGGGCTCACCGCCAAGCGCCTCTCGGTCGCCACGGCCTTCCACTCGCCGATCGTGGCTGGCTCGGTGGCTCCGTTCCGTGCCTATCTGGACGGCGTCGAAGTGTCTCCCGCGAAGCTCCCGTACTACGCGAACGCCACGGCGGCCGTGTATCCGAGCGACGTGGCCGCGGTTCGTGAGCAGCTCGCCAATGCCATCGCGAAGCCCGTGCGCTTCGTCGAAGAAATCGAAGCCATGTACGCCGCCGGCGCTCGCACCTTCATCGAGGTCGGACCGGACGCCATACTCTCGAAGCTCACCGAGCGCTGCCTCGAGGGCCGCCCGCACTTGGCTGTTTCGCTCGATCAGCGCGGAAAACACGGCGTGACGGCCTTCCAAACGGCCCTCGGTCGTCTTGCTGCTGCAGGCCTTCCGCTCTCGTTCGCGCGCTTCTGGGAAGGTCAGACCCTCGGCGAGGATTTGGCCACGAAGCCCCGTGCGAAGTTCACCGTGAAGCTCTCGGGTGCGAACTACGGAAAGCCTTATCCGCCCAAGAACCCCATGCCGCGTCCTCCGGTTCGCGCGAGCGCGCCCGCGCCCGTCGCGAATGGTACGGCAAACGGGTACGCCAACGGACAGGCCAACAAGGTCGTCTCGGCCACCGCGCCCAAGTCCGCACCGCCCGCCGCCATGGCGACGAACGCGGCCACGCCTCGTGTCGAAGTGAAGCCCATGGTGGCCACGCCGGCGCGTCCCCAAGCCCCAGCGGCTTCCACGTCTCTTGCGTCGCGTCCGGTCTCGCAGCCCGCGCCGCTCAACCGTTCGACCCCCACTGCCACGCGCTCCGAGGTTTCGATGTCAAAAAGCTCGCACTCGCCCAT
>JAYUKI010001107.1:0-2649 GCA_043764595.1 Myxococcales bacterium | reverse complement strand
AACGTCTCGGTGGCGTCCGTCGGAACGAGATCGTGGAAGCGACGGAGGTCGAGGACCATCTTTTTGGGAGAAGGCTGGGACATGAGGTCGGCGAGCCGTGCACCCCAGACGACGTTCTTGAGGGTCCACGTCTTGCGCGCGTGCACGGGCTGGAGCGTGGATTCGTCGGTGCCACTTGCGGCGACGACCAGCTCGACGTCGCCCTCTTCGAACGATCCTGGAGTGTCCGCGAAGATTGGACTCTTCGCGTCCACGACGTGCCTGAGAGTCATCGAGCGCACGAGCATGGGGGCTCGCTCGTGGACGAGAGGAAGATGCTCGGCACGGTAGAGCGTGACACCTTCTTTGGTCACCGTGGTCCGAGTGAGAGTGAGCCGAAACGACATGTCGACGATGGGCACGCGGCGTTCGTTGCCGACTCGGATCGCGAGGTTCGGAGTGCCGTCCACCGGAGAAATGGCCACGTGCGAGGAGAATCGAATCTTCGCCCGCGTGCGTGAAAAACGCATGAAGACGAGCCCTGTCGCGAGAGCCGTGACCAAGAGGCCGGTGACCGATTCGATCACGACGATGGAGTTCGCGGCCACCGTGGCCGGGCTCATGGCGCCATATCCGATGGTGCCCATGGTTTGCACGCTGAAGAAGAACGCGTCGACGAATCCATGCACTCCCGTCACGCCACCGACGCCAAGGTAGATCGACGCAAAAATGGCATTAAGGCCAAGATAGGCACTTACGACGATGGCGAGAAAGACGGTCCACGGTGCGGTGAGCAGCACGTGGACGAGGTCCTCGGAGCCGATGGGCTTGGCACCGACCACGTGAACTTCGTAGTCGTCGTACTGCGTGATCTCGTTTCGGTCGCGGCGACGCATGGGGGTTGTGCTCTACCGCTCGGTAAGAATGACGGTTTCGCCTTGGAACCAGGCGCCGTCGCACGAGAAGACCTGACCGTTGGTCACCTTGCAGGTGCGGTAGGCGCCGTCTTTTTGGACTACCGCACTGCCCTGATACCAGGCGCCGTCGCACGAAAAGACCTGACCGTTGGTCACTTTGCAGGTGTGGTAGGCGCCGTCTTTTTGGACCACCGCGCTACCCTGATACCAAGTTCCCTGGCACGAAAAGACCTGTCCGTTGGTGATTCGGCAGAGCTTGTAGGACTTGGCGGCGGAAGGGGGAGGGGGAGTCGGGGCTGGGGTGGAGGCCGAAGTCGAAGCTTTCGGGACTGGAGACTGGACGGGCGCGACGGGTGGCGCGACGGGTGCGACGGGTGCGACGGGTGGCACGACGGCAGAAGCGCTCGCTGTGGCCGTGGTGCTTGTCGGGGCCTCCTTCGCCGTTTCTTTTGGAAGCTCTGGCGGAGACGTCGGGCCGGCGACCGGCGGCGCGCACGCCCACACGCAAAGTCCAAGGGCCCCGACGGAAACCATCATGGAGAAGCGAGTCATGGCAGAAGCTTGTCATCGATGGCGATTCGTTGCCCGCAAGAAATGCGTGGGCCATCGCGCGATTCCGCGGCCGCCAACGGACCGGTGGGACGGTCCGAATCGCGACTCCTACTTTGCGGGCTCCCAGCAGCGTGCTTCCTTGAAGATGCGCACGAGGTCGCTGTCGACGTGGCCGTCCTTCACCGAGAAATCGAGGATGTCGATGGCGCGCTCCAGGGGAACCGCTTTCTTGTAGGGCCTGTCGCTCGCGGTGAGAGCGTCGAAGATGTCCGTGATGCTCATCATCTTCGATTGGACCGGAATTTCCTCGGCCCGGAGGCGGTTCGGATAGCCCGTTCCGTTCAAGCGCTCGTGGTGCGCTCCGGCAATGTGCGGAACGCGGCGCAGGGCCTTTCCCCACGGAATCTGGGAGAGAAACTTGAACGTATGCGTCACGTGTCCGGTGATTTCTTCGTATTCCGCGGGCGTGAGGGACCCCTTTTTCACCGAGAGCGCCACGACCTCTTCGGGCTCGAGGAGAAGCTTCGTTTCCCCACGAAGGTCCAAGTACCATTCTTTGGCGAGGGCCTCGATCTTGGCAAAATCGCCCGCCGCGAGCACCGAAGGTTCGTTTGCGGCCAAGATGGTTTGGAGGGCTTCGTTGAGCTCCTTCGTGCGGCGATGGTACTCGACGTCCAGGGCAGCGAGCTCCGACAGTGGCGCTTGGGATTCGATGGCTTTCAGCTTGCGGCGTAGCATGTCCGCTTCGATGGAGCGCGCGACGAAATCGAAGCGGGCGCGCACGAGCGTGAGATTTTCGTCGTAGAGCTTCTTGGCTTTGACGAGCACGTTCTCGCGTACACCAATCTTGCCGAAGTCGTGGAGAAGGCTCGCGTACTCGAGCTCGCGGAGGTCTTCGCGGGAGAACGTGGCGTTTTGGTAGGGACCATTCCCGATGTGGTCTACGGCCTTGGCGAGCGCGACGGTAAGGTCGGCGACGCGGCGCGAGTGACCGCTCGTCGTGGGATCCCGCGACTCGATCGCCTCGACGCTGGCCCGTACGAAGCCCTCGAAGAGCGCTTGGATCTCTTGGTAGAGCATCGCCGTTTCGAGGGAAATTCCAGCCTGTGCGGCCACCATTCCCAAGAGCTCTTCGCTGCGGTCGTCGAACGGGACCACCTGCAGATCCACGATGTCCATCGACGAGAGCTTGGAGCGAGGA
>JAYUKI010001106.1:0-8993 GCA_043764595.1 Myxococcales bacterium | reverse complement strand
AATGCACGGGTGTTCGAGGTCGATCATCCCGCGTCGCAGGGCTACAAAAAGCGCCGCGCGATCGGGCTTCCTCGCGTTGCGCGCGAGCTCTCGTACGTGCCGCAAGACTTCACCAAGGAGACTCTCGAAGAGACCTTGGGCCGCGCGGGGCACGATCCGAATCGGCGGACCGCGTGGGTCTGCGAGGGCGTGACCATGTACCTCGAGCCGTCCGACACGCGGGCCCTGTTTGCGACGTTGCGAACGCTCTCTGCGCCCGGGAGCCGTCTCGCCGTGACCTACATGGAGGCCGAGCGCCACCCCGTTCCCAAGCCCTTTCGTGCGCTTGCGGAGCTCCCGCTCGCGGTGTTCGGCGAGCCGTTCCGAGGGTCGTTCGCCCGGTCCGAAATCGCGGAAGCGGTCTCGAGGGAGTCGTTCCGAGTGCTCTCGGACGAGAGCTCGCGTGCGTGGGCGAAACGCCACGGTGGGGTCTCGGCGGCGGTGTTTCGGAGCGAGCGGCTCCTCGTGATCGAGCGCGACGACGACGCTACGACGTAGAGCGCAACGTCATTCGGGCAAGCCCACGCCGTACACGGCCGTGTCGAACAGCGGCGCAACGCTCCGTCCGAAGCTCGCTTCGAGCTCCTTCTGAAACGTATCGGTGGTGACGGCTTGGTACTTGTGGGCCGCGAACCACTTGGCCAAGAACGCGTCGCCTCATCGGTAAAAGTCCTGGTTTATCCATAGCTTGCCGGACGGTGTGACGAAGAAGCCGCAGGCTACACCGGTGTAGGATGGCTCGGTCATGTTGAGGTAATGGCCGTGCGCCGAGTAGGGCTCGCCGGGACCCTCGGCGAACATTTGAGCGAGGCAGTCGGACAGTGTGCTCTCCGGCGATTGGCCGGGGTAATCGGGGCAGGCGTTCTGCGCGGACTCGCCGCAGCGGCCCATGGTTCCGTGGGCCTTGCCGCTCGACGAATCGGCCGCGGCCTCGCCGTCGATGCAACCCTCGCGCTCGTGCCTGCGGGATACGGGCCGTGCGCCGACGCGCGCGCGGTACTCGTTGGTCCGGTCGACGCAAAGCTGACGTGCGCGCGCGAAGCGGTCGGTCGTGGGTGGCGTGGCCGGAGGCGGGATGGGTTGCGGAGTGAACGTTGGAACCGTGGGAGCAAACGTCGGAGCTGGCGTCGGCGGCGGTGTAGGGGAGGGGGCAGGGCCAGGCGCCGTCGCGAACCCACGCGCGAGGCAGGCGTAGCCGAGCGGCGTCTGCGTGCACGCACCGTTTGGTTTGCAGTCGGCGTCCGACGTACAACCTCCGCACCCGCCCTGGACGCAGTGGGCGAAAGCGCACACCAAGTCGGCTTCGCTCGCGCAAGGAAAGCTCGGGCCGCGCGGCGCGAGCACCGCAGGGGGAGGCGGAGCGGAATTGGGCTGCGGATAACCCTGCTGCGGATAACCCTGCTGCGGATAACCCTGACCCGAGACGGCACCGCCGGGGGAGGCGGGAGGGACGTCGTCGCGCCGGCAGCTCGTCACGCCGAGGGCGACGCCAAGGAGCACGAAGACGCACGCTCGGACGGAGGTTTTGCGGCCCACGAAGGACATCGGACCATCGTCGCGCGTGTGGGGCCGGACGTCACGCACGGCGAAAAGAAAGTCGCTCGTCCGGCAGAGGCTCGCCCGTTCACGCTCGTGGCGTGTAGAGCCCGTACACGAAGAACGGCGCGTGCTCGGGAACGCGTGCCTCGGCGTACGTACGAAAGGCGAGGGCGTCCGCCACGGCGGCGAAGAGGTGGTGCTCGTTGAGCGCGCCGCGCCACTTGGCTTGCGCGGCCTCGCGCTCGGAGGCCTCGTAGCCGCAGTTCATGAGACCGCTCAGCATCCCGTTGTCGGCGACGTCGTAGCCCAAGAGCTCGAGGTCGGGGCCCGCGTCCACACGGTTCCAGTCGCCGAGCGCTTCTTCGTCCGAGGGCTGCGCCGCAACGAACGACACGAACACGAGCGTCCCGGCCTCGGCCTCGGGCCACACCTGCCGATCGACCGAAAAGGGGGCCGTGACGCTCGGAGCGAGCAAGTACTCGCGGCGTCGATCGTCCGACCAATCGGACGGCCGCGAGGCGCGCGTCTCGCTCGTGAGCCAGAGCTCTCTTAATGGCACGTGACGCTCGTTTCGATTTTCTGGAGGAAGCACTGACAGGAGCTCGGGTTCTGGTTGTAGCGGTAGGTGTAGTGGTGCGTGTGGGCCCCTTTGCATGGCCAGTGGGCGTGCGAGGAATCGTAGCGCGAATCGTTCGCGGGCGGCCGCGGACACGGCGGGCAGGCGCGGCTTTGGCTTGCGGCCCAGTCGTTCGCGGCGCGCTGCGCGGCCCGTAGCGCGTCTCCGGAGAGAGAGGCCACGGACCAAACCGCGTACCCCAGCGCTGCAGCCACCGCAGTGGCACACGCGGGATTGGTGAGGCAACCGGCGAGCGGAATGGCCGGAGCCAGGGCCTCTTGGGACTCGCCTTCGGTGACGGCAGAGTCGGTCGGATCCTCGGTCTCGGCCGAGCAGCCGGTGCCGAAGGTCGGCATCGTGAGGAGGACCACGGAGGCGAGCGACAGGACGGCGATGTTCTGCTTCATGTGCTCCCTTCAGCACACATAGTGCCAACAGAACGACAGGCGCCGGGCCCACGAAATCCATGGATTCGTGCGGTCGAGCTCAATCGATTTCCGAATCTAGGCCCCAGGGCGGGACCACTTTGTTCCTTTTGGCAGCCGTTCGCTGGCGCTCCTGCCGGCCTACTTTCGTCCTCCGAGCCGACGTTCGCTCGAGTCGCTTCAGCTTCTGCCGCTGCACGAGAACAAGCACGACGAGCGACACGGTCACGAGCGGCCAGAGCACGAAAAAGAGCCCGGCGTTCACGTCGCGGTAGGTGAGGCCCAAGAGCGCACCCAGGCGCAGCTCGAAGTCCACACACGCCGCATACACCCCGAGGCCGAGCGCGTAGAGGGTCAACTCTCGGTCCCTTCCGTGGTTCGGCCGAGGCGGGCGAGGCGCACCCTCTGGCGAAGCGCCGTCACGGCGAGCACGTACATCGTTCCGGGCCAGACGAGGCAAAAGAGAAGCAGATTCGCGGCTCCATAGCCCGTGCGGCCATCGCGCGAGAGTGCGCGTCCGGCGTGCGCGAGGGCTCGGATGGTCCGTCCGAAGAGACCCTTGTCCGACGTGAGAATCGGCGGCAAGAGCGGCACATGGCGGCAGGTGTGGTTGTGGCACGACCACGTGCAACCTTGCGATGTGTGAGCCTTCGCGTAGGGCTCGTCCGGGATGCTCGTGCGCCAGACGGGATGTCCCGTGCCGAGCACGGCGAGGAAGACGAGCCACGGAAGAACGAGCGGGAGCGCGGCAGTCACGAACCGCGTCCTCCAATCGAGCCGAGCAATCCGACGGGGCACGCGGGCATCGTGCGCGCACCCGTGTCCACCGCCACTACGAGTATGGCGAGCGGTCGCGGTGCCGATGCGAGCGGTCGTTCGGCACGTCAGGCCGCGAGCGCCGCGGGCAAGCTTGCCCGAAGGCGCGAGGGAAGCGCGTTGGCGAAGAGGCGGCCTGCGACGCTTCCGAGCTGCTTGCGAAAGGTCCCGGTGTTGTACGCCTGACCGTACCGTTCGCAGATCTCGCGCACGCGCGGAGCGAGCTCGGGGTAGCGCGCGGCCGGCAAATCGGGAAAGAGGTGATGCTCGATTTGGTGGCTCAGGTGGCCGCTCATCAGGTGGAACGTCCGTCCGCCCTCGATGTTCGCGGAGCCGTTCAGTTGGCGCAGGTAGAACGCCCCACGGGATTCGTCGTGGGTGTCTTCTTCACGGTACACGGCCACACCCTCGGGAAAATGACCGCAGAAGATGATCGCGAAGGTCCATATGTTGCGGGCCCCGTTCGCCAAGAGGTTTCCGAAGGCCACGCGCGGCGCGTTCCCGAGGGCGAGCGCGGGGAAAACCACGTAGTCCTTGGCGAGCTGCCACGAAGCCTTCTTGGCAAAGGGTCGGCTGCGTCGTGCGAGCTCGCGCCACGTCTGTTTCCCCTGGAACGTCTCGAGGATACGAAGGTCGTGCATGGCGACGCCCCACTGGAAAAAGAGGGCAAGCACCGAAGCCGTCAGGGGCTGGGCGAGGTGCGAGACGTGCCACGGCTGCTCGTCCACCACGCGCAAGAACGCGTAGCCGATGTCCCGATCCAGGCCGAGCACGTTCGTGAACGTGTGGTGCTCGTAGTTGTGCGAGTGGCGCCAGTCGCTCGACGGGCACGCGATGTCCCACTCGAAGTCGTGGGACGCGAGCTCCGGATCGCGTGAGAAGTCGTATTGGCCGTGCATCACGTTGTGGCCAATCTCCATGTTGTCCAAGATTTTCGAGACCGCGAGCGAGGCCGTACCGACGGCGAAGGTCACGGGATCCAGCCCGAAATGGAGCAGGGCTCGGCCGGCGCCTTCGGTGCGCCGGCAGAGGCGAATGGTGGATCTCATGTGCGCGACGTCGCGCTCGCCAAGATCGGCGAGGGTCTCCCTTCGGAGCGCATCGAGCTCTTGCCCGAAGGCTTCGGTTTCTTCTGCGTTGAGGGTTCGACTTTTGGCGTTCATGGTGGCTCCTAGAGAACGAGCTCGAGATTGGAGAGGGCGCGCGAGGTGCAGAGGCGGATGTCCGAGTCGGGCTCTGCCGAGACGGCTCCGGTCACGGTGTCCTCGACGATTCCGCTCTTCTTGCGGCACAAGCAGGTGTTGCAGAGGCCCATGCGGCAGCCGTGGGCCGGTGTTTCGCCGGACCGCTCGAGCGCTTCGAGGAGGGAGCTCGACCCTTCGGTGGTCGCCGTCTTCTTCGACCGAAGGAGGGTAAGCTGAACGTTCGGCGAAGGTCCGGAGACCCGCTCCGGAGGCCTTTCCAGGCCAAAATGCTCGGTTCGCAAGCCGTTCGTGACGCCGGCCTCGGCAAAGACCGGGGCGAGCGCGGCCATCATTCCCGAAGGTCCGCACATCATGGTGAGGCGCTCCGCGAGGTCCGGGACGAGGCTCCGGAGCTTGGCCGGATCGAGGCGTCCGCCGGGGGCGTCGTCGAGGACGAGCTCGAGGCGGAGGCCGGGGTGAAGGGCGGCGAGACGGCGAAGCTCGGCGTGGAACACGACGTCCTTTGCGGAGCGTGCGGCGTGCAGGAACACCACGTCGGGCATCGCGTTCGCGTTCGCGTTCGCGAGATCTCGGAGGATCGACATGACGGGGGTCACGCCACTTCCTCCGCTGAGGAGCAGGAGCTTTTCCGGACGTGGCGCCGGCAGCACGAAGTCGCCCATCGGTGCACCGAGACGGAGCACGTCGCCGACGCGCAGCCGGTCGTGAAGGGCTCCGGACACACGCCCGCCGGGCACGCGCTTGACGGTCAGCGCGAGGTGCCTTTGGTGCGGGGCCGAAGAGACCGAATAGCAGCGGACCATCGTCACGCCGTCCACCTCGACCTCGACCGGAACGAACTGCCCGGCCACGTGCCCAGGCCAATGCCGGTTCGGCTCGAGGACGAACGTCTTCGTGTCGTGGCTCTCCACCACGATGTCGACCACGCGGGCGCGAACGGCCGTGAGGGAGAAGGTCTGGGAAACTTCCTGTACCCACGCGTCGATGCCACGCGTCACGGCGAGGCGCTTCGCAACGGAGGCGATGGCGGAAAATCCCGTGCGAAGCCGGCGTTGCACCTTCGGCGGTCTCTGAGCTTGCGTCTGCACCTTGGCTGCCTCCCGTTGCGTTTCTTAGAACCTACGAGTGTGTAACTTACGGTTGTGTAGTTAATCGTCAAGGCGCAGACCGAAGAAATTGTCGCAATGCGTAAAATGGTCGAGAATCTCGCGGCATTTGCCACAGCCAGTTCCAGTAGGCCGACGACCGGCCTTTCGGAACCTACGTTGGCGTAGTATCCTTCACCGGATGGCGGTTCGAGGTCAGCGGCTCTCGGCTACGGCGCGGCGCGCGCAGCTCATCGACGTTGCGCGTATCGTGTTTGCGAAGCGGGGCTTCGAGGCGGCTTCGCTCGAGGAGATCGCGGCCAAGGCCAAGGTCTCGCGGCCCGTGCTCTACGAGCACTTCGGTGGCAAAGAAGGCCTGTACGCCGTCGTGATCGATCGCGAGATGGAATACCTCGTGAGGCGCATGGCGGAGTCGATCTCGGCGGGCACCCCGCGCGAGCGCCTCGAAGGGGCAGCCCTGGCGTTCTTGGTCTACGTCCGCGATCAGCCTGACGGCTTCGCGATCCTCACGCACGACGCTCCGGTGAGCACCTCGAGCGGGACGATGTCCTCGCTCTTGAACGACGTGGCCGAGCGGGTCGGGCACGTGTTCGCGACGGCCTTCAAGGACGCGGGATTCGATCCGAAGACGGCGCCCATCTACGCGCACGCCTTGGTCGGCATGGTGACGTTCGTGGGGCAGTGGTGGACGGACGTACGAAAGCCGCCCGTCGAAGAGGTCGCGAGCCACATCGCCGCGCTCGCGTGGATGGGTCTACGGCGTCTGCCGAAGAAGCCGGCGCGCATCGCGACGAAAAAGGCGTGATGGGTCCGTTTCCGCCCGCCCTCACGCCTCGAGGCTCCTGTCCGCTCTATTGTGCGCACGACCCCGTGCGTGACCCGTTTCTGCACCATCACGCGTCGAACGCGGGTGTCAGCGCGGCTTGAAGGCGTTGTCGTCCTCGCCGAACACGGCCGCGAGGTGAATGGGCGAGAACGACTTCAGGAGATCGTTGTAGGTCTTCGGCGCGGCCTGGTCGAGGAGCGCACGATAGAGGATGAGGCCGGTCTCGCCGTCGTCGCCGTAGGACGGGAGCGCGTTCGCGACCACGTCCAGGTACTTCGTGCCGTCCGGATCTTTTGCGGCTCCGTTCGCGGCGATCTTCTTGTCGTGAAAGCCTCGACCCAGATACGCAAAGCTCTGGCAGCCGTTCAGATAAACGAGCTGGTACTTGCCTGCGACGGCCTTGCTGCGGCTGGCGAGGGAGTTGATGTTCTTTCCGAGGCCCGAGTGCCCGCTGTAGACGATGAGGTCGGCTTTCTCGCTCGCGGGGCCGTAGATCGCGTCGAAGTCGGCGCCCGCCGAGGCGAGCTCGGACACGAGCAGCGCAGTGTAATTGACGGTTCGCTCTTTGCCGCCAATGGTCGCTTTGCCGGTCACTTTGGCCGACTTGATGACCGTGGAGGTGGCCGCGCCGTCCTTGCGCGTGCCGCCCTGCAGCGACCGGAGGGTCTTCTGGGTGACGGTCTCCATCTCGCGGGCGCCTTCGTCATTCGGCGTGTTGCTCGAGATGATTCCGAAGACGGCCACCACGTCTACGACGTCGTCTGCGAGCACGAGATCGTACTCGGGGAACTTCCCGGTCGACTCTTTGGCGCTGCGTTGAACGCTCACCGGGGCGCGCACCACGTCCGTCTCGGTGAACGCGCACCCTTGGGCCTTCGGGTTGAAGTCGTGCCAGAAGGTCTCCACTCCGTATTCGTTCGTGCCGCACTTGCCGTCGTACGTGCGGTTGAAGGTGGCGAGCGTGGTCACGTCGCGGGGCAGGACGAGCGTATACGCGCGGGGGGTCGCGACGGCCTTCGGCCAAATGACCGGCAGCGAAGCTTCGTAGCGCACGAGCTTCTTTCCGCCGGAGAGCGCGGTCTCGGCCGACTGCTTCACCGTGACGAGACCGATCTGGCCGTTGCCCTTCACGTCGGTCGTGAGAGCCCCCTGGACGTACGCAAGCTGCTCCACGATGGCGCTGCGTGCAGGCGTCTCGGCGTCGGTGACCACTTCGGCTTTGAACCCGAAGTCGAAGAGCTTTCCGTCGTTCGACGTGATGGCGACGTCGCTCGAGTCGTCTTCGTTCGGGGCGGCGGTCTCGGCCGAACAGCCGGCCACGAAGGCGGCTTGGGCGGCGAGGACCATGAGCAGCGAACGGGAAAAGAGCTTCGTCATGGGCAAGCGTTCAGCAAGCGCCGTACCATGGTCCTACATGTGGGTTTCGAGCGAAATCGCCAATGGTTTCGTGGTTGACTGGATCCGCCACGGCCCGGCGGGTGGATCCGAGCCGCCCACGAAAAGTAGGCTCAGAGCCGCTGCCGGCCGGAGAGCGCGCGGCCCATCGTGATGGGATCGGCGTATTCGAGGTCGCCGCCGTGCGGGACGCCACTCGCGATGCGCGACATGGCCACACCGAGGGGGGCAAGCTCGCGCTTCAAAAAGAGGGCCGTGGCCTCTCCGTCGACCGAGGGAGGCGTGGCGACGATGATCTCGGTGATGCCTTCGTCCTTTACGCGCTGCACGAGCTTCGGGATGGGCAGATCGTCGGGACCTACGCCTTCGAGTGGAGACAGCAGCTTGCCGAGGACGAAGTAGCGGCCACGCATGGTGCCGGTGCGCTCGACGGCGAAGAGATCGTGCACGCGGCCTACCACGCAAAGGAGCGCGCCCTCGCGCCTCGGATCGTCGCAGACCGAACAAATGCGCGGCTCGCCCGGGGGAGCGTCGTCGGCCGACTCGGCGAGGTTTCCGCAACGTTCGCACGGGCCGACCGTGTCGTGCAGCTTCGAGAGCTCCCTCCCGAGCTCGCGCGCGATCTCGGGATCTTGCGCGAGCAAATGGAGAACGTAGCGGCTCGCGGTCTTCTCGCCGACGCCGGGAAGGCGAGTGAGAAGCGTGGCGATTCGCCGAGCTTTGGGAGGGAGCATTTTCTAGACGACGCCGGGAATCTTCACGCCGCCGGTGACCTTTTCGAGCTCTGCGGCCATGCCCTTGTCCGCAGCCTCGAGAGCGCCGTTCACGGCGGCCACGACGACGTCGAGGGTGAGGTCGAGGCCTTCGGTCTTCAGGAACTCTGGATCGACTTCCACGCGGGAGAGCTTGCCGGCGAACGTGGCCGTAGCCTTCACTTTGTCTCCCGCCGAAGCGAAGACGACCTCTTTGTCTTTGAGCTCTTCTTTGGTCTGGTCGATCTTGCGCTGGATGCGCGCCGCCTGACGC
>JAYUKI010001105.1:0-2650 GCA_043764595.1 Myxococcales bacterium | reverse complement strand
GGCGAACTGCGCTACCCTCGTCGCGTCCATGCCCGTTACGCCCACGTTCGCCAAAGATCCCGCCGTGGTCGGGCCCCTCGGAGGGCTCGCCCTTTCGTGCGTTCGCGCCGCTTCGCCGATGATGATCGTGCGCGCGTTGCGCTGGTACCGCGATCTGGCCAAGCTTGGCGTGCACCTGCCGCTCTTCATGGTCCACGACCTCGGGCTTCTGTATTCGTCCCCGAAAGAGCAGCTGGAAATTGGTCCTCGTGCAGGCTCCGAGGCGGTGCTCGCCAAAGTCCCTCGCGGCGCCGATCTCATGACCATGTACCGCGGCGTGGTGGGCGAAATCGCCGAGAGCGAAGCCTCGATGCGTGCTGCCACCATGCGCCTTTCCGACGACCTCGTGGTGGTCGTGCTTGCCCGTGTGCTCGGCTCGCTCGTCCAACGCACGAAGCTTCGTCCGCCCTATCCCGCAAGCATTCCGCTCGATCCGGAGATGGTTCGTGATCTCGATCCTCAGCTCCCTCAGCTCTTTGCGGCGCTCTCGCGAAACTTCGAGCTTGCCATGCTCGAGGGGCTCGCCCGCGCGCGCCTTCACGTGCTCACCCTCGCCGATGCTCTCGATCTCGACACGCTCCGCTTGCTCGGCATGCTCGGACCCGAGTCGACCGCTGCTGGCGCCCTGGCGCACGTGGATCTCCTTGCGGCCATGAGCACCCCCGCCGCGAACGACATCGTGAATTTCAGCTTGGAGCTCTTGCCCAGCGTTCTCGAGACGCGTCGCACGCAGGCCACCGGAACCCATGCCGTTCACGGCTACGCAGGCATCGGACAGAAGGGCTCCCTCGACTCGCTCGTTCTGACCGAGCTCGCCTGGGACGAAGAAGAGTTCGCTCGGCGCCTCATCGAAAACGAGCTCCTCTTCTACACACGCGAGCAAGCCCCGGACGAAGCACGGAGGCTCCACTACCTCCTCATCGACGCTTCGGCATCCATGCGTGGAGATCGCCAAGTCTTCGCGCGCGGCCTCGCGATCGCCCTCGGAAAAAAGCTCCAACTCGCCGGCGAAGAGGTGTGGCTGCGCTTCTTCGACTCGCGCCTCTACGACGTGCAACGAACCCGTCCGGGCCAGCTTCCCGCCGCCTATATCCTCGGATTCAAAGGCGAAAGAGGGCGCAACCCTTCGCGCGTTTTTGCCCAGCTCGCGACCGAGATCGCCCTCCTACGTGCCCGCGATCAGCGCGATCCCGTGATTCATCTCATCACCCACGCCGCGCTTCACGTCCCGCGCCCGCTCGTGACCGAAATAAGGCGTCAAGCGCACCTCTTCGGGGTGTTCATCTTGCCGTCCGGCGGCGAGCTGGACCTCGAGTACCTCGACCTGCTCGAGGGCCACGCCGTGGTCGATCACGACACCTTGAGCCAGAAGAACGCCCGCGCCGCCGCCGCGACGAAAATCGTCAACGACGCCGCCGAGCGCACCGAAAAGATGCCCGCGTCTACCTCGATGCCGCCGTCGATGCGAGGCACCGCCATGCAGGAGGAGAACGTCCCGCCGTCGCTTCGGGCCGGAAGGCCCTCTTCGCCGCCCTCGAGAAGGTGACGGAGAGCGACGGAGAGCGCGGCCAATAGACAAACTTTCGCTTGCTCTGGACCTCGAACGACCAGGCGGAACGACGCGGCGGACGCGGCGGACGCAGCGGAGCGATACTCGCTCTAGCGGACGTCCAATGCGGATTTGCAGGACCGCTGAGAGTCGGCGTCGAGCGAGCCGCCAATCGGAGTGCGGAGCCAACCGGCTATGCACTTGTAGGCTGGGCCGTTTCGGGCAATCACGTTGCCGCCCTTGTGGCGCTCGTTGCCGAGGGGCTTACTGAGGAAAATGAGCACGTCGGGATTGTCCCCGCCACGCGCCATTACGCGTCGCATTTCTTCGGGCTGAATCGCGATGAGCGACTGGAAGTTGTAGCGGCGCTCGTCTTCGGTGGTCTCCGAAATGCCCGACTGGAGACCCGCTTCCGGGTTGAACACGCGAAGGCCCTGGAAGCTGTAGATGCGGTAGGCGCGCCCTGCCTGACCGTGGCAGTCGAAAGTGCCGCACTGGCGCTCGACGATGTTGTTCACGTACGTCTTGTATGTGGCGTAGTCGGGCTCGAGCGAGCCGCCATCTTCGGCCGCAAAAACCGTGAGCCGAGTGTTGTCGGGAACCGAAGCGCACGAAGCTGCAAAGGCCGTCCCTGCACATGCGACCGCCAATACGCCCAAGGCACGCATTGTTTTGGGGCGGCGAACAGTATCCGTCGTATCCGCGCGATTCGGATCTTCCGGGCTCATAGCGGATTCTCGGGGCAGGGAATGAGCAGTTCGGGCTCGGCCGGCGGGCAAACGTCATTGTCCGGAGGGATGGCCCTGTTGGCCTCGGCGTCGGTTTCGTAGAGACGGACGACGCCCGGCGTATCGAACGATGCGACAAGCGGCTTTCCATCCGCGGCCGGAGCCGCGGGCCGGTGGCAGCCCGCGCATGCGCCCTCCCGTCCGATGTGGCTCGACATCGAGCGGGTCTTTCCGACGGGATCACCGGGCAGCGGACGTTGCACGCTCACGAGGAGCGGAAATGCAGGACCCGCTTTGCCCTGGAACTGACCACCTGGAGTGAAGTCCTCGTCGA
>JAYUKI010001104.1:0-2655 GCA_043764595.1 Myxococcales bacterium | reverse complement strand
GTTCGCGAACGTCCTCGTCGACACGGTGACGCGCGACGAAAAAGGCGAGCTCGTGGCCGAGACCACGGCCAGCATCATCTTTCGCGGAGAGGGCAATTGGGGAGGCGAGCCGCCGCCCAAAGAGCCGAAAGTGGCCGAAGCCCCGAAAGACAGGGAGCCCGACTTTCGAATCGAACAAACCACGTCGCCGGAGCAGGCGCTCCTTTACCGACTCTCGGGCGACATCAATCCCCTCCACGCGGATCCAGTGTTCGCGGAGAAAGTGGGATTCACGCAAGGCCCCATTCTTCACGGCCTCGCCACCTATGGCCACATGGTCCGTCACGTCGTGAAAGGCGCATGTGGAGGCGACGGCGCAAAGGTTCTAGCTTTCGATGCCCAATTCCGAAAACCGGTATGGCCCGGAGACACCCTCGTGACCTGTGGCTACAAAGTCGACAAGGGACTTTACGCTCTCAAAGTCAGTGTAAAGGAGCGGGACGAGAACGTCCTCACCAACGCCTGGGCCAGAGTCGCGGAGTAGGTCGAGCGAAACCAAGAAAAACGCCCACCGAGCCACGGCTCGATGGGCGTTTTCTTTGGGACTCGAAGAATCAGGAATCAGGAGCGGCGACGACGAACGAACAAGGCCGCGGCAACAAGACCCGCGAGCAGCGCCCCCGTGGTTCCCGCCGCTTTCGGGCTCGCCGAGCAGCCACTCTCGGTCGATTCGGCATTTGGATCGGCGGCTCCGCCCGTGGGCGACGGTGAGGGCGTTCCAGTTCCTGCGGGGGGCGTCGCGCCACTGGGAGGTGGCGTGACACTGCCACCATCTTTGCCAGGCGTGCCAGCGTCCCCGCCCGGAATCACAGCTCCCGCGCACGGTGTCCCGGCCTTGATCTGCACGTCAGTTAGTCCCGTCGCTGCGGCAAGGCTGGCTTGGGTGAGGGTTCCAGCGGCCTCTGTGTCTCCCTTCAAGTTTGCCAAGAAAAACGCCGTAGCATGTCGGGCATGAACAACTTGGCGGTCTGGGCTGGCGGCTCCGCCACAGGGCCCGTCGCACGCGATGGGAACACCGCGCGGGCCCCGCTCGCCGTCGCAATGCGTTGCGCCGACGACATCCGCCGTCCAGATGGGAGCCGCCGTCCGGGTGCCGATATCCTTCTTCCACCCGCCGCTGCTGTTGCACGACGAAACGACCGTCGCGTAGAGCGTCAGGGTTGGTGAGCACAGGTTCCCAAAGGTTGCTGCGCCCTGTTTGCCCATGTCGTCGACGGGGTCGAAGAGGACAAGGGCCATGGGCTTCGACTTCGACGCCGCGAGCACACTGCCGAGCGCTCCAGCGGAATGTCCCTCGTAGCCAATACGTGTGACGTCCGCTTTGGCGACGGTCGCCTTGATCGCTGCGGGCAACGCCTGGATAGCAGCGCTGTTCTTGGCCTGGTCTGGAAAAAGTCCCAAGTTTGGAACGATGACCACGAAGCCATAACTAGCGAAGTGCTCGGCCCAAACGTGCTGGTTCGAAGGAACTGCCGTGAACCCATGGTTGGCGACGATGACAGGGTATGGCCCAGCGCCGTTCGGTACGAACAAGTTACCGCCACCAGAGCCACCGGTTCCGTTCGGAAACGTGCTCTTCGTGAAGGCCTCTGGCCCCTTCACTCCGTAGTCCGGGGCCGCAAGCGCAGCCGTGCTCGTCGAGACGAGGGCGAGCGAAATCAGCGTACCGAGCAGCGGACGGGAAATGGGGCGCAGCGACAACTTCATGCGCGACACGATAGGCTGCGATTTTCGCCGCGCAACGTGAAACTTCGCACACGAAACATTCGGACCGAAACGTTCCTCAGCGGCTGAGCTTCGGAGAACGAATCGTTCCTAGGTGTTCAGTATCCGTGAGTCAGTGCGTTGATGCACGAGCCCATCGCGAAGACGAACAGCACGACCACGGCAATGGCCAAGCGAATCCAGAACATGGCATTGCCGACGCTTCCAATCGCCGACATGAAACCGTTCGGGCGGTGGAAGTTTTGCCCATAGTTCGCGCCGCCAAAGGGCTGAACTTGCGGTCCGCTATGAAAAACGGGTGGCTGCGGTCCACCGTACTGTTGGGGAGGCGCACCGTACTGGCCGGGAGGCGCACCGTACTGGCCGGGAGGCGCACCGTACTGGCCGGGAGGCGCACCGTACTGGCCGGGAGGCTGCGGCGGAGCGCCGTACTGTTGGGGAGGGGCACCGTACTGCCCCGGCGGAGCGCCGTACTGTTGGGGAGGCGCACCGTACTGGCCTGGAGGCTGCGGCGCCGAGAGGGCAGACCCGCAATAGGAACACTGCGAAGCCGATGGGTTCTGAGAGGCGGCTCCACACTTCGGGCAATTCGGACCGGACATCGACATGGGCGAACGCTCCTTCGTGCGGTTCTTGTTCGAGGATAGCGTTCGACGGGCGAGAGCACGGACAATTCGTTCGGCCGTCACGATCCTCGGAGGCGAGGGTGAAACGAGACTCTCGCGGAGCCTTCCCCAGCGCTTTCTTGGTGCTAAGAAGGCCTCGTTCCCCGAATCGAAACCCACCGCACCGCTAGAGAGCTCCCATGGCCAAGCTGTCCAAGTCCATCGTCATCGTCGGCGCGAAGCGCACCGCGTTCGGAACGCTCCAAGGTTCGCTGAAGGGCGTGTC
>JAYUKI010001103.1:0-2657 GCA_043764595.1 Myxococcales bacterium | reverse complement strand
GAAGGGGAGGCGGTTGGCCTCTTCGTGCTTCGAAACGAACCCTGGGTCGAGGTGGCCCACACCGACGCCCGCCCGCTCTCTCGGGCCAAAGTTGCAGGCTCGTGGCCATCTACGCTGCCCTCCATTCCGGCGCCCGCACCTACCGCAAAGGGCTCCAACGAACCCTCTGCGGAAGAGGCCAAGCCAACCGAGCCCAGCAAGGGCTCTCGTCTCGCGCCGTCACGCGTGGGTGACGTGTTCGAGCTTTCACTTGGTGCGTCCGCGTTCCTCACGGTCGGAAATCTCGGCGTTGGAGGCATCGGTCACGGGTCGCTCGTGAGGCGCTTCGACGCTCCCGTCGCGCTCCGCGCCGAAGTGTCGCCGTTCGCGTTCGGTACTGGAAAAGGCGGATCGTCGGCGGTGGCCACTGCCGTCGGAATGGTGTCTCTCGATACGGCCATTTTCGAGCTCGGCCTCGGCCTCGGTGGCGCGGCCGTTCCAGGGCGCGCCAACTACGATGGCACTGGCGCGGGCCGCGTGAGCACCGTGTCCGACACGACCACCGTGGTGGTTCCTACGTTCGCGCGTTTTGGCGCCCGCGACGGCTTGTCCCTCGCTTTCCGAACGAACGTGATGGTTCGGAACGAGGCTTTCGCGTTCGGGTCCATCGACGTGCTCGGGCAAATTCCACTCGCCGATCGTTGGGCGCTCCTGCTCCATGGCGGCGGCGGGGACATGGGCACGGCGCAGGGCGACATCGCCATGCGCTACCGCCTCACCGAGACGCGGGCGGCGGGGGCGGCCTACATCACCGGCGGAGCGGGCTACGCGTTCGTCGAAGGCAGCCCGAGCTGCCAGAACGTCCCGTCCCTCTCGTCGACCTACTTCAGCTGCAGTCGCCCCCAATTCCACGGTCCGGCGCTCGCGCTCGCCGGCGAGTGGCGCTTCTGAGCGCTCACGCGTTGCGCGCCACGAGCCTCACGGGCACGTCGTCCTTGGGGCGAAGCGTCACCTTCGGATCCAGCGTGAGCGTGCGCCCCGGGATGGGCTCGAACCGGTGCTCCCGAGCGATCATCGCCAGCGCAACGACCGCCTCGGTGATGGCGAACATGTTGCCGATGCAGGTGCGCGGTCCGCCACCGAACGGCAGGTAAGCGTACTTGTGGCGCTCCTTCGCTCCGGGGAGGAAACGTTCGGGCTTGAAGGCCTCAGGTTCTGGAAATACTTCGGGATTTCGGTGGATCAAGTAGGGAGATACCCCGACGATCGCCCCTTTCCGGATGCGCCCTTCGGCGATCACGTCTTCCTCTTTGGCCTGGCGCTCGAACGTCCATGCCGGCGGATAGATCCGAAGCGTCTCGTCCACCACGGCCCTTGCGATCGCGAGCTTCGGGACGTCCTCGAACGTGGGATCACGGTCACCGAGGACGTTCTTTGCTTCGTCGACGACGGCGTCCTGCCACTTGGGATGGGTCGCGAGCAGATGGAACACGAACGCCAGCAGGTTGGCCGTGGTCTCGTGGCCCGCCACCACGAGCGTGAGCGCTTCGTCGCGAAGTTGGCGGTTCGTCATGCGCTCTTCGCCGCTCTCGTCCGTGGCCGACATCAACATGCCAAGGAGATCGTCCCCCGGATCGGCCTTCGCGCGCCGAGCGTCGATGATGCGGAAAATGAGCTCGTCGAGCGTCGCCAGCGCCTTCGCGAACTCTCGGTTGCGCCGAGTGGGGAGCCAGCGTGGGATCCGAACGAGAGCTTCGGCGTACTCGTTCGTCCAATCGAGGCCCACGGTGAGCGCCTTGCCGATCGCGCTGGCCTCGCCTTCGACGTCGGTCGAAAAGAGCGTCTCGCCCACGATGGCGAACGTGAGGCGCATCATGGCTTCGTGCACGCCTTTCGGCGGGACGCCCTCGGTCTTCCACCTCTCGAGCGTCCGGCGCGTGGTGGTGGCCATCTTGTCGGTCAAGAGGGCGAGCTTTTGCCGGTGGAAGGCCGGCTGCACCAGGCGCCGCTGCCGCTTCCAAAATTCGCCCTCGCTCGTGAGGAGGCCCTGACCGAACACGATCTTGAGCCCGTCGTAGTTTCGGCTCTTTTCGTAGGCCTTCGCGTTGTCGGTGAGCACGTGCTTGATCGAGTCGGGCGTGCTGACCATCACGTAGTGGTAAGGCCCGAACACGATGCGGACGGCACCGGGATGCATGCGGAACGCTTCTTCGAAGAGGCCGATCGGATCGCTCCACCCGCGCAGCAAGTGGCCCCAAGGCAGGCGGCTCGGATACTCCGGAACCTCCGCTTTCGCCATTTTGTGCGCGAGGTCGCGAGGAGCGTTCCGCGCGTCTTTCCGAGGCTCGCTCGTGGCCGGGCTCGTATCGTTCATCCGTTCCTCCCTTCGGTCGGTCGGGAAAGGCAAGCCCGTCGCGGTCGGTGTGTTTGCAGGATCATGAGGCCTCCGAACGTGAGGGCGTCCTCACGTTTATAGAAGGTGAGGAATTCCTCACGTTCTGTCAAGCGTACCGTTTCGAGCGTCCCGAATCGCGGAGTCCGAAGCGTGTTCGTCCGAGCGTTTCTTCGGTGTGGCGTGGTAAGGGGCAGGGCGCGTGAGCCACGAAGACCAAGACGCCGAACGTACCGTGCCCGCCCAGAAGCGGAGCCGCGAGCGCCGTGAGCGCATCTTGGAAGCC
>JAYUKI010001102.1:0-8996 GCA_043764595.1 Myxococcales bacterium | reverse complement strand
GTGAGCCACGGATCTCGTGGGTCTTGCGTTCGCATTGAGGGCGCCGGAGGCCTCGGTCTCGGCGCCTCTACCCGCTTCTCGCGCCCCGCCAAAAGCGCCGCGCCGTCCAAGACCTCCTACGAGATCCACAGAACCCTCCCGCCCCACTCTCCCCGCTTCTCGCGCCCCGCCCCACTCTGCCCGCCCGCCCCACTCCGAGTCCAAGCTCGAAATGAACACGCAAGCGAGCCAAACAAACCCTCCCCTCGTCCCTACTTGCAGCACCCTTTGCAGCAGCTATCGCAAGAGCCACATCCCTTGCAGCAGTCGTTGCAGACATCGCAACCCTTGCAATCCTTGCAGCTCGAGCAGTCCTTGCAGCAAGAGCCCCAATGCGAGCAAGGATTCGTACAGCCGCCTCCGGATCCGGAGGAACCCGAGTCGGACTTGCCTTTCTTTCCCCCAGTCCGAGGTGGATCATTCCCTTTTGAAGCGCCCGCGTTCGGAGGATCTTCGGTATCCGCCGACGGCGACGTCGAAGGCTCGTCCGCGGGCGCGGGTTTTGGCGCGGGAAGCTCGGGGAGCCAGTTTGCCGGAGCGCGCGCGTCGGGCTTCTCGACCTCGCCCGCGGCGTCTTTCCCGCCGTCTTGGGACTTCTGAGCCAGTGCCGGGAGCGATACGAGCCATACCCAGACAAACACGAGGGCAGCGACGACAGCCGAGAACGTACGCGCGACGATTCCTCCTCGTGAGTGCGGACGCTCGTCGCAAAGCCGGGCATGCGCATGGGCCTTCCTCGCCGCGGCGTCCGCGGTCGCGCGAAGCTCCCCCACCACCACGCTTCGCACCAAATCGCGATGGCGGCGCAGGTTGAGCCCATACACGAGCTCGTCGAGCGCCGAGAGATCGTCGCGAAGCCTTTTCCACGCGCGCTCCACGCGAGGCCAGGAAACGTCCAGTCGGTCTTTGCGGCGCGACCACACGAGGCACGGATTGAAGTCGCCACTTGCGTGGTCTTTCTCGAGGTCATCGAGAGCGTCGATGAGGTAAATCGCTCCGCCGAGATGCCGGCCGAACGCGCGAAGCTTTGCGCGAGCCTCTTCGGTTCGGGCTTCGTCCCCGACACCCGGCAAATCGGCCATCTTTCCGAATGCGAAGCCGAGGGCTTCGCGTGTCGGCTCTGAGGCTTCGTCCACATCGGTCTCGCCGAGTCTCTCGCAGCGCGCTTGAACGTGCTCGAAACCGTCCATTTCGGCCATCGAGACGCCTAGGTTCGCCAACAAGGCACGTGCCGTGTCCACTCTCCCCGAAAACAAAGGCCGAATGGCCTTGGCCGTCTTTCCTCCGCCCTCCGCACGGTCGGCAAGCCATTGATCCACGAGCAAGATTTGCATCGCGGATGCGTAACGCATGGCCGTGCTGTCGGAGCGAACCGTAGGCCGAAAGACGACTGGCAACATGGGACAGCGGCATCGGTCCGGTGCGCCTTTTTCGACCATCAAACCATCCGCAACGAGCGCGAGAAAGACGGCGTCGTACGTGAGTAGTGCCCGAGTGGCGGTTCCGAAGTGGTCCCCAAGTCCTTTGCACAGCCCGCAATAGAACGTCGCGTAGACGTGCCTTCGGTCGCAGCCCATTCCGCACGAGTGAGGCTTCAGAGTGCCGAACATGCGGGCTCCTGCGGGGCGGGGAAGAGCGGCCCTCGGATGGCTACGAGCGTTTGGCCGAGGTGCGAGCGCGGGTGCGCCAGGTAGCGGCGCGTCAGGTACGCGCGAATCCACGCGAGCAGGTCCGACACCTCCCCTAGGGCCTCGAGCGCACGAAGGGCTCGGGGGCTCTCTTCGGGATCGGCGAGACAATGGATGTCGATTCCGTGCTCGCGGACGAGCGAATAGAGTGCGCCCGAATCCCCACGAAGAGCGGCGTCGAGGTACTCGTTTGGCGCGACCTTCCACAGGAGGTGTCCAGGGAAAGTGGAGAGGTGTCCGTCGGCGAGATCCTTCTCCAAGTCCGCGAGGGCATCGACCCGCTGAATCGAGGATCCCCAGGCGTAAAATCCCTCGATTTCCATCGACGTGAGCGAACGTTCGACCTCGGCGGGGAGGGTGCCTACTTCGGCAATCATGTGAAACCATGCCCCGCTGATGCGTCGTGTGATCGACGCCACCTCAGCCGCCGTGACCTCGCTCGGTCGACGCGTGAGCACCGAGACGGCCTCGGCTTGAACGTCGAATCCATCGGAGATGGTCTGCGTGAGGCGCTCGAAGCGGCCGCGATCCGCCGCCAAGGCCGCGAGCGACACGCCGAGCTCGGCCGCGAGCCGAAGCCTCGGATCTCCCCCATGGGCGTGGCCCGTCACGATCGAGAGTCTCGTCGGCTCCAAGTACGCGCGCGTGCGAGCACGGAGCTCGTCGCGATCGGTCGTGGCGCCTCCGTGGAAAGCGAGCGCGTCGATCACCTGATCATCGACCTTCGTGACGAGCGAGAGCATCGCACTTGCGCGTGTCACTTCGACGAGCTTCTTCCGTCCGCCGAGAGCATGCGATGCAAGTCGCCCGAGCAGACCGAGCCCCGCGCAGAGAAGTCGGCTTCGAGGCTCGACGAGCCCGTGGGGATCGGCGAGGTCGAGCTGTCCGTCGAGGCCCGCGAGCACGGTCCGGCCGGCCGTCACGAGCTCGGGCTCGAAGTCGCGACTGCTCTCACGAAACGCGGATTTCATGGCAAACAGCCTATCTGCGACCGGTCGATCGACAAGTGGCATCGCGACCATTCGCGACGCGCGAACGGCCTGCGCAGCGGCGCATCTTTGTCGTCCTTCGATCGGGGACACCTCGGATCTCCGGGAAATGCATCGTCGCCGAGGAGGCACATAGCTTGCTGCTTCGGGGAAGACCCTTCCGCACCTTGGAGCCATCGATTCATGTCCACAGCGCGCCGAGCCCTTTTGGCCACCTCTGTTCTTCTCTGCTTCCCCCTCGCGGCCCATGCGGCCATCTCGGCCCCGACCCTGTCGACTCGCGTCACCATCGCTTGCGCTGGCGCGACCGATACGGCACCGATGCGCTCGGTGTCGGGCGGAGGCGTACGCTTCACCGAGGGCGTGGCGGCGATCGACGCCGACAAGTTCAGAGTCCCCTCCAAAGTCACGCGGGAGGCCGAGCCGTTTCGACTCACGGGCTCCTTTGGTCTCCGGAGGGGGACGGTCACGGTCGACCTGTCGCCGAGAATCGTGAAGATGAGTGGTATCGAGATGAGGGTCGCGAAGGTGGCGGGCCCGACGAGCGCGGCGGGGGAGAAAACGTACGTTCCAGGCAAGCCGTCGTTCTCGAACGTGACCTTCACGGCGGGGCGGGTCGCCAATAGCCCTTTGGCGGATTGGGCAAAAGCTCTAGCCAGCGGCACTGCGACCCGCAAAGACATCACGATCGTGTTCCAAGCAGGCACTCCCGAGAACCGAAAAGTCGTCCTTCGCGGGGCGCTCCCGGCCGTCTACGCGCCATTCGAGATGGATGCAGGCGGGAGTCCGTACGAGGCTCTCGAGGTCTCCCCGCAGACGATCGAATTCGGCTCCAATCCCATGGCGTTCGGGACGGGTTGGTTGGACGCGACGATGCGTGGAGTGGACCCGAGAGCAGAGCTCACCGTGTCTCTTCTCGATGGGCCGATCGTGTCGCGGTCCACCACGTACGCCGGGGCGTTCGTGACGCTCTACAAGACCGAGGCCATCGACTTCGGCGCGACAGCCGCGACGGAAACCTGGGAAATCCAGCCGTCCGCCGTGCCGAGTCTCTGACCCTGAGCCGAACGTGAAGGCATCGGTCGTGCGGCATTCACCGTCTTCCGCGTAGCGCGCGTCCTGCGGCGAGCAAGGCCGTGCTCGTGGCGAACACGCACACTGCCGAAAAAATCAGCACGTGCGGGGCTCGAAGCATGGCCGATACCCCCTGATCGAGCGCAGATCCCAGGGACACTCCATCGCTCGCGCCAAATCCCACGAACGACAGCGAAGCTTCACTGAGCACTACGGCGGACGCCGAAGCTCCGATTTGCACGGCCACTGTTCCGAGCAGATTGGGCACGACGTGACGAAACAGTATGCGTGTTTCGCCGAGGCCCAAGGCTCGGGCCGCTTCCACGAAGCCCGCGCCCCGAAGTACTCGCGCCTCGGCCAATGCGAGCCTGGCAAAGGGCGCCCAGGAGGTCGCGGCGAAGACACACGCGAGATGCCACCGCGTCGGATGGCGAACGGCCGAGAGCACCGTCAGAGCCAAAAGAAAGCTCGGAAACGCTTGGAGGCCGTCGCACAGTCGTCCCACGGTGCTCTCCAGGGCGCCGCGCCGCATGGCCGCGAGCGCTCCGAGGGGAGTGCCCACTAGGAATCCGACGAGCGCTACCACCGACGCCAATCCGAGAGCCCGGAGGCACGCCGACGAAAGCAAAGCGGCGAGCTCCACGCCTCCTTCGCCGCAGCCGAGCGGGTGCGCGACCGAAGGCGGAAGGTACGCGTTGCCTGGAATCAACGTCGTGGGCGAGGTGCGCGCCCCAGCCGACACGATGGCCGAAAAGAGAGCCAGTGCGGCGAGCGGAGCCAGCGAAAGCCCTCTCGCAGAGGCCGCCTCGCGCTTCATCGCTGCACCCGCGGATCGACGGCTCCGTGAACGGCTTGGGCGGCGGACTGCGCCATCACGAAGAGCGTTCCGGTGAGCACGATGGCCGCTTCGAGCACCGGCAGATCACGGGACGAATAGGCCTCCAGAATGAGCGAACCAAGCCCAGGTCGCTCGAAGAGGCGCTCGAGCACGACGGCCCCACCAAGGAGCGCCCCGAGCTGCGTTCCGACCACCGTCGCAATCGGGCCTACGGAAGCAGGCAGGGCGTGCAGAACCCAAACGCGGACGAAGCTTGCTCCTTTGGCCCGCGCCACAGTCAAGAACTGGGCACGCTCGTGCTCCCGAAGGGCCGCACGCGTGATGCGCCCGACGTGCGCAAAGAGCGGCACCGCAAGCATCGAAGACGCAAAAAGAAGGCCCGCGAAGCCCGCGTCCGGATCGCCCGGAAGCGGAAGCACTCGGAGCTTGGCCGCAAAAACGAACGTGACGAGTGGCGCAAAGGCGAGCAGCGGAGTCGCGGCGCACACGTCGAGCATACGCTCCACGTGCACCCGCCGCTTGCCTAGCCAAGGTCCAGCCGCGAGCACCGCCGTGGCCGTTCCGAAAACGGCTCCAAGGGCTACGGCCAGGAAGGCGAGCTCCGCTGTGGGACCGAGCGCAGCGCCAAGGCGCGAGAGCACAGTCGTCCCAGGTCTTCGAAGCGAGTCGCCCAAATCGAGCGTGACCAGGCGCTTCAGAAAGAGTGCATATTGCACCAAAAGCGGCCGATCGAGCGCGAGGCGCGTGCGCAAGACGGCGCGCTCCTCCGGACCCGAAAGCTCGCCCAGAACCAGCGCGGCCGGATCGCCAGGAAGCAAACGGAGCGAGAAAAATACGGTCGACGCGAGGGCCAAGACCACGACGAAAGAGCCCGCGAGTTTCCCCGCGAAGACGCGCAGCGCGCCGAAAATCCTCGAGCCGGCCGAGCTCGTGCGTGCTCTCACGGAACCCGCCCCCTCGTCCGTCCTCGGGCCGGGCGAGGTCTCAGCCACCGCCGTCGGAAGCGTCGCGGGGGCCAGCGTCTTGGGCGCCGCTGTCGAGTGGCGCAGCGCCTTCGGGGGCGGAGTCTCTGGAAGCGTCTTGCGGGCCGCTCGAGGCATCGAAGACTCCGAGGTCCACCGCAGGACCTTCGGCGCGGCACACCGCGGCGTCCGGCATGCTGGCCAGAGGCGCCGCGCCCTCTTCGAGCACACAGACCTTGGGGTTCGGGGCGTCGTCCAAAACGAGGCCCTCGACCTCGGCCGTGGTCTTTGAGACCCCCGGCCGAACGACCCGCTTGCACACGTAGCCCTCTTGGGACCTGCAGTCGGTCGTGGTCTCGCAGGTCTTCAAGCAGAAGCTGCGCGCCGAGCGTGAAATGCCGCGGTCCGAATACGTGCATCCTGGAACGCTGCCGCCAAAGACCACGCATGCGGCTTCGTCCGGGCACCCGTTGCCGACGCAATTGAAGATGGTGCAGTAGCCGCCATTGTCGGGCTGGGACCGGTCACACAGGCGATCTCCGCGCTGGGAGCAGTCGGTCGAGATGACGCAGCGGTCGCCAATGCTGGGCTGACAGGCAAGCCCAAGCAGGCCAGCAAAAAGCGCCGCGAGCCGTGCCGCGGCCGAAAATCCGGGCCGATTTGCCATGTTGGGTTCTTTTCGCCGACCTTCCACACGTCCTCCGAACGGCGCGGACCCTAGTCAAAAAGCGGCCGGAGGGGGACAAGTTCTCGCGTCGCGCCAGCAAGCGGCCCCGTCGCAGCTCCCCACGGGGGATCGTCCCGAGCCGAAGAGCGTGGTCCGTTGCGGCAGGCATTGCCGAAAGAGTGGAGCTGCTCTAGGTTCCGCCCGCGTGGGCGCGTTCCTTGGACGCGCCCCGCGCCCGCGACGAAATTCCCCCTCGTTTCGCCGGCATGCGAAGGAAAGCGCCATGGCCACTTACATTACGACCGACTGCATCAACTGCGGCGCCTGCGAGCCCGAGTGCCCGAACGAGGCCATCAGCGAAGGCGACGAGATTTACCTCATCGATCCCGAGCTCTGCACCGAGTGTGTCGGATTCTACGACCACGAGGCCTGCCAGGCGGTGTGCCCTGTCGAGTGCTGCTTGCCAGACCCGAAGCACCCCGAAGAAGAAAAGGCGCTCATCGACCGCGCCATTCGTCTGCACCCGGACGACGCCGAGCTGAAAAAACGCGCCGACGCCGACAACTACTCGTCACGGTTCCGCAAGTAACGTGCGCCGCGCGCTCTGCGTACTCGCTTCGTTGAAGAAGCGCCGCGCAGGCGTCCGCTCGCCCGCTCGCGCGACCTTCGCGCCCGCGTTCGCGTCCGCGTTCGCGCCCGAGTCCGCAAGGGCGCGAGGTCTCGTCCTCGCGCTCGGGCTCGGGCTCGGGGGCCTTACTGGCTGTGGTGGCGGCACGCCCCTCTTGCATCCTGCACGCACCCTCCCGTCGGGCGAGGTCCGCGTCGCCGGGGGCCTCTCGGGAAATCTCGTGCCTGGAGGCCTCTCGAACGACCTTAGGGCGGCGCGCGAGCGGGCCGCAAACGATCCGAACGGAGTACCTGGTGCGCCCGGCACGAACGCGGACTACGCAAAAGGCGCGATGGTCGCCGCCGCCGTGGCCCCTGGCATCGCCCCGTTCGTGGGCGCCCGCGTGGGGCTCGGGGACGCCTTCGAAGGTGGCCTCGCGTACACCGGCCGTGCCGTTCGCGTGGACGTCCGAAAGTCGTTCGACGCCAAGGAAACCTCGTTGTCGGTGGGCATCGGCGGAACCGCAGCTCTCTACGGGCGCGATCCCGGCCAAAACGATCTGCCGGCAGTGGATCTGTCGTCTCTGAAAGGCTACGGCGCCGACATTCCAGTGTTGGTGGGCTGGCAAAGCCAAGGCGGCCTCTACCGAATCTGGGGCGGTGCCCGTGGAGGCTTCGAGCGCGACAGCGTGAGCCGCCTCTCGTCCGAGCCCCGCGAGCCACCGCCCGGCGTGCCGGCGCTCACCCTCGAAGCGACCCGATTCTACGCCGGTGGAGTGGTGGGGCTCGCCACGGGGCTTCGTCACGTCCATGTCGCGCTCGAGCTCCAGGTGGCCTACCAGACGGCGAGCGGCACCTACAATGGAACCAGCGTGTCGGTGAGCGGCGTTTCGATTTCGCCCGCCACCGCGCTTCTCTGGACGTTCTGAGCCGAGCCAGATTTTTCCAGCGCTTTCGCGCAGATGCCTCCCTTCCGGCTTTCGAGGATTGAACCCGGGGTTTCCGTCCCATCTGCGTCGCGCGCACGTTTCGTCTTCGACGCGGACGAAACGTCGGCTCTATTCTGCGATCCGGAGGATTCGCGAACATGAGCTTCGATCTCAAGATCACGGGCGGCTTCGTGGTGGACGGAACCGGGACGCCGAAACGGCGCGCGGACGTCGCCGTAAAGGACGGCGTGATCGTCGACGTCGGCGAGTGCAGCGGCAACGCGAAAGAAACCTTCGACGCCGAAGGCGCTCTCGTGATGCCCGGCTTCACCGATCTGCACACCCACTACGACGGTCAGGTCTCGTGGGATGCCGACATGGCTCCGTCGAGCCTCCACGGAGTCACGACGGCGATCATCGGAAACTGCGGAGTCGGTTTTGCGCCAGTTCGCAAAGCCGATCGCGAGCGGCTCATCGCGCTGATGGAAGGCGTCGAGGACATCCCCGGCTCTGCGCTCGCCGAGGGCATTCGCTGGGACTGGGAAACATTTGTAGACTACATGGAGGCCGTGGACCGCGTGCCCCGCACGCTCGATGTCGTCACGCAGGTCACGCACGACGCTCTCCGCGTCTACGTCATGGGCGATCGCGCGTTCGCAGGAAGCTCCGCGACGCCCGACGATCTCGAAAAGATGCGCGACCACGTTCGCCAAGCGGTCCTCGCGGGCGCCGGCGGGTTCTCCACCGGACGCTCCGACAACCACAGGTCCCGCGACGGCGAGGACACCCCCGCGGCCGAAGCGTCGGGCGACGAGCTCGCGGCCATCGCAAAGGCGTTCGAGGGCCTCTCCCACGGCGTCCTTCAGGCCGTCTCGGATTTCGACATGGAGCGCGGGCGGGACCGCTTCGACGCCGAGTTCGAGGTCCTGGCCCGCATGGCGCGCGCCTCCGGAGGCCGCCCGATGTCTCTCTCTCTCATCGAGCGCGACTTCGACAATACGCAGTGGCGTCGCGTCGTCGAGAAGGTCGAAGCGGAAAACCGCGCCGGCGCTCGGATTCGGCTGCAAGTCGGCGCGCGAGGCATCGGAGTGCTGCTCGGGCTCGAGGCCACCTTCCACCCGTTCATCGGCTTCCCGAGCTACAAAGCCGTCTCCCAGTTGCCGCTCGCCGAGCGCGTCGCGAAGATGAAAAATCCGGAGTTCAA
>JAYUKI010001101.1:0-2658 GCA_043764595.1 Myxococcales bacterium | reverse complement strand
ACCCGCCGGGCAAGAAAGTCCACGGCAAGGTCATGTCGATCACCGACTACGGCGCCTTCGTGGAGCTCGAGCCGGGTGTCGAAGGCCTCATTCACGTGAGCGAGATGAGCTGGACCAAGAAGGTCAAGCACCCGTCGAAGCTCCTCGAAGTGGGCCAGGCGCTCGACTGCCAGGTCCTCGAAGTCGACGCGAAGTCCAAGCGTATCTCGCTTGGTCTCAAGCAGCTCGAGCCCGATCCCTGGACGCTCTTCACCGAGAAGTACCACCCCGGTGACAAGATCGGCGGCAAGGTCCGCAGCATCACCGACTACGGTGTCTTCATCGGCATCGAAGAAGGCGTGGACGGTATGGTCCACAAGTCGGACCTCTCGTGGACGGCCAAGGTCAACAACCCGGCCGACATGTTCCACAAGGGCGACGACGTCGAAGCGATCATCCTCTCGATCAACCACGACGAGAAGAAGGTCTCCCTCGGAGTCAAGCAACTGTTCGACGACCCGTGGCCCACGATCTTCTCGGAGTTCCCTCCGTCCAAGGTCGTCGACTGCAAGGTCATCTCGACGGTCGACTACGGCGTGTTCGTTCGCATCCGCGACGGCGTCGAGGGGCACATCCCCTCGAACGATCTCGTCGAAGGAACGAACGAGGACGGCTCCGCGAAGCCGCTCGAAATCGGCGACGCGGTCAAGGCGGAGATTGCCAACATCGACACGCAGGATCGTCGCCTGACGCTCTCCATGCGCATCGGTGAGGCCGCCGCCGCCCCGCAGCAGAAGTCTTCGACCGTTCGCGAGACGAAGATGCCGAAGAAGTCCTCGGAAGAGTCCAAGGGCAACACCATCGGCGAGCTTATCAAGCAGAAGCTCGGAAACCTCACGATCGACAAGAAGGACGAGTGATCGTCCCACACGTTCGGTAGCGGCTTTGTCGCTACCGAGTGTGTCCTGCGAGAGCCGCGTGACCAAAGGGTCGCGCGGCTCGCGCTTTTTGTGACGAAACATTGCGGCCACGGGCTCGGAGGCCTCGCCAACGGACGGCTTCTCGTGGTTTCGTGACAGGTCATGAGCGCGGAAGACAAGTCGTCCCCCGGAGACGTTCGAGGAGCGTCGCCAAAAGGCAAACCGAGCCTCCTCCGTCCCTTCTTCTTGCTGTTGTCTGGTGGGTTGACGCTCGCGCTCGTCATCGCGGCCCGCGAAGTCCTGCTGCCCTTCGTGCTCGCGCTCGTCATCGCCTACGTGCTGACCCCGTTCGTAGCGTGGTTCGAGAAGAAGAAGGTGAAGCGGGCGGCGGCGATTCTGCTCGTGTACGCCATCGTCCTCGGCACGCTCGGTGGGTTTCTTTGGGCGGTCGCACCCAGGATGGCGCGCGAGCTTGCTGGCCTTCGAAAGGAGCTTCCTGCGCTCTCCGACCGCGCGAACAACGAGTGGGCGCCGAAGATCCAGGAGAAGCTCCGTGCCACCGGGCTTGCTGCACCACCACCTCCTCCAGAGGACCCCGACACCGCCGAGCACGTCGAAAAGCATGCGGCCGCGATCGTGAAGCCTTTGCCCGACGGTCGCTTCGAGATCGAGCTTGGCGCCGGAATTGCGATCGTTCCCGACGACAAGAACGGGTTTGTGGTCCATGCAGTTCGTGAGGAACCGAAGGGCCGATTCGACCTCAACAAGGCCATTGCGGGCAGTGTGAAGAAGAGCCTCGACTACGCACGGACGAACGCGTTCGAGCTCGTGAAAGTAGGCCGCGACATCATCGCGGGCATAAGTCGCGTCATCTTCGTCTTCGGGATCACGCTGATGCTGGCCGCTTACGTGATTCTGACACGCGAGCGGATCTACGAGTTTTTTCGGTCTCTCGTTCGGCCGTCGGAGCGAATGTCGTTCGACGCCTTGCTCGCCCGAATGGACCGCGGTCTGTCGGGCGTCGTGCGCGGCCAGCTCATCATCTGCCTCGTGAACGGCGTCCTCTCCGCGATAGGTTTCGCCATCGTTGGACTGAAGTACTGGCCCGTCATGGCGCTCATCGCGACCGTGTTCTCCCTCGTGCCCATCTTCGGCAGCATCGCGAGCTCGGTGCCTGCCGTCGCGTTGGGGCTGACGCAGAGTCCCGGGGTCGCCTTCTTCGTCCTCGCGTGGATCGTGGGCATCCACCAAATCGAAGCCAACTTCCTGAATCCGAAAATCATGGGGGATGCCGCGAAGATCCACCCGGTGTTGGTCATCTTCTCGCTTCTCGTCGGCGAGCACTTTTTTCACACGGCTGGCGCTCTCCTCGCCGTCCCGTGCATGTCGATGGCCATCTCGCTCTTCACGCATTTTCGCCAAATCGTGCAGGACACGGATCCGGAGTTCGTGGACGAGCCGGCGACTTCGCTCCCTCCACCGGCCATGAAAGCGGGGGCCGAGGGGACCACCGTCTGACAAAACCGCTCACCGCGGTTGCAGGACGTTCGCCTAGGGGCTAAGCCCGGGCCGTGGCAGACACGACCGAAAAGAAGCCCGAAGCGCAGAAGAAACGCGACAGCAAGCCGATGGGCTCGGGCCTGGCCGCGCGCCTCGATAGGGCAGAGACCGCAAAAAAGGGCTCAAAGAAGAAGAGCGTCGCCGAAACCCAGCAAGAGATTCGCGAGCTTTCGAGGCCGAAGGACGAGGTGAAGCCCCC
>JAYUKI010001100.1:0-9037 GCA_043764595.1 Myxococcales bacterium | reverse complement strand
AGCATCAAAACCAAACCTCCTGCCAAAAGCCCCAGCAAAAGTCGGTTTCTTGCCTTGGCTAGGAAGTGACGCTTCTCCTCTATCTCAATCTTTCGCCCAGATGGCGCGGTGATCAAGTCTCTTCGCCCCGCTCGAGACGGCTCAACCGCCATTCCGAGGTCCACACTCCCACTCGGCACTTCTCGTCCTTCACTTCGCGCCCGAAGACCAGACTCCTCCGGATCGACCGGATCCCGCATCAACCCCACAACCTCCTCCGGCGGCCGCGATCGTGGCGCTTCGTCTTCGGGCTCGAGCAGCACTTCACCCGTCGGCATCGTGACTTTGGCCGCACGCGCCGGAACAGCCTCACCCGCGTAGCGAGCGTTTCGCGCACCGTCCGAGTCCCGGCGCTCGGGCATCATCAACGTGGACTTCGCTGCCGTCGCCAGCTCGTCAAGACCGTCTTCGAGGAGAACCGTCCGAAGCTCGGCGAGCTCGCGAACCGATTCCGGGCGGAACGCGGGATCGGTGGCCTCATCGTCCACCGTCGGCGGCCGCGGGTGGATTCCTGGGGTCGTGGCCCTTCGTGAAGCATCGTTCGTGGCCTTGAGGCCTGGCTTCGTATCGCGTGCTCTCATGGGCGTCTCTCCTTCTGCATGCGATGTTCGCTGCCCCATGCCGGCTCCATCGGGCGGCTCGGGCGATTCGTTGCGTCGAAAATGCAGGGCATCGTCTTTTTTTTGCTCGCTCATCCCAGCCTCAGAAAGAGGTGAAGCACCCCCAGCAGCAGCGCAGCCACCACCACTCCCGCGGCGACTTCGCGCCACACGGTGATGAGAAAGGGATCTCGCGACGGAAGGCCCGAATGAACCAAGGTCGCGTTGGAAAACATCGGACGCGCAGAAACGGGGGCCTTCGGCTTGTCCGCTTCGTTTGCCTCTGGCGTTCCTGGCAACGGGAGATTGACCCGCACCTTGGTCACGGCAGGAATCGAGGCGCGTCCGCCGTCGAGGCGAGGCGAGGACTCGCCGTGCCCAACCGCGGCATCGAGCGCCTTGCGAAAGGCTTTCGCGCTCGCAGGACGCTTCGCGGGATCCCGGCTCAGCGACGCGTCCACGAGCTTGGCGACCGCTTCCGGAACCCACGGCGCGAGCTTTCGAAGCGGCTTCGGGCGCTCGGTCACCTTGAGACGCCCGACCTCCGAGAGCGTCGGCGCGTCGTACGGCATACGGCCGGAGAGCATTTCGTAGAGAACGCCACCCACGGCGTAGAGGTCCGTCGTCGGAGAAATGGGCTCCCCGAGAATTTGTTCCGGCGCGGCATAGTGGGCCGAGCCCGCGAATTCCTTCTCCACCAAACCGGATTCCGCCGCCAAGCCAAAGTCGATGAGCTTCAGTATGGGTGGACCGTGCCGCGGTTGATGAAGGAAAATGTTCTCCGGTTTGACGTCTCGGTGGATGACGGCCGGCTCGTGCGAATGAGCGCAGTCGAGGGCCGTTAAGAGCTGGCGCACGATTTCGTAGGCTTCCTCGGGCTCTACCTTTCCACGCTTGTCAATGAGGTCCGCCACCGTGCGCCCGGTGAGCCGTTCCATCACCATGAATGGAACGCCATAACCGTCGGTGTCGAAGTCGTGAACGCGAACCACGTGGGGGTGCTCGAGCTCGGCCAAGGCTTGCACCTCGCTCAGGAAAAGCTCCTTGGCCTTGGGAATTTGCGCCATCGCACGGGTCATGCGCTTCAGCACGCCCATGATTTGCGGAGGCTTCACGACCTCGAACACCTCACCCATGCCGCCTTCACCGAGCTTGGCGATGATGAGGTATTTCGTGCCGAAAAGAGGCTCGCCCACCACCGGTCGCCAAATCTTGTTCTGGGCCTCTTGGGCCGGATCCCATGCGTCGGTCATCGCAGGCTCCGAACCACAGCTAGAGCGAGAAGGGCCGCAAGCAGAAGACCCACCAGCATTCCCGCGACCGCGAATCGAAGGGCGCGGTTGCGCTTTTGTGCCGCAACGGCTTCGTGAGCGCCTCGTACCGCTTCTGCCGCCGTCCCAGAAGACTGGCTGCGTGAGCTTTGGCCCGTTGCTGGCCGCGGTTCGGGCTCGAGGTTTTCTTGGGTGAACGCGGCCGCCATAGGCAACGTCCCGCCCTGAACGTTTCCCTTCGCGTCGATCGAGAATCCGCGCGCCATGGGCACCGTACCGCTCGGTCCCGCCGGTGGGACCACCAGCGGAGCTCGTGGGCTGCCCGCGACGTTGGGCGCCTGCGGCGACTTTGCGGAAGCCAGGGTATTGCTGCCCTCGTTCGCGGATGGCGCCTGCGGTTCGACACGCTTCCACTGCTGCGAAATGCCGCCCAGAAGCTCCGAGACTCCTGGACGTGCCGCGTCCAAGCGATCGGTCGGAACAGGCAACCCCGAAGGCGAAATGGACTGCGTGGCGGCCGCACGCATCGCGACTCGGCGCGCCAACGCCATGGCGTGGGCCTCGATGTCGAAGGCGTCGCCCGCTGCTCTAGCAGGCGATCCAGCTGCAAGCTCGGTCTCGGCCACCATGAACACGATCTCGTCGCTGAGCCCCATGCCTGGCGTGGTCTGGCCACGCACGGTTGGCGAGAGAGCCCTTCGCGCGGCCTCTAGAACTTCCATGGATGGCGCGCCAGGCATGGTGTGCATGTCGAGGTCTGCAGGATGAATCGGCGACGCGTGAAGGGGCGAGATCGACATCAGCTCTTCGTTGGTGATCTCGTCCTCGCGCAGCGAGCGGGTGGCCACATCGCGGTGGGCCTCCGGGCATGCCATAAGGCGATCGGCGACTTGACGAGCCGTAGGGCGCTGCTTCGGATCGAGGGCGAGCATGTCCGCGACCAGCAGGACAAGCTCGTTGCTGGCGCCCTTCGCCGCGCCCGTGTCGGAAAGGAGCGGGGCCGGCCGCTTCACCCGTTCGAGTGGCCGGTCGAAGTCTTCGTAGGCCTCGCGACGGGTCAGCATCTGAAAGGCCACGAGCCCCAGCGCAAAAATGTCGATCTTGACGGTGATGGGCTCACAGCAAAGCTGCTCGGGGGCGGCATACTTTGGTGTCCCACAGAAGCCTTCGAGCACATGGTCGGCGACGAGCTTCATGACACCGAAGTCGAGCAACGTGGCGCGAATTCCCTCGGCCTCGCGCCACACGAGCACGTTGTCCGGTTTGATATCCCGGTGAATGATGCCGGCAGAATGAACGGCCTCGAGCGCCGAGGCGACCTGCAACAGAATGGGCAAGGCCACTCGAGGCTCGAGCGGCGCGTGCTTCGCCATGAACGCGGCGAGGCTCCGTCCAGCGACGAATTCCATGACGTAGAATGGGGCGCCGTTCGGAAGGCGATCGGCAAGAATGACCGATACGCAGCTCGGGTGGCGCAGTTTGGCGAGGCAGCGGCTCTCCCGTGAAAAGCGCTCGACGAGGTGCGGCATGTTTTGCGCGAGCTCGTGCCTCAGAAGCTTCATCACCCGCCGCACACCGAGGTTCTGGTCGTCCACCTCGTACACTTCGCCCATGGCTCCGAGCCCGAGGCATTTGACCAAGCGAAAGGCCTGGTTCCCTGCGCGGAGCAGCTCGCCCTTCCGATACGAGGCCGTCAGCGTCCTGCTGCTCGAGCCAACGTCGGGGGTGGGAAGGGCTGGAGAGGGACTCATTGGGGCTCCGGAGAGGATTCGAACACGAAGCCTCTCTCGACGATGGCGCTAGCTTCGTTGCGTGAAATCGTCGCTGGGACGATTTCTTCTTCGACCCGCGCGCACTCTACGAAGGAAACGAGGCCCGGCAAAGCGCGGGAGCGCTCCAAGGTTTGGATAATGTCGCCCCTTTCAAGGCGCGCTCGAGACGCCCTCCCCGCCCACGTGAGGACCCAATCGAGCCTGCGGGGTGTGAGCCCCCCAAATCGCCGCGCGCAATCACGCCACAAGTGGCGTAGTTGGGAAATGCGATCGTGGAATTTCAGGTACTTGCGCCGCTCGAACCCGTCCTCGGGACGCGCCGCCGCCGCGTTCGTCGAGCTGTTCGGCCATCGTCGTCCAGGGTCGCCGTTAAGGCGCTCCCGTTTCACATTTGTCACTTGCCTATTTTGACGAGCGACGCCGCACCATGGCGCCAAACGCTCGCAAGCGCTGCTGCCATCGAAGACGCGGCGGCTTCTCCGTGAGCTCCTTCGCCCTTCCCGCGTCGTGGGGCATGCCCTACGTGGAGCTTCGTGGCGCTTTCCAACGTGCCTGCCCGCGATCTCCAGGGAGCGATCAGGCTCGAGGTGTGGGACGACGATCTCACCACCGACGATTTCTTGGGCGGATGTGCGCTTCGGCTTGGCGATCCGGACTTCAGCGGCGCTCTACGCTCGCGCACACGCGCAGCCAGCTCCACGGGAGTCGCGTTCACGTTCTCTTACGAGCGGATACCGAAGTAGGCGCCTATCCCCATAGCGCGGCGGCACGTGTCGCGATCGTGGCCCGCGCCTTGGAGAAGCGAGGATCGGCGCGCATGGGCTCGAGCGCCGGGCAGAGGTCCATCCAGAGGACGTCGACGAAGGGGAGCTCCGCCAGCGTGGCGAGAGCAGAAAAGGCCTCGTCGAGCGCGCCGACGCTGGAGTGGTATTCCGTAACGACCACGTACATCCGCGCTCGATGCCTGGGCACCGTTCGCGGATCCGTGAGTCGCGCGAACACCTCCGTAGACTCGGCGAACCGCTCGCCGCGAGCGATGGACGTCATCATCCCCGCGGCGGACTTCCACGAGGCCGCCCCAGGCGCCGCGAGGAGTATGGCTGCGCACTGCGCCGCCCGCTCGCGGTCGTTCCACCACACGGCGAGTCGGATCTCGACGACGATCGTCGCCATCGGGCCGGCCTTCCGGGCGACCTCGGTGAGGATCGCGTCCGCGCGCGCGCGCTCCCCGACCAACGCGTGGAGCTGTGCGCGCTCGACCTGGAAAATCACGCTCGTCGGTTCGAGTCGGATCGCGAGCTCGATGCGCCGCGCGCCTTCGGCCGGGTGTCCGGTCTCCGACAGCAGGACGCCGAGCGAGCCGTGGCTTGCCGCGTAAGCGGGCGAGGTGCGCACGGTCTCTTCGAGAGCGCGGAGTCCCGCGGCGAGCTCGCCATGGAGCAAGCGGACCATCGCGACGGTGTACCGTGCATGGGCGACGCGGGGGTTCACCTCGAGCGCGCGAAGCGCGAGCTCCTCCGCGCGCGCGCTCATTTCGCCGTCGGTGCCCCCGAGCTGCAGGAACGCGCGAGCGAGGCACTGCGCGAGGAGCCCTCGCACGTGGGGATCTCCGGGCGACGCGCGCTCGACCTCCTCGAGCGTCGCGATGGCCTCTTCGACCGAGGGCAACGCGAAGCGATCGAACGCGGCGAGCGCCTTGTTGTAAGATGCACGAATCGCGGGATCGGCCGGCCCCACGTCGCGCGCCGCGCGGTCCCGCACGGCCTCACACACCCTCGCGGCCAGGGCATCTTCCAGCGCGAAGGCGTCGGCCGTGGGCCCCTCGACATAGCTCGCCCACACGGGGGTGCCGCCCGCACCCTCGAGGAGTCGCGCCCGCGCCCGCGCTCGTTCGCCCGAGACGTGCAGCGACGACTGGAGCACGAGATCGTTGGCCTCGGCCGAGACGCGCGGCTCTAGGGGGCTCACTCGACCGACGCGGGTGCGAGCCTCGGTGAGCGCGTCGAGCACCGCCTCGGTCAGCCCTCGCGCGAGCGCCTCGTGAGGTGGGGAAGCGACCATGTCGGCGACGAGGATCGCGGAGGGCGCGACGAGACGGCCCAGCGCTTCGTGGTCGAGCGTGGGCAAGCGCTCGCCAGCGCGCCCCACCGTGGCCCTCCCGCGCAGGTGCTCGATTCGGTCGACGAACGACTGGGCGTCGGGCCGCCCCTCGCGCCGCCGGGCGAGGGCGTCACGCAGCAGCCGGGCGAGCGGCTCCGGCATGTCGGGGACGCTGGCCCGTGGATCGGGGGCGTCGGCGATGAGGCGCTGGGCCGCGCCAGCGACGGGCGAGCTCGCTGGAAACGGGAGGGCCCCCACGAGCAGCTCGTAGAGCAACGTGCCCAGCGCGTAGACGTCGGTTCGCCCGTCGACCGCGCCGTTGTCGAGTTGCTCGGGCGCCATGTAGGCGGGAGTGCCAATGATCGAGCCCGTCCGCCTCGCGCCGTCGTGGCCGTCGGCGATCTGCGCGATGCCGAAGTCGGTGAGCACCACCCGGTCGCCGGAGAGCATGACGTTGTCCGGCTTCAGGTCGCGGTGGACCACCCCGACCGCGTGTGCGGCCGCGAGCCCGCGCGAGATCTCCTCGGCGAGACGCAGGACCTCGGCGAGCGCGATCCGCTGCCTTCGCGCGTGGCTCGCGAGCGACTCCCCCTCGATGAGCTCCATCGTCAAGAAGCGGGCGGCGCCGTCCACTCCGAGGTCGAAGGTGCGCGCCACGTTTCGATGCGTGACCCGGCGCGCGAGCTTCACCTCGCGCCGAAAGCGCACGAGCGAAGCGCCGTCGGATGCGATCTCGGGTCGGAGGAGCTTCAGCGCGACGAGCTCGTCGAGCTCGCGGTCGTGCGCTCGGAAGACCGCGCCCATTCCGCCCGCGCCGAGGAGCTCGAGCAGCTCGTACCTGTCGGCGAGCACACGACCCGCAAGCGACAACGGGTCGGGGGCGATCAAGGTCGGCGCGGTGGCGAGGTCGCCCATGCGGTCATCGTAGGTCATCTGGCCCTGCGAGGGTCGTGCTGAGTGGGCACGCTTGGCGCTCGCCGCTGCGGCACGGACCTGCCTGAGCGCAGTTCCCCTCGTAGAGGCCTTCCAAGAGGTAGTCGGAATCGACGGAGACCGTCATCTCGGCGTCATGGCGAGCGACGCGAGAGACAGCGGCCCCAACCCAGCCGAGCGGGTCGGTCCTTCTTTCCCCCCGCAGTCGACGCCGCCAGCCTCAGGTTCTCGCAGAGCTCGCTTGAATCAAGATCGACTACGGCGAGCCCGCACGCGCGGGCGAGCGCGGTCAGGAACAACGGGTCGAGCAACTCAGCGTTGGTCCGCGCCGGTTCGAGCGTCGCGGCGAGAACGCTCGCGCATGTCCACTTGCCTGGTGGCGAGCCGCTCGATCCACGGGCTGTCTCGTTGCGTGTGTCATGGGCTGTCCGCTCGCGCGGATCATGGTTGGTCGGCTCTTCGGCGTTCATCTAACGGTCGCCCCATTCCTTTGCGATCGCGATGAGCTCGTCGGCGGTCAACGCTTCGCCGGCGTCCTGAAGGTCGACGGGCAGAGGTGGTACGAGGGCGCGCACGAAGTTGGAGAGCGCGATCACCTCTCGCGGAAAGTGATTGTGACACGCCACGGTCTTCTGGTCGTTCGCCGCGCGAACGTGGACGTACCAGCTCGTTCCGTCAAAGACGTCGGCGCTGTACGAGCGCTTCAAGTCGAAGATTCGATCGGTTGCGATCTCGGATCGCAGTGCCGTCATCTGCTCCGTGGAGAGCCGAAATCTCACCACGCGATACGACGTACTCCGAGGGTCACGCTCGCGTCGTTTCGGATGAAAGAACATCCGCGCGTTGCCGGAGGCGTCGACGACGAGCGTGTCGTAGCCGGTCAGTCCACCGCCTTGCCTGAGCACGAACCGGAAGTCGCCGGCCCAGGCGAGCGTCTCTCTGGCGACTCGGTGATCGGCCGGATCATCCTCGGTCTTCGCGAGCGGCTCCTGCTCCGCGGCGGTCGACTCGAACGCTTCCGGGATGCGGAGGCGATACAAGGTCGGGCAACATCGCTTATGCCGTGGACGCGGACAGCTTGGCCATTGTCGCGACGATTCGCGCCACCGATCTCCAAGAGGCCATCTGGGCCGCAAGCCCGCCAAGCCTGGACCGACCTTGAAAACAAGCTCGCGGCCGCGGCTCTCGTCGGGGGACGGGTTCCCGGGTCGCGCCGCGAAGCTCGTGAGCGGCGCTCCACTCTGTGTGAATCCCCACGACGGTCGAAATCTCTGCGCAATGCGCGACCCGCCCACCGCGCGTCACCATCGGCCTTTCGTTCTCGATGAGACCCACGCGCCTCCGACGAAGTGGTCTACCGTCGCGATTCGTGAAGCTCGTGAGCGTTGCCTGGGTGCTCGGGTTCGTCCTCGTTGGTGCGAGCGGGGCTTGTGGAGGCTCGCGGACCGCCGCGAGGCCTCGAGCTGTTCACACCGCCACGCGATCCTCGCAGGACGCCGGCAGCGACGCGGCGCCGACTGCGCCATCGGTCTCGTCACGCGTACCGGTGCTCGCCTACCCGCCGCTCGCGTGCATGGCGGTCTCGTACTCGAAGAAGCATCCGCGCCGCTTCGACGAGATGCCCTGCGAGGACGCGCGGCGGCGGCGTGACGCGTACCTCGACATCGTCCGGGCCACCGGCGAGCTCCCGCGCACGCTGCACGAAGGCGCGACCGTCATCGACGCCGTCGGCAAGGTGGTGGACCAGGGGCTTTTGGTGCTGTCGGCCGAAGGCGCCGCCGGGACGCTCCTCGTCGCCGTGGACACGAATGCCAAGGTCAAGTGGGCCATCGCGGGTGCGTTCTCTTCGCTCGTGAAGCCGTTCGACGCACGAAGATTCGCGATCGATGTCACCGTCCCCAACGACGTCGTTCCGCGTGGCTTCGGTGTCACGGATGTCGTGAACCGAGATGACCTGGCGATCGACGCGCGGCTGGTTGGCTTGGGCGGGCTCGGATACGACGGGCTCTTCCGGCTCGGCGTCTCGGACGGCCCCGACCTTCCAGCGAACGCCTCGGCCCGTGACGCGTGGGTGCGGACACTTCCAGCGACGAAGGGCGCGCCGGGGATCGTCAAGCTCCCGGACGACGGGGGTCTTTCCTTTTACGACGCGGACACCGGGCGGCTCCGGAGCTTTCGGCTTTCCGAGCAGGAGGACGCCGCGTTCATGAAGAGCGGAGCGATGTCGGTCGTTCGCCTGAGCGGCGGCGCGTTCGCGACAAGCTTGCGGGAAGGAGGGAAGTGCTACGGCCGATGGTTTGACGCGACACAAAAGGAGCCTCGC
>JAYUKI010001099.1:0-2660 GCA_043764595.1 Myxococcales bacterium | reverse complement strand
CACGTCGCCGTGAAGTCGACGAGCACGGGGATCGGGGAGCTCGTCACCTCGGTGTCGAAGTTTTCGTCGGTGAGCTCGATGACGTTCTTTCCGGCCATGGACTGTCTCCTTCGGACTTTTTCGCGCGCGGCGAATGATTGGAAGCCACGCGTTGCATACGGCATGGGCACGGACACCTTGCCCGGCCTCGAGTGCTTCCCAAAGGTAAGCAACGCTTCCGGGAAAATCTACGGGGGCTTTGCGGGATTCTACTTCGGGGACGCTCCGGCGTCCTTCTTGGAGGACACGATCTCGTCCGGCACGGGGCGCCGGGGCGGGGGCGATTCGGCAGGAGAAGCCTTCTTTTTGCCGTATTCGAGCACTCGAGCGATGCCACGCGACAGATCTTCGGTAGGGGCGTGGAGCTTCACGGTCAGACCTGGGCCGTGGGGCTCGACGACGATGGAATCGACCGCCGACCCGAGCCCGACGAGGCGCAGAGCGATGTCTTTCGACCAACCGAACCGCTTTCGCTCCACGAGCCGACCAAGCACCTTGGCCGCCGTCTCGGTCTCGCAGACGAGCTCGGCCCGCGCCACGATCTCCTCGCCGGCGTGAGCCGAAATCGCGAGGCCCGCAGCCGACACCGAGAGCACCGCCGCCATGATGGCTTCTGGGGTGTCTTCGTTCGTGGCGCCAGCCGGTGCGGCGGAGAGCTCGTGGGAGAGCTCCACCTTGAGGCGCTCACGAAGCGAAGTCGGCAAGACCGCGGTCGCCAGGACGGTCGGGCGAACGAGCTGCGGATCGCTCTCGAGCGTCTTCGAGAGATCGGCGTGCAGGTCCCCGACGAGGGCCCGTGGGTGCGTCCCCTCGGCAGCCGCTAGCATCGACGAGAGCCACGAGCCTTCGGCGACGACGAGCAGCCCCCCTTCGCGAAACGCGAGTCCCGGAGCCGAGCGCTCGCCCTTTTCTTGCTCGAGAACGTGGAAGCTGCCGACCGTCTTCGGCGTGGTCTTGGCGCCTCGTGCCGCAGTGAGCCGCTCGGCGCACGTCGCAAGCTCGCTCTCGTCGATTCGAACCTTCGCGGCCACGCCGAACGTGCCTTTGGCCTCCCCTTCGGGAATCGCCAGGACGAGCTCGTCGACGCGCGCTATCGGATCGAAACCGCAGCCGCGGGTGATCTCGTCCAAGCCAAGAGCCTTCGAGGGCCCTTCTTCGCCGAGCACGGCCGCATAAAGAGGGGACGCACGCAACGTGGGAACGTCCACGCGAGCGACGAGAAAGCTCTCTTTTGGCACGGCGCCGAGCGGTCCACCGGCGTCTTGGGGACGACCGCCCTGCTTCCACGTGAGACCGATGAGCACGGCGAGCACGACGGAGAGCACCACGGCCATCGTGCCGGGGTTGTCGATGGGCGAGGACTCCTTTGGATAGACGGGCTGCGGAAGAGGCGCAGGAAGCGGACGAAAGTTCTTTTTCGCGGGGACGGCGTCCGCGTCCGCGACGTCGTTCGCGGCGGCGCGGCTTGGCTCGGGGACCTCCCTCTCGCCTTCCGTCGCGGGAGCCTTCTGCGACTCGCTCGAAGCCGAAGCCTTCTTTTTGCCCTTCTTTTTCGACGCCATGCTCCCTCGCGGACCTTGGTCCGTCCGCGGTCATAGCATCGACGAACCGCGTAGGCCTACGCGAGGCTCAGCCTGGTCCCCTCCGACCGCGCCTACCCATCCACTCGACGGAACTAGCCTGCGCGGCGAGCGGGCGCGCGATCCATGAGCTCGCGTGCCCATTCCGGCCTCTGGAACCCGATCGGCAACGTGCGACGTTCGCCTTCGTCGCCGAAGAGAGCGTCTCGAAGCTCGGCGACGTCGAGCCAGCGGACCGCGCGGCGCGGATGAAGAGCTCGCTGGATGGCCCGCGCCACCGGAAAGGGAATGACGGGAAGGCGACCTGCAAGCGACGGCAAAAATCCGTCCAACGTGACCACCGGGTCCTCGCCGGTCAAAAGGTAGAAGAGCAGGGCTCCGACGACGAACACGTCGGTCTGTTCGTTGCTCGTGAGCTCGGGCTCCGGAGCTCGGGCATGGGCGCGAGCCGAAGGACTCACGACGAGGCTTCCGTCGACGAGCAGAGTGAGCGAGGAGGCATGAAGGTACCGAAACGCACTTCCGCGCTTGTGCCCTTGATCCATGTGGAAGAGCAGCACATCGGCGATGCGCAGGACGAGATCGAGGGGCAACGTGCCGCCGTTTTCGATCCTAAGGCGCTCGAGGGTTCGCCCCTCGCTCGGCCTCGTGGCCATGTGCATCCCAGACTCGAGCGAACCTTGGCGAAGCATTTTCGCGACGTTCATGACGGCCTCCGAAGAAGAGAGCCAACGACGCTCTCTTCCTGTCCGTGCGTGGAGCGCAAGAAATGGATCACCAAAATCGGAGGGACGTGCAAGGACGCGGCGGATCGGGCGGATCGGGCGGATCGGGCGGATCGGGCGGACCGGGCGGATCGGGCGGACCGGGCGAACGGCGGCCCTCTGAGCTCCGTGAGCCACGTGTCGCCCAGCCCCACAGCGTCTCGAACGGCGACACGGGTTCGAGAACGTGCGAGCATCACGCGCGCTTCGCCTCGAGACTTCCAAAGGAAAACCCCTTGAAACACCTCAACGTTTACTCGATCACTCGTGGAACCGG
>JAYUKI010001098.1:0-9042 GCA_043764595.1 Myxococcales bacterium | reverse complement strand
CTCGTGGTGGCCAAAGAGCGCCCGGTCGTCATCATCACCTCGAACAACGAAAAAGAGCTCCCCGACGCCTTCCTGCGAAGGTGCGTGTTCCACTTCATCGATTTCCCCGACCACGAGCTCATGACGCGCATCGTGAAGGTGCACCATCCCGAGGTCGACCGAGAGCTCGTGGACCAGGCGGTGGTCACGTTCTACAAGCTCCGCGAGCTTCCCCGCATTCGCAAGCGGCCCACGACGAGCGAGCTCGTCGACTGGATTACCGTTTTGCGGCGCGCCGGAGTGGGACGTGAGCGCCTCGTGCGCGAGATTCCGTTCTTGGGGGTCCTTTTGAAGAAGGAACAAGACGTCGAGCTCTTCGCGGCCGCCAAAAAGAGCGGGTTCTTCAAAAGCTGATCCGACGCAAGGATCCCGAAAGGACGACGGTCCAAGGCCTCGTGAAGGCCTCGGACCGTTTTCGTTTTTGGAGCTCGGGCGCCGAAGCACCCGAAGCACTGGTTCACTTCATGACGGGGAGGCGCTTCTTGCCGCCCGGACCACCGCTGCGATCGATGATCGGACCGTCGTCGTCGCCGGAGTCGGCTTTTTCGAAGACGATCTTCACGAGCTTCTCCGCGATGTCCGCGAAGATCATCGCGGTTGCGCCTTCGGGGTCGGACTGCACGAGCGGAATTCCCTTGTCGCCGCACTCGCGCACGCGCTGATCGATGGGAATCTGGCCGAGCAGTGGGGCCTTCGCGAAATCGGCGATCGCCTGTCCGCCGCCTTTGCCGAAGAGCTCGTGTTTTACGCCGGCTGTGTCGATGAAGTAGCTCATATTCTCGACCACGCCGAGAATGGGGATGTTCACCTTTTCGCACATGGAGACGCTCTTGAAGACGTCGTCCGTGGCCACGGTTTGGGGCGTGGTCACCACCACGGCGCCGGTCACGCCCACGCGCTGAGAGAGAGTGAGCGTCACGTCGCCGGTGCCGGGCGGCAGGTCCAGCACGAGGAAGTCGAGCTCGCCCCAGTGTACGTCCTTCAAGAACTGCTGAAGCGCCCCGTGGAGCATGGGGCCGCGCCAAATCACGGCCTGGCGAGGGTCTTCGAGCAAGAACCCGATCGACATGAGCCGCACGCCGAAGCGCTCCAGAGGCTCGATCGATTTTCCGTCGGTAGACACGGGGCGGCCGCTCACGCCGAGCATCGTGGGGATGGACGGGCCGTAAATGTCCGCATCCAAGAGGCCCACCCGGTACCCCGCCCGCTTCAACGCGAGGGCGAGGTTCGTGGCCGTGGTGCTCTTTCCTACCCCACCTTTTCCACTCATCACGAGGATCACGTTCCTCACTGTGGGAAGCGGATCGTCGGGTCCGATGGTGCGCGCGGAGGGAGTCTCGTTCGGCATGGCTCCCTCCCCGGTAGAATCCAACGTGGTCCACGTCAAGCTTGGCCGCAACTCACGTTCCGCTGGTCGGCCGGAATTTGGCCAATCCGTACGCCTGAGCTCAAAGCCGACCGAGCAACCGGGCGAGAAAAAAGCGGTTCCAGCGCGCCGAACGGCACGTGACCTCGCCGCCACCTGCTGCGAGGCAGCGGTCCACCAAGGGCTGCGGGAACGGTCCAAACGCGCTCTCGCCTTCTGCGCAATAACCGGTCACCGCGTCGAAACGCGCGCCAATCGGGCACGCGCCTTCACCACGGATGCGTTTGGCGAAATTGGCTTCCCAACGGTTGGTCTCGCAAACGGCGCCCCCTCTTCCTTCACGACATTTTTCGACCATCGCCACGGTGTAGGGGCCCCACGCGTTCTGGCCGTCGTCCGCGATGCAAAGCTGTCCGCGTCCGACTTGTTCGATGTGGTAGGCGGGAGGGCAAGCCACTTCTCCACGAGGAAGGCCGCCGGTCTCGGGGTCTTGCACGTTCTTCGGCATGGCTGCGCACCGCGAGGTCTCGCACGCCCACTGCGGGAACTCGAGCGCCGTCTTTCCATCCGGGCGCACTTTCAAGGACTGCCACATGGGGAATACGAAGGCCTCCGAGGCGTTCGGGCGTGTCCATCCGCTCGCCGCGTAGTCCACGTCGACTTTGCGCCCGCGGAAGGTGTCGAGCTCGGCGATGACCTTGACGGGGGTCTTCCGAACGCCGCGATCGAATCCAATGAGGTGCGCGAGCTCGAGCACGTGCTCGCCGAGCATCCGATTGCACGCGTGCGATACCGGTCCGCGTTTCAGGTACCAGTACTCCCCTCCCTCGCGGTTCTCGCTCGTGATGGGCCCGTGAAAGGCGATGCCGCTGCGCACGCGACCATCCCTGTCGCGATGGTTGCAGACGTACTCGATGAAGGGAAAACCGCCGAACGCGCCAATGGAGTTGGTGGCGTGGAAGTTGTCCCCACCGCAAACCTCGTAGTCGGCCGGCTCGGGGTTGCGCGTGGGCAGGCCTTCGACCGTGGTCCCGCTCGGGTTCACCGTGGCGATGGGATAAACCACGTGAACGCGGGTGCGCCCGGGCTGCAAAGCGTCGGGCTCCGTGATGGCGTGAAAGGGAAGCTGACCCTTGTAGGCCGCAGGCAACACACCGGACACATGCACCGTGTTGCCGGCGAGCGAGACGGTCATGCGTGGCGACTCGAGCTCGGGCATCGGCCCGCGGTAGGACCAATTCGAGGTCGCCGCCGTCTTTCGGAGCAGCGGATCTTCGCCATCCCCAGTCGCGTCCTGCATGTCTGCCGAGCAAGCCACCGACGAGAGGGCGAGAGCGACGAGACCGAACCGAGCGAACGCCAAAAGCTTCACGAAGACTCCTTTTTGGACCCGGTGTAGGTGCCACGCACACTATTGCATCGCTCGTGCCATCAAGGCTTCGATGTAGGCAAGCATGGACCGCTCGGTATTTGGACTCGGTTCCAACCCACTGAGCTCACGTCAACCGCAACCCACGGAGGTCTTGATTGGTCCTTTCATGAGCACGCAGCCCCTCACCCAGCCTTTCGTTGCACCCGGGCGGGATTCAAATCCGTTCGGTGCTCTAGGTAGCGAGCCGGCGCGAAACGAGCATCTTCGGGACGGTGTACTCGGCCACGGCGAACGCGACGCCCTCGCGCCCGAGACCCGAGTCTTTCACTCCGCCGTAGGGCATCGCGTCGCTGCGAAAGCTCGGGGTGTCGTTCACCACGAGGCCGCCCACGTCGAGCACGTCGTAGGCCTCTGCGATGGCGCGGCTCGAGTCCGTGAAGAGGGACGCTTGGAGCCCATAGCGAGAGCGATTCACCAACGCGAGTGCCTCGTCGAGCGTGCCGTACGACCGGACGACGAGCACGGGGCCGAACACTTCTTCGTCCACGACCCGCATGCCCGCCGTGTCGCCAAGCGTCTCGAGCACGGTGGCGCCGAGTCGATTTTTGTCCCGCGAGCCAAGGTGAAGGGCCCGTGCCCCCTTGGCCGTGGCCTCGTCGATCCACGCGCCGATCCTCGCTCCGTTCGCATCGTCGACGACCGGACCCAAGAATCCCTTCGCCGAAACGGGCTCTTCGGGGACGAGGTCACGCGCACGCGCGACGAGGCCCGACACGACCTGGTCGTACCGTGCATGATGCACATAGATGCGTTGGGTCTTGATGCAGACCTGCCCGGCGTAGCCAAACGCACTCGCCGTGAGCCCATCGAGCGCGCGTGCGAGCTCGGGGGCGTCTTCGTGGACGACGGCCGCGGCGTTCCCACCGAGCTCCAAAATGACCTGCTTTTTCCCTGAAATGGCCTTCAGCATGTAGCCGACACGCGCGCTTCCAGTGAACGTGAAGACCGCAAAACGATCGTCGCGCACGAGCTGCTCGGCGATGGAGTCGTCGCACGGAAGCACTTGCATCGCATCGTCGGGAGCGCCGGCGTCGCGCACGATCGCGGCAAGAGCGAGCGCCGAAAGGGGGGTCTTCGGCGCCGGTTTCACGAGCACGCTCGCCCCACAAGCGAGCGCCGGAGCCACCTTGTGGGCCACGAGGTTCAGCGGAAAGTTGAACGGAGCAAACGCCAGCACGGGCCCACGAGGGACGTGAACGAACGAGCCCGAGTACACCGAGTGAGCTTCCGACAGATCGAGGCTCATCACCTCTCCGCGCGCCCGCACGGCCACCTCCGCCGCGATCGCAAACGTCATGGCCGCACGCGCCACTTCGGTCCGTGCCAGCGCGATGGGCTTTCCCGCCTCGCGCGCCAACACCAGCGCCAGAGGCTCCGCCCGAGCACGAAGAAGCTCCGCCACCCGAGAGCAAAGATCCCGCCGCGCGTACGCCGGCATGCGACGCGTCCGCTCGAACGCGCTCACGCAGGCCAAGACCGCGCGCTCCGCAGTCCCTCCATCCGCCACGAGAGTCGAAGCAAACGCCTCCCCCGTCCAAGGGTCCAGAACCTCCCGAACGGGCCCCGCCGAAACAACCTGCCCCCCGACAAAAAGCGGTTCCATCCCCCAACCCTACCAGCCCATCTACTTCCGTATCCGTCCGACGAAGGGCTGTATGGAGCCGCAACACCACATCCGGCTCGCGGGAACAGCGAGATGGGCCGCTTTGGCGAATCGAGGATCGCGTTCCACAAAAAGCGGAACGGCGCTCCGTTTCCGAAGCGCCGTCCGCAGGTACGAGCGACTCTAGATCAGCGGCCCGAGAGGGGTCCCTGGATGTAGAGCGCGATCTCGCGCATCGTGTCGAGGTTGCTCGAGAAGTACTTGATGCGCTTCTTGGCAGCCGTGCACGCCACTTCTTGGTCGGCCGTGGCAACACCCGGGAGGGTCTTGCACACCGGCTCGTTCGCGACGCCGGACTTCTGGTACGTGTGCTGACCCGTCACGGGATCCGTGCTGAGGATCACGAACGCGGTGCCTGCGAAGTCGTTCGCGTACTGGAGCATACGCGAGCCGGTTGCACGCTGGACTTGACGTCCGGCGATGGTCTCGCGGCCGAAGCTGCGAGCGGCGTACTGGATGCCCGAGATCGGGTCCTGGTAACGGATCTGCTGGTCCACGGGGACCGGCAGCGCGCCGTCGGTGTCCGGGTACCAAACACGGAGGTGGTTGGCCCAGTCCATCGTGAGGGTCGTCGACCCGTAGATGTAGTTGTACATGATGGCGGGGAACTGCTGCTCCCAGCCGACGAGCGGGTTGATGCGAACTGCACCCGCCGGGTAAACCGGAGACACCGTGCCGGGATCCGACGAGGTGAAGCGGTCGAGGGGAAGCCACTGAACGGGGTCCGCGGAGGTCGCGAAGCCAGTGGTCTGCGGAAGGACGTACGGCGCGTAGAGCGTCGAGTCGTTCTGCATGAGGCTGGCCGTGAGGCGGCGCATCTGCTCGGGGTAAATCCGGGCGTAGTTGATGTTGCGGTCGCGTCCGTCGACATAGTCGTCGCGGCTGTTCTGGAGGAAGTTGTTGTACGCTTCGGTGAGGAAGAACGTGACGTACACCTTCTCGTAGTAGCTGCCGACCCACTTGAGGTAGCTGCTCCACTCGTAGCCCTTCGAGTAGTCGTACTCGTTGTGCATGTAGCGGACGCCTTGTCCGACCTTCAAGGTGAAGGCGGGCGGGGTGGTCGCGCTCTCGTTCTTGCAGAGGTCGTCCGCGTAGTACTCGGACACTTCGGCGTAGCTCTTGTTCGTGCAGGTGTCCGAGAGGTCACGGCTGCGCGAGAAGCGGTACGCACCGGGCTCGGGGCGGGTAAGGACCTTGATGAACTCCTCGAAGCCCATCGACGAAGCGAGGGCGTGCGTGAGGAGGAGCTCTTCGTGGCCGAGGTACTGGCCGTCGCCAGGTCCGCCGTCGAGGATGAGGCCCATGGCCTTCGTGGTCGCCGTCATCTTGTCGAAGTAACGACCAAGGGTACGGTTGACCGTGCCGTTGACGTTGAACATGACGCGGTTACGGCGGAAGTTGTCCCACACGTAGCGGTTTTCGTACGAGTTGATGAAGTACTGAGCCTGCTCGTAGAGGTCCGCGCCGGCGTCGTGACGGTAAACGGAGACGTTGCCGCCGTCCGCGAACTCGTCGGAGCTGAACATGTACGGGTGGCGGGCGAAGCCGTCCTCCGACTTGTTGAAGTTGCCACCGTAGCTGACGGCGCCGAAGTCCTTCGTGCGGGTCGTGCCCGCCGAGTCCTTCATGTCGTAGAGCTTGCGGTAGTCGAGGACCTGTCCGGTGCACTTGGCGCTGAGCGGGTCTTTGGCGTCGCCACCGGTGCACTCACCGACGACGTTGAAGAGGTCGTTGAGCTTCCAGTAGGCCGGAAGGAGGAACGGACCGAGGACGCCACCGCTGTTGCGGTCGCTGATGAGCGGGTAGTAGTTCGCCTTGTTGCCCGCGTTGGAGTCGACGTCGACGTCGACCGCATCCGCGTACATGAAGCGCATCCAGGCCTTGTCGTACTTGCCGAGGCCGTTCATGTCCTGCGAGTAGTCGCCGGGGTAGTCCATGACGGTCGAGTTGCCCCACCTGGGGAGAATGCCGTTTTGCTCGGTCTCCGTCATGGGGTCGAACCAGCGGCCACCGACACAGGCCTCGCCGTTGGTCTGGGGCTTGTAGGAACGCGAGCCACCGGGGCCGCTGTCCGCAACACACGCCTTCTCCTGACCGTTTCGGGTGCGGAGCTGCCAGTACTGCGTGTGGAAGTTGAGGGCGTCGAAGTTGCCCGTGAAGTTGTGCCGGAGGCCCATCGAGTGGCCCATCTCGTGGAGGATAACCGAGATGTGGAACTGCTCGCGGATCCACTGGAACATGTCGCGGTCGCGCTTGCTCTTCTTCGCCGCGAAGGCCGCGTCATCCGCTGCGGGCAGCGGATAGAGCGTCTTGGCTTGGCGAGCGAGACCAACGATACCGGTCGCGTCCGGGAGGGGCGCTTCCACGGTGCACGAGGCGTGCTCGTGGGCGTGTTGGTTCTTGAGGGTGTCGAGCCAGCGGCGGAGCTGCGGGTTCTGCCCACGGAGGGGAGACACGCGAGCGAGCATGGCGTCGTCGGTGAGCGAGATTTGGCCGGCGCGGTTGGCGGGAATGCCGGCCGCAACTTGCATCTCTTTCGTGGCCATCATGGCCTCGAACTTCGAACCGACCATTTGCTTGCGACGCGCTTCGATCTGCGGGTCTTGGTCGAGGTTGAGGCCCGCCTTCTTGCGCGCCTGGCCCTGAGCCTTCAGCTTGCCGAGCATTTCCTGCATCGGGAGCTGCTCGTCCTTGGTGAGGACCTTACGGTTGTAGAAGTTGCCGTTGCCGTCCGCCGAGAGAACCGAGGCGAGGCGGGTCTGGACTTCCTTCTCCGTGAGGACCTTCTGCTCCGTGGCCTTGGCCGCGAACTTCGCGCCGTTGGTCCAGTCGAGCATGTAGTCGCCAGCGGTCACCGATTCGTCCGACACTTCGCCGTTGACCCAACGGATGTAGTCCGCGGTGCTCTGGCTGATGATGTCGAGGATGTGTCCCCACTCGTTGACCGAGGTGTTGACCTTCTCGCCAGTGAGGGGGTCGTCGCCGTCGACCATGATGCCCCAGGGGGACGGGTCTTGCGGCGTGTTGATGACGTTGACCGAGTTGTAGCGAAGGTCACCGATACGGGCGACCGTACCGGGCTTGCCGCACGCGGGCTGGTCCGTGTCGAGAACGGGGCTGTGGCAGAGAACGAAGATGTCGCCAATGTCCTTGGCGGCGCCTTCACGCTTGGCGATCTGCTCCTCGCTCGTGATGTACTTGTCGGCTGCCGCGCCAACGCGCTGGGCGTCGACCTTCATACCGACCTGGAGGGCCTGCTTCGCAGCGACGTTCCACTGCTCCGTAGCAGCGGCCGTGGACGGGAAGAGGTCGGCGGGGCCGTCCGCGCCGTAGTACCAAGGGATGACCTTGGTCTTGCGCTCGTGGAGCGGGAGCGAGCAGCGACGCGCGACCGTGTCGCAGCGGGCGCCGGCGTGGAGCAACGTGCCTTTGCCGTCTTTGAACTCGCACTCGTCGTCCGTCTTGTTCTCGTTTCCGTCGAGAATCTTCCAGCGGTTCGCGTTGCGGGCCTGGCCGGCGGCGACCGAGCTGCCGGGCATGGGCTTGCCGTTCGGATCGGGAATCGGAAGGCCAGTCGTCGGGTCGGATGCGAATCCGGTTCCCGCCGTCTTGAACTTCAGGATGTCGCCGTTTTCATCGCGCCAGAAATCGACGTTGCACTGAGCGAAGAGCTCCTTGCCGCCGTCCGCCTTCTGGGAGATGTGGCTGCGCTCGAACATGTTGTACTTCGCCGCGAGGCGATGCCACTGCGTGTCGAGGATGCCGTAGTTGCGCTCGTAGCCGTAGCGGTCCGAGTAGAACGCGCCGAAGGTCTCTTGCCGGTTGCCGTCCCAGTCGCTGGGCTCGTAGTCGGTCTCGGTGACCTTCTTGAACGCGAGGCGGAGGGTGAGCTCCGTCGCGTTGCAGTTTCCGGCGGGGGTGACGCCGAAGAAGAAACACGCCGGGTAGGTGCCGTAGGGGGTCTCGATCATCTGCGGCGTGGCAAAGGCCTTGGCCGCGACGTCGAAGTAGCCCTCTTCCGGGGCGAACGCGGGGGCGTTCGGATCGCTGGGATCTTCGACCTTGTACGCGAGCGGCGTGAACTTGACGCCGCCGTAGAGGCCGATTTGGGACAGCGTGTCGACCGCATAGCCGTCGGTGACGAGGTTCTTCGACCAGTCGACGCGCATGTAGTCGCGCTCGTACCAAGGACGGTCGCTCGCGTTTTCGACGATCGTGTTCGACTCTTCGCCCGTTCCCGGGTTGTAGTCGCGACGGACGTCGAAATGGCTCTCGATCGCGAACATGGCGACCACTTGGCCGTCGTTCGTACGACGCGAGCCCTTGTGGTCCGTGTCGGCGATGCGCTCGAAGGTGGAGCGGGCGATGAGGGCGCGCTCTTGGACTTCCCACTTGATGCGGTTGACCGGCTGCGCGTAGGTGGCCGTGAAGAGGCCGTCCTGAGCCGCGCCGTACGGCACGTCGATGACCGTGTTCCTCATGTAGAACTCGGGATCGTCGTTTTTGTCCGCGATGTTGCCGATGAAGAAGCTCTTCGGCATC